>JBDTVF010000339.1:0-3692 GCA_040007325.1 Ginsengibacter sp. | reverse complement strand
TAAAAAGATCAACCTTGCGAACCTGCGGATGTTGGGAAAGATTTTCTAAAAGCTCTAAAACATATTTAACCTGGCCGCCGGTATCTTTATCCCTGCCGATCTCGGGATCTTGAAATCTTATTAGTCCGTGGGGGCTGAATAATTGTATATAATATCCATCCATTACTTCTTTATTCACATTATATGATATTTGCAAAATTAACTAAATCAAAATAACTACTCCGTTGTACCATGTCATTTTCGCTTATTACATTGTGTTTCGTTAAAAAAATGGAATGACGGATTTCAAACATTATATTTCAAACCGTGGCTAACACTATTTTGTATTTTTAAAAAAACGATCAGGAAAATATGTATTCAGGTTCAGGATTCAGCGACTGGGAAATTGGTGACATAACGGTCATTATACACGAAGGAGTGTATCATTTATTTCATCTTATCATTCCTAATCATGATTATATAGCGCATGCTGTTTCAACAGATGGAATGTCATGGAAGAGAGTAAGCAATGCTTTATTTGTTGGTGATCCCGGCGAATGGGACGACGACATGTTATGGACTATGCACGTAGTTAATCGGGGAACAAGATTTGAAATGTATTATACCGGTCTGCAAAGAAGAGACCGTGGTGTTATTTCTCGCATAGGACTGGCCGAATCTGCGGATCTGGTGAAATGGACGAAGAATCAAAAAGATATTTATCCTATTGAGCCTAAGGGCGTGTTTTATGAAGACAAACACAGTAACCCGAGGAAGTGGCTTAGCTTCCGTGATCCATTTTATTTTGAGCATAACGGCGAAGTTTACCTGCTTGTATGCGCAAGAAATATTAGCGGACCTATATCGCGGCGTGGCTGTGTAGGAGTTGTAAAGATTACAAATGATAAGGTAAGCCTGCTGCCGCCATTGTTGTACCCAATGGTGTATGACGATATTGAGTGCCCCTGCGTATTCCAGCTCAATGGCAGATTTTACCTAATTGGATCTATACGCGAGGATATTAAAGTTCGCTATTGGTTTGCCCCTGAATTCTTTGCAGAGTATCATTCGTTTCATGCCGACGTATTATTGCCGCAGGGTAACTATGCAGCCCGCACAGTTCAGGATGGTGATCACCTGTTGATATTTAATTTTTTCTATGCAGGCAAGATAGATGCACTGCGGGTACTGCCACCGCCAAAGGAACTTGATACCGATGACAGTGGAAGATTACTGCTAAAAAGTTATTACCGCTGGGACCTGATGGTGACAAAGACGATAGAACAAAGTGAATTTGCAACAGTTAAACGTTTGCTCTCCAACCCAACCTCATCATTAGAAATAGAACCTGGAAAATGGAATTGCAAATCACGAAGTGGTTATGAAATATTTTGCTTTCAAAAACCCTCTGATGGATTTATATGGGAAGGGCTTCTTACAATAGAAGGAATGGGCAAACTGGGCATTGTGAGCGACATTGATAATGATGGAAATGGCTATTATATTTCATTTGATGTGGCAAATGGTCTTTTGCAAATAAGAGCCTGGGGATTTAATGAAGCAAACGTGCGCCAGAATTTTATTTTTACTGATATCCAGTCCAGCGTTTTTAATATTAATGGCAATAAATCTTTTCACTTCAGGCTGATACGTTATGGTAATTATATCGAACTCTCTATTGATGATGAAGTAAAGCTTACATTAATGGATTATACATTCTCAGGAAGCGGGCTTGGCCTTTACTCGGCATCTTCTGTCATTTCTTTGCAAAATTCAAAATTTAAAATTTTACCTAACCCCAAAGACGAATACGCCAGCCAGGAGGAAGCAGGAAAATCAGGGATGTGAGTGTATTGCGATCCTCACAGCATGTAAAAGTTGATCGGTACCCGTTTTAGATTTCAAAAAATATCAGAAATGAATTTTGTATAATTTGCTACTTCAAATTCCTCCTATCCATAATGTTTATTTAATTTTTAAGCCAGACATCTATACAGGCATATTTTGTGCGATATTTATAGGGGCATAATCTTTTATGTCTATTTATCTGATAAAAACTCTTCATTTATGAAAAATAAATTGATGCCTTTAATGATATCCGGCCTTTTGATATCATTTTCGGCATTGTCTCAAACATCTGACAGCGCAACTCATCCTAAGCTAAGCGCATTTCGTCAATTAAAGGCTAACTCACAGGCGGCAAATGATTCTGCTGTCGCTGCAAGTATGACTGCAACAAACAACGTAATCGACAATTCTGCTACAACACCTGCAGCGCCCGCAGCAACCACAGGTATATCAAAGAAAACCAATGCGCCTACTGCCATTGTAAATAACCCAGCGCCGGTGACCCGGATACAGGAACAACCAGCGCCAGTTGCAACACCACAACAAGCTCATGTGTACATAGATACACGTTTAGGGAGTAGTACACCACAATATGATACTTATAAAAAGAATAACTACGGGGCAGGCTCAGTTACTACGAGCCCAAAATAATTGAGGGAGAAAAATTGAAAGAACGTTTAATTGTGGTTGGAAGCCAGGAAAATCTCCAGCCTGTTTTCATCAGGGTCTGCACCAATCCATGAATTGATCAACTCGCTATCAATTGGTTCATAAATATCCATTTTCGCACGGTCAGTTGGTAAGTCTTTTATTGGTACCAGCATAAGGTAATGCGGCTCTGTATACTCAGCATGATGATCAATTGTAAAGCCCTGGACCTGTACATACTTATATCCTTTTTGACGCAAATTTTCCAGTGCCGCTGAAGTAAGCGGCTTGTGATTCAGGAAGTTTTTTTTGTTCTCATTAGTCATAGAATTCATTTTATATATTAACAGCTTACTGCAATTAATGTTCTTCCAGAAAAAATATTTTATCCCTTTTTTTTGAGATGGAAAGTTAACTCATAGAAATTTAAAGTCATCCGGGTTTCTCAATTAAAGCGGAAAGTTGGGACTGCTGGAAGTGAACAAGTCGATGTCTAAATTTGCATGAATAAAAGTTTTGCTGCTATGTCACTTTATAAAAGGATGAATCCATTTTCATGGCAAAATAATGACATGGGCTTCGCCTCCGATAGCAATGACAATGATAAATATGAACAGTCATTTTTTTACGTTGATGGAATATAATATCATAAATTTAATTGTTGGGTGCAACCATATTTGAAAGTCCTTAATGACAGATACTAAAACATTATTCCTGGACAAGGAACTACGATGCGGTGGGTTTTACGAACTCTGTATACAGCTTTGTCCAAGCGTTGACACAAAACCAATTCAGTTATGTTCTAATCGCTTTTGGGCACTTAGTAACATTCAAGGACCTTTTGATGACAAGTTCAACAAGATTGACGTTCCAGAGGACTATTACGAATTGCAAGGAATATTGGTACTTGACAATTTCCCCCGCTACCCGTAGCAACTTTTAAAAATGCAATAAGTCCAATTGGCTAATCATAGAATCCTTAAATAATAAGAGATGTGCTTTCCTGGGTTTGCCACTCAGGATACTTACTTTAATTTTAAAAGACATATGAATAAAGGGGTATAAAATTTTGGCCACGGGGGAATGTATTTTGTCATTTCTTGTTATAGTGTGAAGTTTATGAATCCTGAGTTACAAACTCAGGACAGCACTATTTTTTTATTTTTGTGATACTACAGATAGCAAGGGGAGAAGGCCAAGAAAGTAATTAAATTTAT
>JBDTVF010000338.1:0-3713 GCA_040007325.1 Ginsengibacter sp. | reverse complement strand
GAGGAAGCGCAACTTAATATTGGCGAGGACGTAAGCAATAAACTTTTTAATTTCCTGGAAAAAGGCGTCACTAACGGATCGCACACCACGCCGGGATTGAGCCTGCCACCGCAGGAAGGTACCCATCGCATTCTTCATATACACAATAATGTTCCAGGTGTTCTTTCAGAGATTAATACAAAGCTTTCTGAGAATAAAATAAATATACTCGGGCAGTATTTGAAGACCAATGATGACATTGGTTATGTCGTGCTTGATGTAAGCAAAAATATTTCAGGGAATGCGTTAGAACTTCTCAAAAAGGTGAAGGAAACAATTAAGGTAAGATTATTGTATTAAAAACAATAATTGCCATTGGGCATTTCTTATATCTAAGGTCCAAATTTCAGAAGTGTATGAAAGTTGTAATAATTGGAGGCGGTTTTGGAGGATTGAAACTTGCAAGAAAACTTACTGACAAAAAAGAATTTGACGTTACTCTTATTGACCGTTTTAATTTTCACCAGTTTCAGCCATTGTTTTACCAGGTAGCCACTGCGGGTCTCGATGCTAGTGACATATCCTTCCCACTGCGTAAAGCATTTCATAAAAATGATAACATTCACTTCAGGATGGGAATTGTGACATCTATTGATGTCAATAGCAAAAAAGTAATTACTGATGAAGAGGTTTATGAATTCGATACGCTTGTGATTGCCACCGGTGCTGATACAAATTTTTTCGGTAATGCTGAACTTGTGAAGAATACCTTTCCGATGAAAACTACAGTAGAGGCTTTGCAAATAAAATACCGTTTGCTAAATAATATGGAAGAGGCGTTGTATGCAAAAACGGATAAAGATCTGGAAGACCTTTTAACTGTAGTGGTAGTCGGCGGCGGTCCTACGGGTGTGGAGATGAGTGGCGCAATTGCAGATATGCGTCGCTTTGTGCTTCCGAAGGATTACCCCGAGATAGATTTTAAGAAAATGAAAATCTATCTATTGGAAGGAAGCCCGGAGACGCTATCGGCGATGTCGGAAAAGTCCAGTAATAACTCCCTTGGATATTTGAAAAAACTCGGAGTAATTGTAAAGACTGAAACCATTGTAAAAAATTATGATGGTAAAACAGTCGAAATGCAAAATGGTGAACGCATAGATTCCTGCATGGTAATATGGGCGGCAGGTATCAAGGGCAATGTTCCCGAAGGGGTCGATAAAAACCTGGTTGTAAAAGGTAATAGAATAAAGGTGGACCGGTACAACAGGGTGGAAGGTTTTCAGGATGTATATGCAGTAGGAGATGTTGCTTATATGGAAACGCCGAAATACCCTAAAGGGCATCCACAGGTGGCATCTGTGGCGATAGCGCAAGGGGAGCAATTAGGAAAAAATCTTTTGAAATCAATAAAGAAGCCGGGCGATGTTGAAGAGTTTGAATACCACGACAAGGGATCGATGGCTACTGTAGGCCGTAATCTCGCGGTGGTGGACATCCCAAAACCTCATTTGCATTTTAAAGGTTTTTTTGCGTGGATGATATGGATGGGGCTTCACTTGTTTTTATTACTTGGGGTAAAAAATAAGCTCTCTGTTTTCAGTAACTGGATATATAATTACATTACTTACGATCAGAACTTACGGTTAATTCTCCGTCCTTTCTACCGGCCCAAAGCACAATAACATGGAATCACATTTTTTACACGCAGCATGGAATAACCTGATTATGGCAAATTATGTGGTGCCGCCTGAATTACTCGCACCCTATCTTCCTTATAAAACTGAATTAGATTTTTTTAAGGACGAAACATATGTAAGTCTTGTTGGCTTTATGTTTTTGAATACCAAAATAAAGGGTTACAGTATTCCCTACCACGTAAATTTTGAAGAAGTAAATCTAAGGTTTTATGTGAAGCATAATGATAATGGCAATTGGCAGCGGGGGGTAACATTTATAAAAGAAATTGTACCGCGGCCCGCTATCACTTTAATTGCAAATAGTCTCTATAGTGAAAAGTATGTAACCGCAAAAATGAAGCATGCACATAATGAAATAAGTAGTGGTCTCGAAACGGAATATGAATGGAGGCACGGGAATAAATGGAACAGGCTCGCTACACTTTCAGAAAAAAAATCAGTCCCTATATGCCAGGGAAGTGAGGAAGAATTTATTGCCGAACATTATTGGGGGTTTACTAAAGTAAAAGCCAACAGGACCAGCGCCTATGAAGTTAACCATGAGCGCTGGGAAATTTTCCCGGTATTGAATTATAAAATTGATTGCGACTTTACTAATCTTTACGGCGAAGAATTTTCTTTCTTAAATACCGCAGAGCCATCTTCGGTTTTTATGGCGAAAGGATCAGAAGTAAAGATTTTTCATAAAAGAAATCTTAACTGAATTCTTTAAGAAATCTCCTGGCACTTACCTTAAAAGCGGCTGACTGATGTGCGATCTGGTCTTCGATCAACAGTTTGACTTCAGGGGATATTTCAGGATATTTTTTTGCAAGTTTGGATAGAGTATTAAGTGCAAAAGCTTTGACCGCTACTGCTTCGTTTGGCGACTCCAGGTATTCAAAACAAATCTCCATTACAACGCCTTCATTTTGCTCGGGAATGTTCACGTGTTGAAGCAGCCTGACGGTATTTCTTTTAACAGCATTATGCAATCCGGGCTTCTTTAAATTTCTTAATAGCTTGTCAAGTTTTTTTTCAATTAAAAAAGGGTGTGCTATGGTACAGAAACTTAAAGGCCAGGAGGCTCGCTGAGTTACGCGATATTCATCATTCAGAAATAGCAGGAATAATTCATCAAAACGTTTTTGGTCGGTGCCTACCCATGAAATAATTTTATCGCAGTTCTTTTTAGAATGTTCTTCCAGAATGGTTTCCAGCAAATTCATTTTAAATATTATGATGCCGCTAAGTTTTTCAAAATTTCTTTCATTCGTTTTACTTCCTCACCATTTGCTATAATGTGATTTAAATCTTCTTTCATAGCTGCATTATCGTATTTCATATCAGAGTCATGAATAATACTTGCGGAGCTATGAAACTCTTTAGCACCAGTACTTTCAGCTAACTCAGCAAGATTGGCAGATGTAACTCCGGAACCTGGCATAATCATAATTCTATCATTTGCCTTGTCGATCAATTCTTTGAGCAAAATTTTTCCATCCATTACTTTTGGCTGCTGCCCGGATGTCAAAATTCTTTCACATCCCATATCAATAATATCTTCTAACGCCTGGTCTGGGTGTATAGCCCGGTCGAAAGCACGATGAAAAGTAACGCATAGCGGGTAGGCATAGTCTATTAAATATTGACATCTTTTTTTATCTACGCTTCCATCCTGGTTAAGCATTCCAAGCACAATGCCATCACAGCTGGTTTTTTTACAAGTATCAATATCCGTTTTCATTATTTCATATTCTTCGTCCGAATAAAGAAAATCGCCACCACGCGGCCGTATCATAATATAAAGCTCAATGTCAAGCAATTTCCTGGCGGACCACATAAATCCGTAGGAGGGAGTGGTGCCGCCTTCACCAGGATTGGCGCATAACTCTATCCTGTCTGCACCGGCTTGCTGTGCAACCAGGCAACTTTCTATATTAAATCCGATTATTTCAAGTTTCATGTAATTTTCAATAGGCCTTTTACGAAAGAGCGGGAGCCGTTAACCGGCGGTATCAAATACATATTTTGAAGGGATGATTTTTTCTTCTC
>JBDTVF010000337.1:0-3735 GCA_040007325.1 Ginsengibacter sp. | reverse complement strand
CGGATAATAAGCCAGGTACTTGCGAAATAACCGGCTGCAAAAGCAGAGACAGCACAACACAAAAGCAATATTTCAAAATAAAAAAACATGAGGAATAATTAGACACTGGCTAGCGATAATATTTATAATAAAGATAATTAATTTAGATGTGTAGAATAAGTGTTGGAATCTCCTGCCATTTTTAAAACACACCTCTCTCCGCCTGAATAATCGTCGGCAGTCAGCCACTGTGAATATTATCAAGTATACTCTCTATATGTGTAGACATTTTGCGTTCATAATGTTTAAAGCTATTCACAAATCTTATCTTATAAATCGAAGATATAACAGCAGAAAACAAAGTTACGAACGGCGCAAGACAGAAGACCTGTGCCACGAATAAATCTAGTGACGCTTCAACACAATGTCCAGGCACCCTGTATCGTAATGTATAAATGATTTTAAAAAGGGGGTGAAAAAACTTTTAAAAAAAAGGTGATAATACCCTTGCGCACCCATGACAGGCAAAATACCTTTACATAAGTATTGTTTTTATTCTTACCCGCTCAAAGATTTCCGCACCCGGAAATCTTTCATAAAATTTCGTTGAAAAACATCTGCATTAAAAAATCCCCTGGGAGATCTATCGCCTTACAAGAGATTAGATCTCGATCAAAGACTGTTTAAATGTTCAGGATTTTTAGCTTTAAAATTCTAATTCATTTTGGTATTGACCCAAAAATAATAACGACTTAACTGAAAAAAATCATTTTATGGAAATACGTACAAGCTCAATAAACTTCTCAAAAGTAAGAGGCAGCGGACCACAACAACGAACTGCAGCTATTCATTTTCCACGTGAGGTGCTGCGTGCAACCGCCGGGATTACTGGCTATACAGCCGGATTTTCCCAGGACACAGGAGATCATCATGTAGGAAATCTAAAAATTAGAGTGGAATCTTCTGTTGATGGTGATCTTGTAAATGTAACGGCAACGCTTGGAGTACGAGACTGGAGTGGCGATTGGGACGATAACTACGAAGGCACGGTACAGTTTGTTGTGCTTGCAGATTTAGCTTCGGCTACCGACCCACGGCCCAGGGGCGATATTGAAATTACCGGTTTGGAATTTAACCAGGCTACACAGCATTTCAGGAGCGATAGACACCTGGACCCGGCGAATGTAATGCCGGATAACACAATTCCGCTTATTGCAAGAAAGGATACTTGTGTCAGAGTATATATCGATTACGACGCAAATTCCGGCTTACCATTAATCAATAATCTATCAGGCACACTTGAAATAAATACAGGCTTCACAACTGTGGTTCTTTCGCCTTTTAATAGTATCACGCCCATGCGAGACAATTTAATTGACAGGGGCCAGGTGAATCATACCCTGAACTTCCACATTCCCGAAGGTTTGTGCCAGGGAGAACTTAACTTATCCTGCAAGGTATTTGATTCATCTAATACCACATTTCCCTCACGCACATTTCAGCGAAGCATTATTTTCCAGGAGCACGAACCGGTACGCATGCACGCGGTAGCTGTGCACTACACCGGGCAAGGGCTTGACCTGGCCGAGCCCACGCTGGCACAAATTACAGGGGATCCTGCTTTCTCCTTTATGGAAGTGGTATATCCTGTTCCAGAGGTGTTAATTACAGGATATGCTACTCTTGATTATTCTGAAGATATGAGACAGGCTAATATCCAGGATGGTTGTGGTGATGGCTATTCGCATCTTTTAGATAAACTTCGTGACTTGCGCGGTGGCTCAAGTGATGCATATTTTGGATTTATGCCAAATGGGTTTGATGGTGGTCAGGTAGGTGGTTGTGGAGGCGGAGGAGTAGCTGCAGGACCTTTCACCGGTTTTGGAGTATTGACACAGGAAACAGGTCATGCATACGGCAGAAACCACGCACCTTGCGACAATTCTACGAGGTGCGGCAACCCAGCTAACCAGGATTCCTCTTATCCGCACTATGCAGAATTCGCATCAGACAGTATAGGTGAATATGGATATAACCCAAGATCCGGAAACGTATTTGCGCCGCAAACCAACTTTGATTTTATGAGTTACTCGGGACCAATTTGGGTAAGTCCTTATACTTATATGGGCTTGTTAAATTCATTCCCGTTGTCATCCGGGCTTTCTTCCGAAGCTTTTGGATTAACTTTTCAAAGCAAAAAAGATAATATTAATAAATTTCAACGCAAAAACCTTGGCACTGGTTATCCTAATGACATATGGACCAAGAAAGATGCACTGCAGCTGTACTTATGGCTTACCATTGACAGGCAAAGAAAAGTAACCCGCGAACCTTCTTTTGTTTTTGCATCTCAGCGTGTCAATGAACAGGAAAATGAAACCAATTTCACTGTAGAGTTACAAGATGCGGAAGGTAACATTTTAACCTGTCAGACTCTTTATTGCGATTGTGGCGACTGCCAGGGAAATTGTTTCCCTAAAAAATTCAGGCAGTTTGTTCCATACTATGATGGTGCGCAGAAATTAATAGTCTACGAAGATGAAGATATTATTTATGAAGAAGCTCTTGTAACTGCACCACAGGTAAAAATTAATGCTATTTCAGAGAAAGAGCAGAAGCAAATGAAAATTACCTGGAAGCCCATAGATTATGAGGATAAAGAATTGTGGTACCTGGTTCACTGGAGAGATGCAGATGGCCAATGGCGCGGATTGCAAAGCAGAAGTACTCAAACAACAGCAAGTCTGCCATTGTATTTTTTTGGAAGAAATAAAAAATTACCAATCCGAGTATTATGCAGCACCGGTATTTATACAACTATAACCGAATATACGCTTGAATTGGAAGAAGAAAATGAAGACGATATACAAGTGAACATATATGAAAACACTAACGGGGGATTGCTAAACCTGAACGTAATCTCCTTTAATAAAGTTATAAGACCTTCTGATATTATATGGTATAACGCTAATGACCATGAAATTGGCCGGGGCCGCGCTATAGATACTACAAAAGTAGTTGAGGGCGAAAATATTGTAAAAGTCTCAGTGTTGCACGATGGAAAAAAATATGATGAAACCATCATCATCAACAGAACTCGAGATAATATTGAATGTACAAAACTTGATACATCAGGAAGAGAACTATTAAAATATTCAAAAACAAAAAAATAATTTTTTATGGAAATTCACAATGGGCAGATAACCTTTGGGCCTTTGTCAGGAACGGGGCCTCGTAGTTCATCGAACACAGTAACTTTTTCAGCCAATCCTACACAGGCTGTTGCAATAATGACAGGATTTTCGGCATCCTTTTCCGGCGGCAATGATCACCACCTGGGGAACCTTGATGTAAGGCTACGCAACAGTATTGCAGGAAACACGGTTACTGTTACTGCTACTTTTGGATTACGAGACTGGAGTGGAAATTGGGACGACAACTATGAAGGAATTGTTTTCTTTTCGGTGGTAGGTGAATGATTTTTGCCATTGGCAGAAACTGATTCGTGGGATACGAACCACGACGGGTAGCCGCCGTCCCTATTCACAATTCTCAACGTTCTATCTCCATTAAACGAAAGATGGCAGATTGAAGAAGAGAACCAGGTTCCGCAACGTCATCAAGAATAGAAAAATGATTTTTGTCCGGAATATTCATCAATTGGACAGCGCCTTGTTTGTCTTTCCAATTCTCATACATTTTTAGGACCTGCGCTTTAAATTCATCTGTTTCATCGCTACCTGCCGCAAGCAATAA
>JBDTVF010000336.1:0-3739 GCA_040007325.1 Ginsengibacter sp. | reverse complement strand
AGGGAAAAATACCTCAAAGGAAAAAGAGTTTCGTTAGTGTAAGCCGGTTTCTAACCGTTTGTTTGATAGTTGCAGATAATTTCTAAATAACTAAAATTATATCCAATGGCAGTTTCCCAACTACATTTAGATGAAGCAGCAAGCCTGCAGGAAAAGCTTGAAAAAGATCTTATGTCAAAAAAAGGAGTGAATGGCGTGAGTGTTTCTACAATGCCGGGTGAGCATGACAAAGTATGCCTGAAAGTAATTGTTGATGATAAAAAACTCGATGCCAAAGCTCTTGGTATTAAAGAAAAATACGGCAATATTCCAGTGGTTATCTCGCAAGAAAAGATCACTCTTATGTAATGGCGTTATCAATTTTTTGTAACTCACAGGCAAGCGTATAGGCAATCGGTTGCGATGCAGATTGCTCATAGTAACTATATCCGGGCATCGGATTGGCCTCAAAACACGTAAGCATTCCGTCAACATTCTCTTTAAAATCAAGGCCGCTAAAAAATAAACCAAGATCACGGCTGAACTCAATACAACGCAATTTATCTTTTGCTTTCAACTCAGTATGATTAAGCTTTGCAGGCTCACCGCCGCCTGCTGCAGCATAGCGATAGTCTGTAGCTTTTGAATCGATCAATGTTGCAATAGTATTTTCGTTAATCACATGCACCCTCATATTTTGACCTTCTACAAATTCCTGGAACTGCGTGGGGCAGAAGAATAATTTATCAAGTTTGGGGAGATCATCTTCTTTTAACTTTTGCACGATGGACCGCGTGCCACTGATCGATTTATAAATAAGGTCCTTTTGTTTCTCTTCATAAAAATCAAGAGCCATCTCTTTATTGGTTGTAACTAAAGTATCCGGTATGTTCAGGCCTGCTTCTTTTGCAAGGAACATTTGGTAAGGCTTACTATTATTACTCATCATATCTTCCGAGCGATTGATCACCCGGGCGAATGAATTATCTATAAACAATTGCAACAGCACATGTATATGCTCGCACTTTTTCCTGAGTGCAGCACTGCTGTCGTTCTCTATTTCCGGCAATGTGTTCCAATCTGTAAGCCGCGAATATATTGCCGTAAATTTTTCAAGGTCGTATTCATGATCACCATACTGGAGCGTTCCGATTATGCGACCTTCAGCAGTAAGAAAAAAAGATATGTCAGTCTTATTGAATTCGCGCTGGTTCCACATTACATATTTTGCCCCAATAATGTCCAGTTCATCTGTGAGCAATTCAATTGGTGGCTCGGATGGTATTCCACAAACAAGTATCATAACGAGTTAATTTTATAAAGAGTTAATTAGATTTTCAATTTTTTTTTCGTGAGGTATGTTTTCCTGGGCTTCGATGACGGAGTGACGGAAAGCCTGGACAAAACTTTGCGAAAATTTGCTAAATGCAGGCAAGCTCGTAGCGGTAATAAATTTAAAATGCCCGTCTCTCTTTTTTTCAACAAATACTTCCAGCAGATCGCATTCACAAACTGAAGCCAACCTTAGGCATTTCCCTGAAAGGCCTGCTAAGTCCAAATCGCAATAAACTTTGCGACGGTAAACAAGCAATGAGCGCGACCTCTTTGATACCTGCGAAGTAAACAGGTACTCGATGTTCTTGCTCGCCGATAAGTAGCTTTGTGGTTTCAAAATAAATCCTGCTTTTCGCGCCATCAATGACCATCTCAATGGCGAACCACCAAAGCCTGAAAATGAGGTAGGTGAAATTTTATTAATTAATACAGGCTGAAATGCCTGTAGCCATCCGAGCAGGAAGGCGTTCCATTCCTGGTGAAAATATTGTCGCTCGCTAACTTCTTTTTTTGCCCAAAAAGGATGGTTCAAATTATTAACCCGGTTAATAAATAAGGTAACATTTTCTGTGTTTATCTTTCTACCTGCCGGCGATACAACTTCAGCAAAACTCATACTGTTATTAACCCGAAGCATCCAGCCTTTGCAGTCGTATAGATCTTCTGCAAATAAAATTTCCGAATCGAAATCTATTTTAGCGGTAAGCTTTTTATATAACCAAATAGCCTCCAGGTCAGTTTTAGAACAAAATAATAAAAACATAGCTTTTCAATTTGATACCGAACCGGCAGCATTGCTGCCGGTTCGGTAATTATTACTCTTCTTCGTTAGTATAAGCGCCGTGGGAAAGATCCGGTCTTATATTTTGGGAAATGAATGCACTCATTTCTCCCAATGCTGCTTCGATTGCCGCTAGCCTTTGTTCGACATCCGAATCACCGGCGCCCGTTGCAGACGTGAATCCAATACCAGGAATTTTCGTTTCAATAAGTTTTGGTAGCTCAAATTCTGACTTGCCGTCTTTAAACTCCTTATGCTCCAGCTTTTCAATCTTGTACTCCTTAAACTCGATCTTTTCATGCTTGGCTTCCTTTATTTCAATCTTTTCGTTCTTCTCATTTTTAAATTCTTTAAATTCTTTCGTGGGCTTCACTACAGTAGCCGTACAAAGCTTAATATTGAGCTCACTCAATACAAAATTGATAGGATTCATGTACGTGTAACCTGAACTGTTACCAGCAAACAAAAGACCGACAACTTTATTATTAGCATCTACTACTACACTTCCACTATCTCCATGATCACTAAACTTGGGATTGTGCGATACATCCGGCCTGACACCAATTTGATTGGTGAAAGTTTTTGTACCCAACCCCGGGCCATAGTCAACGCTTAAGGTCGCATTGATGGCATCTACAAAACCGTAGGTGAGTAATGTAGTGCGCCCTCTTTTTCTTACGGGTGCATTTAATACTGCGGATGCGGTTCCTTTGATATTTCCAATATCCTTTATCTGGCACTTGGTGGTTTTGCCCGCATCAATTGCGCTGATCGCCCCATCAACATGGGCACTCAATGATGATCTTTTTAAAGTACCGACACGATTGGCAATGGTACCTCCATCTACCCTGCCTGGCTGATCCATGATATCCCCTACTGACCAGTTAGTATCCACGCACATAACATGGAAATTACTCAGCATCACCGTTTTGTTATTAGTCTTGTCAATGACTGGCGCACCAAGTGTTCCCACATAAACGTAACCGCCTATCACGCGATCGGGTCCAATACTGATACCGCCGATCAAAGGTGAATAAGAAGCAACATCAGCAAACGCGATCACTTCATCCTCTTTTACTTTTAGCCATTGCGGTTCAAAAACATCTTGCAGCACGTCGGTGCTAACTCCTTCGATTTCTTTTGGAATGCTTTGCCCTTTAGGAACCGTTTTCATTTTTTTTGCTACATGCACCCGTATGGACACTTCGGAAGTACGTCTTCCATTTTTGTACTTGTAACCAACGTCAATGCCGGTGACACCCTTCATTGACATTATTTCTTTTTCAACTGATTGTTTAATTTCAACAACCTCTTCTACTGATTTCATAACTGTAATTTTTTGTTAGTTAATAAATAATGTTTTGGCATTTTCGCAGGTAATAACTTTTCGCAAATCGTCTTAAATTCTTGTTGAAGACTTTTGTTAAAGCAGTATAACAAGTGCGTGACTCGATTAAAAGCAAATAATGTTTTGCCGCTATTGGCACTTTTATATTGCCACTTTTAACAATTAGAAAGAATTTACTAAATTTTCCAATGTAAATAAGACGGTATTTTTAATTCATATAGAAGTTTAAAATCATCATTGCCCGGTAAAATTTTTGTATAGATATAATGTCATTTGGGAGTATCAATTGTTGGATA
>JBDTVF010000335.1:0-3779 GCA_040007325.1 Ginsengibacter sp. | reverse complement strand
TTTTCGTATTAACCTTTGACGAAGACGATTATGCGCAGTCAAACCAGGTACTCACCTTATTTATTGGCGCAGATGTAAAAGGGGGGAGCTACAGTCAGCCTCTGACCCATTATAATATTCTAAGAACCCTGGAGGATTTATATCAGTTACCCTATGCGGGAGCTAGCGCAGACTCCTCGTCCATCAACGGCATTTGGCTCTCTGAAGAACCAGTATCATATATGTTCACCGGTACCGGCAATTGGAATGCTCCGGCAAACTGGTCTAACAGGCTTATCCCACCTTCTACAACAGGGCCTGGCAGTAGAATAGTAATTGATCATTCGTCGGGCGGCCAATGCACATTGAATATAACTTATAATGTTACCATTGGCACTTCGCTTACGGTAATGCCCGGAAAGAAGTTTGTGGTGCAGGGAGCCTTAAACGTTACTAATTGATATGAGCAATCGCAAGAACTTGTTAAGCATTTTTTTCACCACTTATTCCTGATAACGAAAATCTTATTAACTTTAGAGACTCAATACCACCCGATGAAATATTTACTTGCTCTTATGTTATTCACCGCTACCTCTTACGTTGCTTTTGGACAGACAACGCCAACAACCAGAGTCATTACAGGCTTAAAAGTAATAGAACCAAAGCCCTCACAGACCGATGCAACTCATTCGCCCAATTCTGTACAGGATTTGCCAGTTACTTATACTTTCACAGGCAACGGCAATTGGAATATTCCGGCAAATTGGGAAAATAATCTTGTGCCTCCTCAACCAACTAATCTTGGAAGCGAAATTATAATCAATAACATTCCCGGCGGTCAATGCCTTTTAAACATCCCTTATGCAGTTACGCCGGGTACAAGTCTCACAATTCTTACAAGCAAGACCTTAGTTGTCCCTGCAAGTTTTACGGTGAATTAATTTCATTCGACCTATCCGGTTATTTTCTAGATTTTTTTCGATTGATGTTGTTTTTTGAATTCATCTAAATATTGCGCATATGCGCCACTTAATTTGCCGAAAAATCGCATTTATGGTAAATGTAACTATGTTTCTTTTTTAATATCGGCTATTCTGGACTGATTTTTGGTTAAATGTTAAAACTAATGAAAAATCAAAAACTCGTCTTAGCCGCCAGGTATTTTTTGCCTGTAGTCCTCTTATTTTTATCAGCCGGAACCTTTGGGCAAGTGCAAACAGCCAAATATGTTTCCATGACGCCCTTATCAAAAGGGTATTATGAATATTTGCCGCAAGGATATTCAAATACAGGTAAGAAAGTTCCTCTTATGATCTTTTTTCATGGAAGTGGTGAAATGGGAAATGGAAATCCTGGCCAATTACCACGTGTATTAAAACATGGCCCACCAAAACTTATCAATCAAAATGCGTTCCCGAATTCTTTTTCAGTAAATGGAAAAAGTTTCAGTTTCGTTATACTATCACCGCAATTTACCGATTGGCCCGGTGACAGGGAAGTAGATGATATTATCAATTACGCAATTGCCCATTACAATGTGGATACCACAAGGATTTATCTCACAGGTCTTAGCATGGGTGGCGGAGCAGTTTGGGAATATGCAGGTAATGATATCAACCACGGGAAAAGAATTGCCGCCATGGTGCCGATTGCCGGTGCATCATGGCCAGCTTACTATAGGTGTGTGAATATTGCCGCAGCTAATATCGCCGTGTGGGCAACTCACAACAGTGGCGATCCAACGGTGCCCGTTTTTTATACAGTCGATTATGTAAATACAATTGACACAGTTCCTCAACCCCCAAATCCATTAGCCCTTAAGACAATCTTTCAAAGCAATAGCCACGATGCATGGACGCAAACGTATGACGTAAATTTCAGGCCTAACGGAAAGAATGTATATGAATGGATGCTTCAATACACTACAGCAAACAGTACACTTGCTGTAACCGGCTTAAATTTCAACGCGAGGAAAAAGGACACCCGTACCGCTGAATTAAATTGGGTAACTTATAGTGAAACTAACAATAAAGGGTTCATAATAGAAAGAAGCCGCGACGGGATTACTTTTGACTCGATCGGTTTTGTGTCCAGTTTAAGTGTGGGAGATAAGGGTGCAAACTATAATTTCGTTGACCAGTCCCCTTCAGGTGGCAAGCTATTCTATCGTCTTGAGCAAGTGAATCTTGACAATACATACCATTTTAGCACTATAAAGTTTGTGCAACTTGGTGATGCGAGTTATGTAAATATTTACCCTAATCCTGTTCGTGATATTTTAAACATCAATACTTCGTTCGCGCTTACTAATGCACAACTGAATATTTACAACGTGAAAGGTCAACTCATAATGAAAAGATCAATTACCGGAAGCGGCACATCTATAGTGCCAGTAAAAAAATTGTCCGCGGGAATTTATTCAGCAATTATTTCTGACGGTATAAACGATATCAAATTCAGATTCCTGAAAAACTAAGCATCGTTTTTCCAGGCTTTCGATTTAAACTTTTGAGCAATCGGTTTCCGTCTTTAAGCGCGGCGATCGATTGCTTTTTTATTGTCAAAATTTTTCTTGCTGTTGTCTTATTGAAAATTTCATAATTTTATTACTATATCCCAAAGAAAAACGAAATTAAAGTTTCGATTCCTGCACGTATTTATTCAATCTTTTCATTTAAGGGTTATGAAATTTAACCAGACTATTTCTATAGCATGTGTCATAATTTTTATGACTATATCCAATTTTCCAAATCTTTATTCGCAAACACTTACGCCGCATTATATTACGACAACTGCCCAATCAAACGGCTATTATGAATATTTGCCGCAAAGCTATGATCGCACGAGTAATAAAAAATATCCGCTTTTATTTTGCTTCGGAGGCTATGGTGAAAACGGTGATGGAAGCTCGATTCAGCTTCACTATGTATTAGAACCCTATGGAAGTACGGGATGGTTAATGGAAAAGGGGATTTTTCCAACGTCATTTATGGTGAATGGCCAGGCACAACAATTTATTATTTTATTTCCGCAGTTTACAGGCGTTGCTACCCAACAAACTATCAATGATGTAATTGACTACGCCATCTTGCACTACCAGGTGGATGTTACCCGAATTTACCTTACAGGCATCAGCCTTGGTGGCGGCCTTTTATGGGATTACACCGGTTATAGTTTGGCAAATGCCAATCGCATTGCAGCGATGGTGCCTATCGCCGGGGGCTCCTACGCCGATCCGGTAAAAGCTCAGAACATTGCCGCAGGCAATATTGCTGTGTGGGCCACACACAACGATGGCGACCCTCAAGTACCTATCGATACCACTACTATTGATTATGTGAACTGGATAAATGCTTCCATGCCACCTCCAAGTCCGCTGGCCAAAATAACCATCTTTCATGATACCCAGCACAACGCATGGGATTCTACATATAATCCCTTTTATGGTTTGCATGTGTACGAGTGGATGTTGCAATTTAAGCGTGGGCCAGCTACATTGCCGGTTACCGAAATAGAACTCAATGTGATAAAAAACACGGATAACAATGTATTACTGAAATGGAAAACCTATTCTGAAAGCAACAATCGCGGCTTTGCTGTTGAAAGAAGTGCCGATGGAATTCGTTTTGATTCGATTGGATTTATAAGTACACATAGTAATTCAGGCGCCGGGGCTGAATATACTTTTAAAGATGATATGCCCCTGGATGGCAAAAACTTTTATCGCTTAAAGCAAATAAGTTTCGATACCAAATTTTCTTACAGTTCTGTAAAAATTATCGAATTCAAAAACATCACTT
>JBDTVF010000334.1:0-3780 GCA_040007325.1 Ginsengibacter sp. | reverse complement strand
CGCAGAGAAAAGAGTAAATGGAGTTAACGCAGAGAAGACAAAGAAAATGTTTTTGCCCCCGCGTGACCTCTGCTTCTCTTGCTCTCTGCGGTTGCCTTTTGAACTTGTATAAATATTGATGGCTGTGGCAAAAAGCCCCTTCTCCATATTTGCGTATCTTGCGAGTATCGCTATTGCGAAAGTTTCCTCACAGCAGAAAATCTATGGCTTAGTTTTGGGCATAAAGTTTATCCTACTGAATAAAGTGAAAGACTGTATTAATTTATGAGTGATCAGATAAAGCACCATCCCAAAAAGCTTGGACAACTTGCAGCGACTGCTATTTGCGGTAATGATATCACCTCGTCATGTTTATATGTATCAGCGCTTACCATTGCATACGCAGGGCAATATGCGTTCATTGCGTTGCTCATTGTATCGGGTGTACTATTCCTTTTTAGAAAAATATATGGAGAAGTAGTGGGCGCATTACCGCTAAATGGTGGCGCCTATAATGTGCTGCTCAATACCACCAGCAAAAGCAATGCTTCTGTCGCGGCTTGCCTTACTATACTTTCTTATATGGCTACTGCCGTGATCTCGGCAACAGAAGCTATGAAATACCTGCACAGTATTTTTTCTTTTATACCAGTGATAATTGCGACGATGGTTGTACTCATCATTTTTTTATTTCTTACCATTTCCGGAATCAGCGAATCATCAATTGTTGCTATCATCATATTTGTTACGCACTTAACGGTAATGCTTTTGCTGATAGGTAGCGCTATATATTTTGTTGCGGTAAATGGTTTCGATCTTGCAAGCATTAATTTTCATGCTCCCATAAAAGGGAGCCTGTTCACCGTTTTATTTCTTGGCTTTAGTACAGCGATGCTGGGCATATCTGGTTTTGAAAGCTCTGCAAATTTTGTTGAAGAGCAAAAGGCTGGAGTGTTCCCAAAAACGCTTCGCAATATGTGGGTGGCGGTTTCAATACTTAATCCTACAATTGCATTACTTGCCGTGATGGTATTACCTATTGACCGGGTACATGAAAATCAGGATGCGTTACTTTCTTTTATGGGCGGAAAGACCGGCGGTGCCTGGCTGGCAGTTATTATTTCTATTGATGCTGTTTTGGTATTGAGCGGTGCGGTACTTACCTCGTTCGTGGGAGTTGGTGGCTTATTGAAACGTATGACACTTGACAGAATTTTACCTCAATTTTTACTTAAAGAAAACAGTAAAGGAAGCTCGCCGAGAATATTGATCTTGTTTTTCCTGTTATGCCTTTCGGTGTTGTTTATTACCGAAGGCGAATTGGGGCCACTTGCGGGTGTATATACCATTTCTTTCCTTTCAGTGATGATCTATTTTGGATTTGGAAATTTTTTATTAAAAATTAAAAGATCAAGATTACCCCGCCCGGAATATGCCTCAGAATTTGCAGTGGGCCTTGCCATTTTTGCAATAATGGTGGCACTGTATGGTAATGTAAAATTGCACCCGGATTATCTTGTTGTCTTTCTGCAATATTTTCTTCCGGCAATTTTAATCATTTACCTGTTCTTAAGAAGAAATGCCGTTTTAAAATATTTGCTTGTTATTGCCAATAATTTCTTCGATCGCATACAACGGGTATCTCTTATAAGCAGGCTGCACCTTACACGGGAAATGAGAAAACTTAACAAGCAGGTGTTTGTTTATTTTACAAAGGGAGACGATATCTCTATTCTTAATAAAGTGATTATTTATGTAAAGGAAAATGAGATCACCAGGAACCTGAAGATTGTTACTGTTCTTAATGAAGACAGGCATTTATCCAAAGATTTTTTGCGTGATTTTGAAACGCTTGACCGGGCTTATCCTGATCTTAAAATTGAGTATATAAAAATTGAAGGCGTCTTTGGGCCTGAACTTATTGATAAGTTATGCAGCGAGTGGAATATCCCTAAAAACTTTATGTTCATCAGTTCCCCGAGTGATCATTTTACACATCGCGTCTCCGACCTTGGAGGTGTAAGACTGATCATCTGACAGGCTAACGTAACAGGACAGGTGTTTGCAATTTTTTACTAATGATTGTTTTCTGCAACCATTTCCCCATCCTTAATTTTTGCGAAAGCATTAGCTGCAAATAATGTTTGTGTTGGATAAGCAAACTCAATTCCTTCTTGCTCAAAAGCTTGAAATAATTCTAAATAGATCTTTTGCTGGCGGTTCATGTATTCGGTATAATCCGGACCGGCTATGTAATACACGCTTTCAAAGTTGAGACTGAAATCACCAAATTCTGAAAAATGGCTCCTGTCGAATGTGGCGCCTTCTATATTTTCTATAATGCCTTTAATAATTTCCGGGATCTTTCTTAATTGTTCTGCAGTGGTTTGATAGGTAACGCCAATGCTAAAAACTACCCTTCTTCTTTCCATCCTCTTAAAATTATGTACTCTTGAATCAGTAAGGTCTTTATTGGAAAAGATTAATTGCTCACCACTGATCGCCCTTATCCTTGTCGTTTTAATTCCAATATATTCAACGCTGCCTACCTTATCGTCCACTTTAAGAAAGTCACCAATTTCGAATGGCCGGTCAAAGAAAATAACGAAGTAGCTGAAGAGATCGCCCAATATGGTTTGTGCAGCCAATGCTACTGCGATACCACCTATACCTAAACCTGTAATGATAGTAGTCACATTGTAGCCGAGATTGTTCATCAGGAATACAAGTCCCACAATCCAGATAATGGCTTTAAAGATAAGGATAAGCCCGCGTGCCTGCTTTTGCTTTATTTCACTGTCTTCCTGCTTTCCTAAAAAGGTATAAATGGAATATTGTACCGCTGTCGATAGCAATCTCAGAATATAAAATGTAACGATAAACATCATCGCCACCTGAATGATGTGATTTACACGGGTGCTGAAAGTTAGGTATTGCAGGGCTCCATATATCGCTACAAAATACAGGAAGGGGATTACGGTTTTTTCGATTGCCAGTACAATAAAGTCATCAAAAGAGTTTGAAGTCTTTTCAGACCATTTTTTAAATCTTTTAAGTACCGGTAGCCGTAGGATTTTTACCAAGCTAAATCCAACAATGACAACACCTGCGGCTATTGTCCAGTCCCGCAGGGAGTTATTAAAATATATTGTGTCCCAGATATTCATAATTGACGTTTAAAGGTTTTACCAAAAGGATCACCTGTATAGTAATTTATGCGATTGCACTATTGCGCAGGCCCGGCAAAGTATAAGAAAAAAAATTATAGTGGGCAAATTTTGCGTTACGAATAAGGCTGGACACAAAACTAGCGGTAAAGAATAAAGAATTGAAGATCCGGCTTAATAAGCAGGGAAAAGATGATGACCCAGGCGCGATTAATACAACTATTTACTAAGACAAATCCTTTTTACGTTGCTCATCCTCATTCATCTTCATAAAAGGTTTTAAAATGTCAATTGGAACAGGGAAGATGGTAGTGGAATTATTTTCTGTAGCAATTTCACGCAAGGTTTGAAGATAGCGTAGCGTAAGTGCGCTCGGTTGTTCACTTAAAATTTTTGCAGCATCACTAAGTCTTTGCGAAGCCTGGAACTCACCTTCCGCGGAAATTACTTTTGCCCTGCGCTCTCTTTCTGCTTCGGCCTGCTTGGCCATGGCACGTTGCATTTCCTGCGGAAGATCAATTTGCTTCACTTCCACGTGCGTAACTTTTACGCCCCATGGTTCTGTTTGCTGGTCAATAATTTGTTGCAGGCGAATATTAATTTTTTCTCTTTGAGATAAAAGATCATCAAGCTC
>JBDTVF010000333.1:0-3786 GCA_040007325.1 Ginsengibacter sp. | reverse complement strand
AGGCGCTGCAGCGGGAGAACCGTAAAACCAATTCGGCGGTGTTGAGTCTTTTACCTGCAGGTACTGTTCTGTAAAAATCTCAATAGTACCGGCCGGGCCGTATTTTAAAGTATTGCCAGGAATGACATCACCTGTTTTTTTATTTAGTAATAATGCTACTGATAGTTCAATATTTTTTACAGGCGCATCAGCGGTTTCTGCAATTACCTGGAAAGCGAGCACTTCGTTGAACAAACCTTTTAAATGAATGGCTTTACCATCCCAGGTAAAGTTGCCCTTTTTGTTTGTATGATCCAGGTCGTCGCGAAATACTTTTTCCCCATCACCCAATGCCCATACATATTTAATTTGTGAGCTTACCTCTTTTGTAAGAAAGAATATAATAATGGTAAACAATAGCCGAATGTAATTTCCAGGTTTCATGATCTGTAATAAGAATTGAGCTTAATAATATGTGCCGAAATTAAATGAATTGAACCGGACATAAGTTAAATGAGGTGAATGGTATAACATCCCAATCTCCCCTCCTATGCTTCCTTTATACATCATCTGCTGAAAAAAACCTTCGGAGATGAGGCAGACTTTCCGCTATAAAAGAGCCATGAAAAAAAGGAAAACAGGAAAATTAATTGCATTCATAATTCACCTACCATCTTTTTTACCATGACAAAGCTTGTATCGCTTCTCATAATTTGCTTTACACCGTTCCTTTCCTTTTCACAAATAGACATCATCCAAAATATTGACTCGCGAAATGTACAAAACCTCGATGGCCGTTGGCATTATATCATAGACCCATATGAAACTGGCGGCAATAACTTTTTCAAAAATAAAACACAACAATCAAAATCAGAATTGATTGAATACGATTTTGCAAAATCGCCCACCATGAATGTACCGGGCGAATGGAATTCACAGGAAGAAAAATCGTTGTGTTATGAAGGAACTATTTGGTACGAACACGATTTCGAAATAAACCTTCAGGCCGGTAAGAAATATTTCATCTGCTTCAAGTCAGCTTTGACTGGTGGAACTATGGGGGCATTACCGCTGATGTATTGCTTGTAGAAACGCCTGTTACATTCATAAGCGAAAGTATGATGGCAAATAAACCTTAAATATCCATACCATCTAAATGCTTCTATTCAAATTCCGGAGACCCACGCCGCAACAATAATCAAAGCAGCTATAAGTAGCACACCAAAAGCAATCAGTGCCCCGAGCCCTAGTCCCTTGCCTGTTCTCGCTTTCCCAACCAATGATGTCTTATCTCGTATCGCCGCGCCTCCGGTTATCATCGCCGCAATTCCTAATGGTATAGCTGCGAGTATAATATATGGAATAAATAAACCAAGTAACAACGCCGCACAAGCCCCTATTCCAAGCCATAGGGAAGTTGACGCTAATTTATCGGCCTGGTTATCTTCTAAAAGTTTATGTTTTTTAAGATAAAGTTTTACAATAAATCGTTGAAAAAAATTGAGTTTATGTTTTTTTAACTTTATTACTTTCCCCGGAGCTGTAATCGTTTCTCCATTGGCAACCGGCACAATTGGTTTTACAATACAAACAGATGAAGTGAGGATAATGTACATGCCAAGGATTGGCAGCAATCGCGTAATTAATTTCATAGCTTAAGTTTTGGTCTTTTAAATGTAGGTGTTATTCCTTCTGAAAAAATAAAAGAGCGAATGTTTATTTTAAAGAAGATGCAACGATCTGTTTAGGAAAACGATCAGGTACAAAAAGAAGTTCAACCTATGAGATCTATATTATTGTTGTTATTATTAACTGGATTTGTAGCGTGTAAAAAAAATCCTTTATTTGAAAATAATAGTCTTGTTGGAAAATGGATACTAAAGGAATCTTTCGCCGATCCCGGTAACGGCAGCGGCAAATGGCAAAAGGCAGATCCTGTAAATCCTCAATATATAGAATTTAAAAACGATGGCAGACTTATCGCATCACCGGTCGATATGTATAGTGCCGACCATTACAAGATCACCAGCGATAGCACCATGATTTTCATGAGAGATTCCGAAAGCTTTTCTATCCGATACATTTTACTAAAACTTTATTAACGATTCTACCACCATGCATTGAAGGTTGTGGGCAGAGATATGTTCCCGTTGAAAATTAAACTCCTGGTACCCCATAATAACGCGTTAGATTAACGGAACTCTTTGTAAATTGACGCATCGATGCAACTCAAAAACACAAAAAAATGAAAAAAGCTAACCAGGTAAACTTCTTCCTTATTGCAGGATTATTCATCTTAAGCTTCGCAATTGCTGCAAACAGTTTGACACATTGGTCTGATTTTATTAAAGGCTTACTCTATGGTATTGGCATCGGTATAGAAATTTTATTTTTGATAATGAAAAGTAAGCATGCCAAACACGAGCATGCCAGGTGAAATGAAAGAATAAAGGAAGTCTGAAATTGTAGCATGATTTTTTCTTCGCATCTTGCAAACACGACACACACCTACATATGAAATATCTTTCCATCAGCTTTAGAGTCATCATTGTATTTTTATTTTTATTTATCGCAAAAGAAAACCTTGCACAGGCTAAGACTGGTAAGGCTAGCAAACCGGTAAAATCAGATACACTTATATGTTTTACACATCGCATCGCGGAATTTGGTCACCGTGCAGGCGTGTTTCAATATGCGGCAAGCACAAAAACACTTGAACAATTTGAGGCAAGAGTAAAGGAGTACGGAGATAAAGATGGTGTTTTCGAATATGCAGCTTGCAATTACACGCCGGAAGAGTTTATGCAAAGAGTGAATGAATATGGCGGCAAAGCCGGTATGTTTTTGTATGCAGCTTCCGACAGAACATTGCCTGATTTCATACAAAGAACAAAAGACTATGGTGGCAAAGCAGGCATATTCCAATACGCCGCTTGTAATTATGATGTAAGCCAGTTTAAACAGAGATTGAAAGAGTATGGCGGAAAGACAGGTATTTTTGAATACGCCGGCTCTTTAAATCTTTTATGTAAGTAGACAATTGTTGCACCTGCAGATTTGTATGATGATCGAATTATGTAAAGCTTTGCATTTTACTTATCTCCCACTCTCTTCAAATATCTTACCTTCATCGCTTAGAAATAATCTTTCTGAATTTGGTGACTATTGGTTGCAATATTTGCCTTTTACCTTCACCCTTTTTTAAAACTTAAATAGATCCTTCAAAAAATTAATTATGAAAAGAACTTTTTTTACGGCGCTCGTAATGATCTTGTTTAGCAGTGCAACATTTGCACAAGACTTTGCAGAAATAGATAGAAGTCCGATGGATAGGGCATACTATCCCAACAACTTTGCCCATGACAGGAAACCATCGGACAAGGCTATAATAAGAGTGACTTATAGCAGGCCTGCTAAAGGCGGCAGAGCAATCTTCGGGCAACTAGTTCCTTTTCATAAAGTATGGCGCACCGGTGCGAATGAAGCAACGGAAGTAAAATTTTACCAGGACATTCAGCTCAATGGCAAACCAGTTAAAGCAGGCACCTATGCACTCTTCACCATACCAGATGAACAGGAATGGGATATTATTTTGAGTAGCGACCTCGATTACTGGGGCGCTTATAGTTACAATGATAAGAATGATGTGATAAGAGTAAAAGCGGCATCTAAACAGCTAACCACTCCCGTAGAAAATTTTACGATTCAATTTGAAAAGACAGGGGCAACGCAGGGGGTAATGAAGATTGCCTGGGACAAAACATTGGTGGATGTGCCATTTACTTACTAAGCCGGCTAAGCGAAAAG
>JBDTVF010000332.1:0-3796 GCA_040007325.1 Ginsengibacter sp. | reverse complement strand
GTCATAACTATTTCGGCAGCTTTCACAATGTTATCAGTATCGAGGCCATATTTTTTTAAGAGATCTTCTGGTTTTCCGCTTTCGCCGAAAGTATCTTTTGTGCCAATGAATTCGATAGGAACCGGGAAATTTGCAGCTGCCACATGTGCAATTGCATCACCCATTCCTCCGAGAATATTATGCTCTTCCGCGGTTACAGCACATTTGGTTTTTTGAATTGACTTTATGATAGCTTCCTCGTCGAGCGGTTTTATCGTGTGTAGGTTAATGAGTTCAACGCTTATCCCTTTTTCTTCTAAAATCTTACCGGCTTCAATAGCTTTCCATACAAGATGGCCGCATGCAAAAATGGTGATGTCAGTTCCTTCGGATAAAACCTGGGCTTTACCTATTTCAAATTTTTGATCTTCTTCTGTAAAGTTGGGCCACTTCGGCCTTCCGAACCTAAGATACACTGGTCCTTCATAATCAGCAACAGCAAGGGTTGCGGCTTTTGTCTGGTTGAAATCACAAGGAACAATAACCGTCATTCCCGGTAGCATTCTCATTAAACCAATGTCTTCTAAAATCTGGTGGGTGGCACCATCCTCACCCAAAGTAAGCCCGGCGTGAGAAGCGCAGATCTTTACATTCTTATTGGAATAAGCTACCGACTGACGGATCTGGTCATACACACGGCCCGTCGAAAAATTTGCAAATGTGGTCGTGAAAGGAATTTTACCGCCGATAGTTAAGCCCGCGCCTATACAAATCATATTTGCTTCTGCAATGCCGCACTGTAAGTACCGGTCAGGGAAATCTTTTATAAAAGGATGAAGCTTTAATGATCCCGCAAGATCTGCAGTAAGCACCACAACATTTTCATTTGTTTTGCCCAATTCATAAATACCTTCTCCAAATCCGGCACGTGTTTCTTTTTCATTCTTAGCTACAATATCCTTGACCATAAAGCGATAAATTTTTTAATGGAATACAATAGGTGCAAATTAACGATAAGCAGGAAAGGATAAAAATAATAATCGCGTTCGGGGCGTGAACAGGAAAGTGAGGCTATTAATTCAACTGAAAATTTGGATTGTTATGCAGCGACTCATCTTCCTTAAGTTTTAATTCCCACTTCCAGGCTGTAGCCATCATCTCGTCCAATGTATAGCCGGGATTCCATCCAAGTACGGTTTTGGCCAATTCATTATTTGCATACACTGCCACTACATCGCCCGGCCTTCTCGGGCCAAGTTCATAATTAAGTTTAACGCCACTTACTTTTTCAAATGATTTTATCGCTTCCAAAACAGTGACGCCGTCACCTGAGCCCAGGTTAAAAACTTCGCAATTAGATTTATTCTTTTCATCTATCAAATATTGAAGCGCAAGTGTGTGTGCATGGGCTATGTCGCATACATGAATATAATCACGTACGCATGAACCATCACGGGTTGGATAGTCAGTTCCATACACGGTCATCTTGTTTAATTTCCCGATGGCTGTTTGGGTAATTGCCGGAACTAAGTTTTCAGGCCTTCCAAGCGGTAGCTCCCCGATTACAGCAGAAGGGTGAGCCCCCACGGGATTAAAATATCTTAAGAGTATACTTTGATTTTGGTCAGTAGTTGCTGCCTTTACAATATCCTCGCCCATTTGCTTGGTAGCGCCATAAGGAGATTCTGCAGGCTTACGCGGAGAATTTTCTGTTACGGGAATTTCATCGGGGCCGCCGTACACCGTGCAGGAAGAAGAAAAAATAAAACCCGGTACGTTGAACTCCTTTACACACTTAAGTACATTTATAAGAGAGAGCAAGTTATTTTCAAAGTACATTAAAGGAAGCTTCACTGACTCGCCCACCGACTTATACGCAGCGAAATGAATGATGCCTGTGATATCCGTATTTTCCTGGAACACAGCGAAAGTATCATCGTAGTTACACAGGTCAACTTTATAGTTTTTTACTTCCTGTCCGGTAATTTCTTTCACACCTTTCAATAGCCCTTGCGTAGAACGGGAATTATTATCGACACATATGGGTTGAAACCCATTTTCAATAAGGTCAACAATGGTGTGAACTCCAATATAGCCGCAACCTCCTGTAACTAATATTTTCTTCATAGTACAAAAGAAAGAAAAAATAATGAATAGGAATAAATACAAAAGCTATACAAAGATACTTATGAGCCCATAAACCGCAGCAGCAAGCAGCGCACTTACGGGAATAGTAAGTATCCATGCCCATAATAAGTTTACCGTGATACCCCATCTAACTGCCGAGAGTCTTTTGGTAGCGCCAACGCCAATAATAGAGCCTGCGATCGTATGGGTACTACTCACAGGTATCTTTAAAGATTCGGTTACAAATAATGTGATAGCGCCGGCAGTTTCTGCAGCCACACCTTCAAAAGGAGTTACTTTAGTGATTCTTGTACCCATGGTTTTAATGATTTTCCATCCGCCGCTCATGGTGCCCAGTGCGATAGAAGAATAACAGGCAATAGGAATCCAAAAAGGCATCGGTGAATTTTCTGTAATAGAGCCATGAGCGACCATTGCAGCGAAGATAATTCCCATTACCTTTTGTGCATCGTTCCCTCCGTGGCCAATACTAAATGCAGCAGAAGATACCAGCTGCAATCTTTTGAACCATTTATGCGATTTGGCGGTGTTCAGACTATTAAGATAAAACGTAAATATGGCCATTGTGAGAAGGATAATGCCCATCAGCACCCACTTAAAATTGTGCGTGTAAAAGATTACGCGGAGCAGATAGCTGTCAAAATGCGATTCAATCTTAGTGTTATCAAATTCGAGAATTTGATAAAGAAAAAAGAATACAAAAAGTATTACACATATTGAAATGATTTTAGGAACAATCCCTTTTCTGAAGGAGTTGATAAACCACAACGAAATGATGTAAGCCACCACCATACCTACTAATGGCGCCAGGAATATGAAACCTACCGTTTTAATTACAGGATCAGGGTTTACTGCATGAAATCCGGCATGGGCTATTGCTGCCCCGGCAAAGCCGCCGATTAATGTATGTGACGAAGAAGATGGAATTCCAAACCACCAGGTGAGGAGGTTCCATGCTATCGCTGCTATTAAAGCGCTCAAAACAACCACGAGCGTTACATATTCCGGCTTAGCAAGGTTGGCAATAGTTTTTGCAACGCCATGATCTTTGAAAATGAAGAAGGCTACAAAATTGAACATGGCCGCCCAAACGACAGCCTGAAATGGTGTAAGCACTTTCGTTGATACGACAGTCGCAATTGAATTTGCAGCATCGTGAAATCCATTAATAAAGTCGAAGATTAGGGCGAAAGCGACAACAATTATGAGAAAAGTCATATTCTAATGTGAAAATGGAGAAAATATGAAATGCGGCAAATTTTCAAATTGGTTAATTTTCAAATTTTCGCATTACCTAAGCGTATTTTATTATGATCGATTCTATCACATTTGCCGCATCCTCACACTTGTCTGTCACAATCTCCATCACCTGGTATATTTCTCTCTTTTTGATGACCTCTTTAGCATCGGGCTCAGTTTCAAAAAGCTTTTCAATACTCATATCAAATATATCATCGGCCTGGTTTTCTATACTATTTATGGAAACCATTGCATCTGTTATACGCCGTAAATTTTTCATATCCCTCAATTCACCTACAGCCTTTTTTACCTCGCTGCAACTATTCGAAATAAGGTCGGCCATTTTATGAAAGCCAACATCATCGGGGCTTACCTTATAAAAATTTATTTTTTTGGCAGAAGCGTAGATGTAATCGCATATATCGTCCAG
>JBDTVF010000331.1:0-3802 GCA_040007325.1 Ginsengibacter sp. | reverse complement strand
GCATCAACATTTATGAGGGCACGGGCATGCCCCATGCTAATGTTTCCATTCCTTACTGCAGCTTGTATATCTGGTGGTAATTTCAGCAGCCTGATGTAATTCGTAACCGTGCTTCTTTCCTTACCCATCCTTTCAGCAAGTTGCTCCTGGGTATAGTCGAGGTCATCCATCAGGTGCTTATAACTTAAGGCTATCTCGATGGCATTTAAATCTTCACGTTGTAAATTTTCCAGCAAAGCAAGCTCAAGAACTTTTGAATCGCTCGCTTCCTTTACATAAACCGGTACATCATGAAGGCCCGCAATTTTAGCCGCACGATACCTTCTTTCCCCGGCTATAATTCTATACTTGCCATTTGTAAGTTTCATTACGGTAAGCGGCTGAATAATATCATGCATCTTTATCGAAGCAGCTAGTTCGCTCAGCGCCGTTTCATCAAAATCGTGGCGTGGCTGCTCAGGATTGGCCTCAATCATATGGAGCGGAATACGCATGTTAGCCTGTGAAGTCTTTTCTTTTGCTTCTTTCATCAGGCTGCTCGAAGTATTGGAAAGATCGTTGTCAATATTTTGCAGCAGAGATCTTATGCCTTTTCCTAATGCTTCTTTCTTATTGGGAGTGCTCATTATTTAGTTATCAGTTATCGGTTGCCAGTTATTAGTGGTGAGTTACGGCCACCATTTATTGGTTGCATTTCTAATCATCACTGTTCAACTCATCATTTCTTACGGCTCACTCATCACCCTCTCCTTACGTGTCATTTTAGTCATGTCATTTCTTTGCAGAATTTCCTTTGCAAGGTTCAGGTAGTTAATGGCACCTTTGCTCTCAGCATCATAAAGAATGGCGGGTTTGCCAAAACTAGGTGCTTCACTAAGGCGTGTATTTCGATGAATAATGCTGGTAAAAACAAGATCTTCAAAATGCCTGCGCACTTCACTTACCACCTGGTTGCATAAACGAAGACGGCCATCATACATAGTCATGAGTAAACCTTCAATTTTCAAATCGATATTCAACCTGTTCTGTACGATCTTAATGGTATTCAACAATTTTCCGAGACCTTCCAGGGCAAAGAATTCAGCTTGTACCGGTACAAGTACGCTGTCGGCAGCTGTAAGTGCATTCACGGTTATTAAGCCAAGGGAAGGAGAACAATCGATGATGATGAACTCGTATTGATCCTTTATTTCTTTCAAAATATTTTTCAAAACACTTTCCCGGTCCGGGTAGTTGATCATCTCAATTTCTGCGCCTACCAGGTCAATATGTGACGGCATCAGATCCAGGTAAGGTATTTCAGTCTTTAAGATCACATCTTTTGCCGGTGTTTCATTTACCATACAATCATAAAGGCCCATCGTAATGTTGTGCAGGTTAAAGCCCACGCCGGTAGTGGAGTTCGCCTGCGGATCGGCATCTACCAATAATGTTTTGTACTCAAGCACCGCGAGGCTCGCCGCTAAATTTATCGCGGTGGTCGTTTTACCTACGCCGCCTTTTTGATTTGCTATTCCTATTATTTTCCCCATGATTATTCCTCTATATTTTTCTAAACTTCTTCGTAAGATTCAACTTAGCGTGTTACATGATCCTACAGTAATATGTAAAATGGATCAAATTTCGATTACCTCACCTATCGCCGGAAGCAGCAATGTAGTACCATTTTCTGAAAAATGTTTTTGCGCTTCGCCGGTATCAATTTTAATTAGATCAAAAGTATTGTAATGAACGCCAATTACTTCTTTTGTTTTCACCATCTTCGCTATTTCCAGCGCATCTTCATAGTCTGCAGTAAAATTGTCGCCTATAGGTAAAATGGCAAAAGCAATGTCAGCATATGACGGTATCAATTGCATATCCATTGTGAGTGCCGTATCGCCGGCGTAATAAAAGTTTTTTTCCGGGGAAGTTATTACAAATCCTCCCGGGTTGCCGCCATAGCTGCCGTCAGGAAAACTGCTGGAGTGAATGGCCAGTACCAATTTTACGGTACCAAAATCAAATTGTTTCTTACCACCTATGCCAAGAGCGTGAACTTTTGTTATGCCTTTTTTCTCAAACCACTTGCATACTTCGAATGATGAAATAAGGGCAGCACCCGAATTCAATGCGATCCTTTCGGCATCTGCAATGTGATCGCTATGTGCATGCGAAATAAGAATATAGTCCGGCTTCAGCTTTTCAATGTCAATATGCTTTGCGAGCGGATTGGGAGAAATGTAAGGGTCGAACAATAATATTTTATTGTTTACCTCCACTTCAAAACACGCATGTCCATAATAAATAAATTTCATTGCAGGATTATTCAGAACTCAGAAATAATAATTTATACAAAGAGCTTTATCATTCATCTGAAGTATCGCTTTTGTACTTTATGCCAGATTGGCAAATTTAATTATTAGGTATAATATTAGGGTGCTAACAAAGTGATAAAAACCTTTTATTAATCCCCTAACTATTCACATTTTTTATTTTTTAAGAGTGCAGAGGAGAAGGCGATGTAAATTTATACGATGTACACAATTGTAAGCGGCACAAACAGGGTGGGTAGTCATACGGAAAAGGTTGCTGCTGAGTATTCGAGACTATTGAAAGAAAAAGATATTGATGCAGGAATATTTTCATTAGAAGATGTTGATGTGCTTCATAGGAATGCTGCCTTCAAAAAGATTGAAAACGAAATATTATTTCCTACTGACAAATTTATTTTTATCACTCCTGAATATAACGGCACATTTCCCGGCGTGCTGAAAGCGATGATAGATACCAGTGAAATTAAAAAAGCATGGTATGGAAAGAAAGCGCTTCTCACCGGGGTATCCACAGGCCGCGCGGGAAATTTGCGTGGCATGGATCATCTTTCTGCGTGCCTGCACTACTTGAAAATGAATGTGCACTATAATAAACTGCCTATTTCCGTAATTGATAAAGTAATGAATAAAAATGGCACATTGAACGATGCAACCTTAAAAGCCATTGATGAACAACTGAATGAATTTATTGTTTTTTAAAATCTTTACTTCCAAGGCAACAAATATTTTATGCGCACACCCATAGGAGCTTTCATAATCGTAGTGATCATGCTTTTGCTCGATAGCTACGTTTTTCTTGCAATAAAAACGGTAAGCCATTCCGTATCACCAAAAACAAGGTCGATCATTTTTGCCTGCTACTGGACACTTTCAATTTTGGCAATATTGGGCTTTCTGACTTTTGTGCTTACCAGTCCGGAATTTCTTCCGAAGAAAGTAAGAACGTATCTCTTCGCAACAGTGATCGGATTATTTTTTGCAAAATTTGTTTCAATAATTTTTTTGCTCGTTGACGACATACGCCGCTTGATACAATGGGGTGCAGGCAGGTTATTATTTTCAAATACAGAGGTATCGCAAATGAACAACGATGGCATTAGCCGCTCTGTATTCCTGAGCTGGCTTGGGCTTGCTGCAGGCGGCACATTATTTGGCAGTCTCTTATATGGCTTTGGCAATAAATACAATTACCAGTTAAAAAAGCTGCGCCTTTCTTTTGACAACTTACCCGCATCATTTGAGGGTTTAAAAATTGTACACTTCAGCGATGTACATTCTGGCAGCTTTACCAATAAAAAAGCTGTAGAACATGGCATAGAAAAGATCATGGCGCAAAATGCTGATCTTATTATTTTCAGCGGAGATCTTGTGAATAACCTTGCCACCGAGATGGCGCCCTACATGGATATATTTAGCAAGATCAAAGCGCCGCTGGGAGTGTATTCAACATTTGGAAACCATGATTACGGCGATTATGTTACCTGGCC
>JBDTVF010000330.1:0-3809 GCA_040007325.1 Ginsengibacter sp. | reverse complement strand
TTAAAATCCTGTTTGCAGCAATGCAAGTGTGGGTTCAACTCCCATCCCGGGTACTTTAATTTTAAAGCCTTGACTATTTTATAGTTTGAGGCTTTTTTATTTCGGCCCAGCCCTCTTGCTCGTAGAGGACCTGGCGTGTAAGGTAACTATCGAACACTTATTTTCTTTTCTCAATTCATAATATCGTTTTCCTAAGAAAATGCTTCAGCCATTCTTTCTTGTTCAAGCTTTGATATTTTGCATTGTGTCGCTACTTCTTTCCAGGACCTAACGGATTCCGCTATTCGTCCTGCTATTTTTTTTGCCTTTTTATTATCGAGACGAAAATAACCCGCTACTTCTAATGCCAAATTTGTATCAAGAGAATTATCGTCAAGCGAGATATTTAGGCTTAAACCTTGTCCATATTCGTTTGGATTAATGTCGTAGGCAGGTGAAAGTTCCCAGCCATTTGCTGTTAACAGGAAACCATGATTTCTAAGGTGATCATCCGTATTACTGACACATATACTAAATACAATTCTCCGCCACAATTCTTCCAAATCTTTTTCTACTGATGAGCTATGTCTCGTTATAAATTCTGCTAATTCCAAATAGCTCGCTCCATTAGAATCTTCGCCGTCTTTGTGACCTAATAATGTCATTGCCGATGCGAAATGAATTCTTTCACCTTTTTCAGCTCTGTCAAATCGCTTTGTGAGATAAGTATGGGATTTATTACTAAATCGCTTAATACTACTCTGCGACATATTTATTCCTGACTTAACCGCCAATTCTTTTACTGTCATTTCCCAGGCAGCAACATCCTTGTCATCATTCTTGCTGGGAAACTTTGCAATCCACAGATTGTTGCTCGTATCTATAACACTTGCCTTTGGTCTTGCTCCACCTAATGAAGAGCCAGGCGCTATTAACATGTTTATCCATTTTAGATAATCGGGATCATCTGTATTATCCTCCTCAAATTGCAAGCTGGCATGTTCAAGTTCTCTTAAAGATGCAAAGGGGGGAGCTGCCATTTCTTTATTATCATTTAAAAATGGGCCATCTTTCTGTAGTTTGAATCTTAACGCTCCCATTCTATGCTCATCAAAAACCCCTAATAAAAAATCAGATTCTAAAAGTGCTTTTGGTTTTCTATCTTCTTTTTTAGCAATCATAGCTTCCCTTCTTTTCATTAAAACCCTGCCCCATCTATCAGGGCATGAATCAAGAAAAATTCCAAAGTTTATTTTTTCGTCTCTTGGATAATTGGCTCCAGAATATAACTGCAGGTCCGGATCAAGCATCTGGGAAAATCCCGATTTCAACCACTCGTCACTATATTCATATGAAAAAGTCTCCTTTCCCTTTGCAGAAGTGACTGTTAGTGTACCCATTTGAGCCGGCTCCTGTAAATCTCGCCAGTCCGCATAGACCAATATTTCCTTTTTTGTTTTAACTGCAACCATAATTTCACTTTGGTTTTTTGGGTGATCTTTCTTTTACAACCAGATCTGCATCCTGAAGTTTTCTACCTAACGTATCGTCTTCGGCAACCTCTAATAAATCTTTTTCTAATCCCAATACAAAAAGAACTTTTGCGTAAGTTCCAATAGCCACACCGGGCGATCCGGTTTCAACAGCCCATAAGGTTTTACGACTAATATTAGCTCGCTCGGCAACTTGTTCGGCACTTAATTTTCTGCGTAGGCGGGCTAATTTTATATTTTCACCGAATGTTACCAGTGTTTTTATAATAGAGGGAAGAAATGCTTCTTTTTTCATAACTTGTAAAATATTACTCAAATATACAGTTTTTGAGTAAAATACTACAAGTTATAATAAGTACTTTATTTGCGGATATAAGAGATAGTCTTCTACACATCTTTCAATAAAATGTTGGAGCCTTTTAATACTTTTGAAGTTACGGATTGAACAACTTTTAGTTGACAATCATTTTGCCGCAATAAGCAATCATCACAGTTTCCAACTTTCGCATTTATCCTATCTTAGTTGTCTTTTCCGATGGCTTGCAGACTTCAAAGTCCCAGAGCTTGTTCATTTCACTTTTACAGGAATTGAGTAAGATTTTCTTTAAAGTCATTACGGAATGCCTGTGTACTTTCAATTAAAAAATCTTTGATGAAAAAAATCATTCTTACAATTTTATCAGTTTGCTTTTTCACCGGTTTTCTCCTGGCACAGGATAAACACAATATCACTGTAAAAGCAAATAAGCCCGGTGCGGAAATACAGCCAACCATGTGGGGTATTTTCTTTGAAGACATCAACATGGCCGCAGATGGTGGCATTTATGCGGAACTTGTAAAAAATCGTTCTTTCGAATTTTCAAAACCAATGGATGGCTGGACTGTACAGCCTGTTGGTGACAGGCCGTATCAGCCATTTCAAAAACAATTTGGCGAAGGCACCGTGGTTATTGTGAACAGGGAAGATAAGAATGCTGTCAACCCAAGGTTTATCCGTATTACAACTAATAATGCTACGAAAGATTCTCTTGGGTTGACTAATGAAGGGTTTCGGGGAATGGGTATTAAGAAAGATATGCGGTATGACTTTTCATTAATGTACCGTAATAAAACACCCGGGCTGAAGATGCATGTAGAACTGGTTGATTCAACCGGAACAGTTTTAGGCAGCACAATGTTCACTCCCCGGGAAGCCGATGGAAACTGGCACAAACAGGCTGAAACTTTTACAGCCAATGCAACGGAAGCAAAAGCAAAGTTGACTATCTGGTTCGAAGGCAGCGGTATTATAGATCTTGATATGATATCCCTGTTCCCTGAAGATACCTGGAAGAATCGTCCAGGCGGTTTGCGTGCAGATCTTGTACAAATGCTTGCTGACCTCAAGCCCGGCTTTGTTCGGTTTCCCGGAGGTTGTATTGTAGAAGGACGTGAATTGGCAACAAGATATCAATGGAAAAAAACCATAGGCCCTGTTGAAGACCGGCAACTAATCATCAACAGATGGAATACTGAATTTGCATCAAGATCCACACCCGACTATTTTCAAACTTTTGGCTTAGGATTTTTTGAATATTTCCGGTTGGCTGAAGACATAGGAGCAGAGCCGCTTCCCATTTTAAATTGTGGTATGGCTTGCCAATTCAATACAGCAGAAGTGGCAACGCTTGATCAAATTGATCCTTACCTGCAGGATGCATTGGATTTGGTGGAGTTTGCTAATGGTGATGTCAATACGCAATGGGGTGCAGTTCGTGCTAAGCTGGGACATCCCGAACCATTTAATTTAAAAATGATGGGCGTTGGTAACGAAAACTGGGGTCCGCAATACATTGATCGTTTTAAGATTTTTCAAAAAGGTTTAAAGGAAAAATATCCTCAACTAAAGATTATTGCGAGCACGAGTGCAGAATACCAGGGAGAAAGGTTTAATTATTTAAACACTGAATTTAAAACATTGCAACCCGAGCTTGCTGACGAACATTATTATAATAGTCCATCATGGTTTTTACAAAACACTGCGAGGTATGATAATTACGATCGCAGTGGCCCTGCAATATTTGCGGGGGAGTATGCAGCACATAGTAGTCATACCGGGAACACTGAAAATAAAAACAGTTTACGAACGGCTGTATCTGAAGCGGCTTTTATGACAGGCCTTGAACGCAATGCCGATATAGTGCACATGGCTTCTTATGCGCCGCTGCTTGCTCGTGTAGATGCATGGCAGTGGAAACCGGATCTTATTTGGTTTGATAATTTAAATGTATATGCCACACCGGATTATTATGTGCAGAAACTTTTTTCTAATAATAAAGGCACAAACGTATTGCCCAC
>JBDTVF010000329.1:0-3823 GCA_040007325.1 Ginsengibacter sp. | reverse complement strand
CTACAGAGATAGAAAATGAGATCATCAATTCAGGAGGATACCTCCTTGGTGAAGACCCCACAAAAAACCTCGTAGCTCCTGTCGGCAAATCTGTTGTTCCTTATCTTGACTTTTCTCCATTACAAAATGCATTAGAATCACTAAAGAAAAGTGCTGACAGTTTAAAGTCTGTTTATGATCAAAATATAAAAGGCAATACGGTTACAGAAGCGTTCAATCAATTTCTTTATAAAGCCGAACAGCAACTTTTAACCGGAACCGGATTGCCCCGCAGAACCTGGTATAAACATACTTTATATGCCCCCGGCTTTTATACAGGTTATGGTGTGAAAACAATGCCGGGAATACGAGAGGCCATCGAGCAGCGTAAATGGGAAGAAGCGCAGCAACAAATACAAGTGGATGCTGCCTCCATTAATAAACTTGCTGATTATTTAAAAAATTATCCTGGCTAAAAACGTATAACACATTCGGATTAAGCGGTAGTCCATTTCAAATTTCTGATTGATAGCGTTTCATTTTCATAACTTTTAATTTACTCTTTCGGGTGTAAATTGCGTATCCCTATGCTATTTCAACTCAATTCATCATACAAGCCCGCAGGCGACCAGCCACAAGCAATAGAACAACTAACACAGGGAATCTTAGAAGGTGAAAAATACCAAACCTTACTCGGCGTAACCGGCAGTGGTAAAACTTTTACCATGGCCAACGTAATCCAAAATGTGCAGCGGCCAACCTTGGTGCTTACCCATAACAAAACTTTGGTGGCGCAGTTGTATGGTGAGTTCAGGCAATTTTTTCCCGATAATTCTGTAGGTTATTTTGTTTCTTATTATGATTATTATCAGCCCGAAGCATACATGCCTGTCAGTGATGTTTATATTGAAAAAGATTTAAGCATTAACGAAGAGCTTGACAAGCTAAGGCTCGCGGCAACTTCGCAATTACTTACGGGCAGAAGAGACATTATTGTGGTAGCCAGTGTAAGCTGTATTTATGGAATTGGTAATCCAAAAGATTTTGCCGAAGGTGTGGTAAGAATAAAAGAAGGCCAGACAATCAGCCGCCAGGGATTTTTGCATTCATTGGTTAATGGCTTGTATTCCCGCACGCAGGGCGATTTTGCAAGAGGCACCTTCCGTGTGAAAGGAGATACTGTTGATATTAATCTTCCTTACATGGACAATGGTTACCGCATCACTTTTTTTGGTGACGAAATAGAAAGCATTGAAACGCTGGAATTAAAAACCGGTAAGCGAATAGTGAAGGTGGATAATGCTGCTATTTTTCCTGCTAATTTATACATCGCTCCAAAAGATAAGCTGCAACAGATTCTTGCTGAAATACAGGACGAGGCTGCACGGCAAACGGAATATTTTAAGAGTGTCGGAAAATATATTGAGGCACAAAGAATATCGGAAAGGGTGAATTATGATGTGGAAATGATACGTGAGCTTGGCTATTGCAATGGTGTTGAAAATTATTCCCGCTTCTTTGATCGTCGCGAGCCTGGCACAAGGCCTTTCTGCTTATTAGATTATTTCCCCAATGATTTTTTATGTGTGATAGATGAAAGCCACCAAACTATTCCGCAGGTGAGCGGTATGTATGGCGGTGATCGTTCAAGAAAATTAATTTTAGTGGATTATGGTTTTCGTTTACCCTCAGCGTTAGATAACCGTCCACTAAATTTTAATGAGTTTGAAAGCATGCTTAATCAAACGATTTATGTGAGCGCAACGCCGGGTGAGTTTGAATTGGAGAAGACCGGAGGTATAGTGGTAGAGCAGGTGGTAAGGCCGACAGGTTTATTAGATCCGCCAATTGAAATACGGCCATCTGTAAACCAGATAGATGACCTGCTTGATGAAATAGATAACCGTGTAAAGAAAGGTGACCGCGTATTGGTAACCACTTTGACGAAGCGCATGGCAGAGGAGATGGATAAATATTTACATCGTATAAATATTAAATCTAAATACATACACAGTGAAGTACACACGCTGGACCGTATAGAAATTCTGCGGGAACTTCGCCTTGGTGAAATAGATGTATTGGTGGGTGTGAACCTTTTGCGTGAGGGGCTAGATCTTCCCGAAGTTTCATTAGTTGCTATTTTAGATGCAGATAAAGAAGGCTTTTTACGTAATGAAAGATCGCTCACACAAACTGCGGGCAGGGCGGCCCGGAATGTTGATGGCCTTGTAATATTTTATGCAGATATCATGACGGAAAGTATGCAAAAAGCTATTGATGAAACTACCCGACGCAGGGAAAAACAAGTCGCATATAACATAGAGCATAATATAACGCCAACTACCATTAAAAAATCTATAGACCAGATAATGGGGCAAACTTCTGTGCTGGATATAAAAGGAACTACAGCGTCTCCTTATGCTGCTGATGATCTTATTACCATTGCAGCAGAAGAGCAGGGAGAATATTTAACGGCTAAGAAAACCATTCCTCAAATGGAAAAAACAATCAGTACCATAAAACGCAATATGGAAAAGGCAGCCCGTGACCTTGACTTTATGGAAGCAGCCCGTTTGCGTGATGAGATGTTCAGGGTTAAAAAAGAACTGGAAGCGATGAAATAGATTCTATTAAAAATCTTGCTATTGAATCCTGCGAACCTGCAATTTTTATTAATGTTGTTGAAATTATATTAAAATCAAGAAACTTTCGTTAACCAACTTAGCTTAAAAAATGATGGGAAGCTTATAGTGCGCGTACGCAACTTATATACCTGACTCCTGTTGGTTTGTTTTTTAGTTACTCCTTTTAATGCCGGGTTAAGTCGCAATTCATCCATCAGTTGTTGTTGAATAGCTTTATTGGAAACCATCGCGATCTTGCAGGCTTTTTCGAAATTATAATGCATTGCGTAACCATCAAGGCAAGCTGGTACGTCTTTGTATTCAGAAAAAACCTGGTATTTTTTTACAAAATAAAAGGTAGTGTCATTCACTGTTCTTACGTAAGCTGAGTAACTATTTTCCATGTCAAAATGTTTTTAGAGGTGAAACCTTTATTAACAGTTTTACACAGATAGAGGAAATATACCAACGGTATACGAATTAGCCATTCAGAGGATTGAGGTATAGAAAATACAGCAAGTAAATTTCAATGATAGTTCAAAGGAGATGGGGAAGGAGTTGTGCGTGTAAGTCGAAGCAAATGTAAAGCGTTTTTTTTCAAGATGCAAGTGTTTTGATTTTTTAATTCTAGTAAAACTCTGATAATCACTTGCTATAAGTCAATTTTTTTTTATTACCATAGTGCAGGCAATCAGTTAATGGGTAGGTAATGATTTAGGTAAGAATGCGGGTTTGGTTTTCAGAACTTTCTTAAATATCGGGCAACTTTCAATGTGGGCGCCTGCCAAATACGCCGTACTCATTAAGAATTCGTTCACTATTTCACTCCCAGTGAACCTGAAGGTATTTTTAAAAATCTTTACCCATTCTTCTTTTGTTTTGGGATGAAAATGCTCTATCCATTTCTTAAAAGAACCATACTCTTTCTGGATTTTTAAAAGTGTTTTTGCATTTTCTATTGCGGCATTTATTTTAAGACGGTTTCTTATAATACCTGCATCATTCATTAACCTCTCAAAATCTTTTTCATTGAATTCTGCTACTTTTTTAATGTTGAAATTCTTGTAAGCTTTTTTAAAATTTTCCTGTTTATTGAGGATAGTGCTCCAGCTTAGTCCTGCCTGGTTTATTTCAAGCACAAGCCGTTCAAAAAGTCCATCATCACCATCTATTGGGAATCCATAAGCGGTATCATGATAAACACGATGAATATTATTTTT
>JBDTVF010000328.1:0-3848 GCA_040007325.1 Ginsengibacter sp. | reverse complement strand
GTATTGAAGCCAGTATTTGAAATAATTCCAGGTGATATTAACACGACAGGTTGCGAACTACTATGTGAAGTAAGCAATGAAGGGTTTTCCTATTTAATTAATAAGTCCGGTGAGAATAATTGTTTAGGCGCAGGCGTCTATCATTTTAGTGCACCGACACATGGGCATCACATAATAGAATTGCAAAAGATCTTCGAAACCCAGGATCTTTTTGAAAAGGAGTTTAACACGGTAAGCATTATCTATTCTTTTCCTGAAAGTGTAATGATACCTTTCTCACTTTACAATTCGCACAAAAACGCAGAAGTGCTTAATATGATGCACGGAGATTTTACCGACAATGACCTTATACTTACTGATATGATTCTTGACAGGCAGGTCTATAATTGCTATCGCCTGCCTTCTGAGGTTGTAAGAGAAATAAGCAACAGGTTTCCTTCTTCAAGAGGCTTGCATCAATACACTGCATTACTTCAAAACATGGCTGCGGATGCTAATGGTATTTCTGTAATATTTTATCCGCAAAAAATCGTTCTGACTGCTGCCAAAGAAGGACAAGTTTTACTTATCAATTGCTTCTCATACAAATCGCCGGAAGATGTTTCCTACATTATACTTAATGTGTGTAAGCAACTAAATCTTGAAAACATACCGCTTGCAGTGAGCGGACTTATTGAAAAGGATTCGGCATTGTATAAGGAGATCTATAAATATTTCGACCAGGTGCATTTTGCAACTACACCACCCGGTTATCACTTTTCTGTGGAAATGACTCAATACCCTCCTCATTATTTCGGTCATCTTTTTGCAAAGGATTCATGAGAATTATTACGGGGAAATATGGAGGCAGAAAAATTCATCCGCCGGCAAAAATGCCCTACACACGACCAACCACAGATGTTGCAAAGGAAGGACTGTTCAATATTTTGCAGAATAATATTGCGATTGAAGGAATAAAAACTCTCGACATTTTTGGCGGTACCGGAAGCATTACTTATGAACTGGCTTCAAGAGGCGCTAATGATCTTACCATCGTAGAAAAAGATCCAAGCATGTACGAGTTTATCAGGAAGTCAACAGAGCAACTTGATATAAAAAATTGCATGGTGGTAAAAAGTGATGTATTTAGATTTCTTGAAAATACGGTTGAAAAATATGATCTTATTTTTGCAGGGCCACCTTATGCCTTAAAAGAGATTGATGAACTGCCGCGAATTGTGAGGAGTAAAGAACTTTTGAATAAAGACGGGTGGTTTATACTTGAGCATACGCCGGCTAATAACTACGAAAAGGAGCCAATGTTTAAAACAATGAGGAACTACGGAACAACCGTTTTTTCCATATTTATAAACAGCTAAAAGATGAAGCCAATATTCATTACGGGAACGGGTACACAGGTTGGTAAAACACTTGTAGCAGCCATTGTTACTGAAGCGTTGCAGGCAGATTATTGGAAACCAGTACAGGCGGGTTTTGATGATGGTACGGATTCTTTAACGGTAAGAGATTTGATCTCGAATAATAAGTCAGTTATTCATCCTGAATTATATAAGCTGGCACTTCCTGCTTCACCGCACATTTCAGCAGAGCAGGAAAAGATAAAGATCAAAATAAAAAAAATACTGGACAACATTCCAAAAACAAAGAACAAACTGGTGATTGAGGGTGCAGGTGGCTTGATGGTACCACTCAACAAAAATAATTTTATAGTAGATCTTATAAAAAAACTGAAGGCCCGCGTAATTATTGTAAGTAAAAATGAATTGGGGAGTATCAATCATTCGCTCCTTACAGCATCAGTCTTAACCAAAGAGAAAATAAAAGTTGCCGGCTGGATTTTTACTGAAAACTATATGACCTATGAACAGCAAATAGCTGCGTGGAGTGGTTATCCTGTAATAGCTACCGTAAAGCATCTGCCATTTATTACCAGAGAAATTGTGAAAGCCGAAGCGGAAGCAATACTTCCTAACCTGGAAAAATTTTTATGACAAAAAAAGAATTAAGAGTAGTCTATAAAGAAAAGCGCCGGAACATTTCAGGCCGCGAAATTGAAAGATGGACAGACTTAATTCTTATCAACTTTCAAAAGATTCAACTTCCTTTTTTATCGTGTATACATACCTATATCTCTTCGCAAAAACTTGCAGAAGTTGAAACTTTGCAACTAGTAGAATATTTACAATTTAAAAACCCCGGCGTTAAAGTTGTAGTGCCGAAAATTGATATTGCTTCAGGCAAACTGGAGCATTTTCATTTCGAGGAAGAAATGGAATTGATCGATAATTTCTTTGGTATTGCAGAGCCGGCAGGAGGATTACAAATAGCACCGGAAGAAATAGACCTCGCGCTGATTCCTTTGCTTGCCTTTGATACCAAAGGCTACAGGGTAGGCTATGGAAAAGGATTTTATGATAAATTTCTTTCAGAGTGCAGGCAGGATGTTATTAAGGTCGGCCTGAGTTTTTTCGAAGCAGAAGAGTCTATAGATGACGTACATCAATTTGATATATCTTTAGATTATTGCGTGACCCCGGATCGTATTTATGATTTTCAGCAAAGCTTAACAGGATAATAGTGCGCCAGTTTTATTTATGAATGCTTAGAAGTTTCCGATACATATTATTTCCCTTCTCTATTATTTACGGTTTCATCATTTGGCTGCGCAACAAGCTTTTCGATAAAAATATTCTTCGTTCGGCTTCATTTAATTTTCCACTGATTTGTGTTGGCAATCTCGCCGTCGGTGGCACCGGTAAAACACCAATGACCGAATACCTTATCAGGTTGCTGAGTGATCAATATAAAGTGGCAACACTCAGCAGGGGATACAAAAGAAAGACAAAAGGATTTGCCTTAGCAGGCGAACATACTACGGCAATTGACATTGGTGACGAGCCTATGCAACTGCATAAAAAATTTCCCGGTGCAGCTGTCGCCGTTGCTGAAGAAAGGGTTGTGGGTATTCCTCAACTGCTGCATGCGCGGCCTGAAACAGAAGTTATTATTCTTGATGATGCATTTCAGCACAGGGAAGTAAAAGCAGGGCTGAACATTTTGCTTACGGAATTTTACAATCTTTATACGAGAGATTTTATGCTTCCATCCGGTGATTTGCGGGACGTGAAAAGTAGCAGTAAGAGAGCCGATATAATTATTGTTACCAAGTGTAAATCGTTTTTAAGTAATGAGGAAAAGGAAAGCATAACAGAAGAGCTACAGCCGCTGCCTGAACAAAAAGTTTATTTTACAAAAATAGAATACGGAAGCCCTTATCACCTGTTTACAAACGAAACAAAATTTCTTGAACCTGCAACCAATGTTTTGCTGGTGTGTGGGATCGCCAATCCAAAACCACTGCAGGAAGTGCTGACATCTTATTCCGCATCATACGAAATGCTCATTTATAAAGACCATCATATATTCACGGTTGATGATCTGCAGGAGATAAAAAAGCAATTTGCAAAAATTGATTCTCCGAATAAGATTATCCTGACTACTGAAAAAGACGGCGTTCGTTTATCCAAATACGAGAGTGAATTGAAACAACTTCCAATTTATGTAATGCCAATGCGACACAGATTTTTATTCGGAGATGAAGGGGAGTTCGAAAGCAAGATATTTGAATTTATAAAAAGCATGCCCGCAATTGAGCATGAAGTAGCGCAGTAGCATTAGGGATTAATCCTTTTACCCAAAATTTTAAGCGAACGCTCCACGTTGTCTAAAACGGCGATATCCTGCAGCGTGCCTCAGTCTTCAAAACCGAGTTGTCTGAATAATTTTAAGCTCGGGTCGTTGTGCATGAATATAAAGCCGATCAGTGTTTTAATATCAAGGCTTTTACA
>JBDTVF010000327.1:0-3848 GCA_040007325.1 Ginsengibacter sp. | reverse complement strand
CTATACATTCCTTTTGCAATACTGCTGTCACAACTTCTATACCTGCATCCTGTAACTTTTGAATGCCACGGCCCGCGACTTCTTTGAAAACATCTTTACAACCAATTACAACCTTCCTGATTTTTTTTTCAATGATCAGGTTAGCGCATGGCGGTGTCTTCCCGAAATGAGAACATGGTTCTAATGAAACGTACATGGTGCTTTCAGAGATTAAATGCTTGTGTTCGTCACCAACACTGTTGATACAATTAACTTCTGCATGTGCCTGCCCGTATTTTTGGTGATAGCCCTCACCAATTATTTTATCGCCATAAACCAGCACTGCGCCGACCATCGGGTTAGGTGCAACACTACCTGCGCCATATAGTGCCAGTTGTATGCAGCGAGTCATATATCTTTCATCGGTATTCAATGTATCATCAAGTATTGAGGATGTAAAATTCGATTGCTTCACAAAATAATTAAGTTTGCGATAATGACCGCAGCACAATTCTATTCACTTTTTTTAGAAGAGCTTATTTCAATCTATGATAGACGTGAAACTGAAAATATTACAGCCTGGGTATTAGAAAATACCACAGGATTGAAAAAGTGGGAAATTAGAAAAAGCGAAATTGAGCTGGACAACAGTATCACTTTAAAACTGCGCAAATATTTAGATGAACTTTTGCAATACAAGCCTGTTCAATATGTTTTGCATGAATCGTGGTTTTATAAGATGAAATTTTTTGTGGATGAAAATGTACTTATTCCAAGGCCGGAAACAGAAGAACTTGTAAGCCTTATTGTGAATGACACGAAAACTAAAAGTCTCGCTTCAGCGGACAATGAATTTAAGATCATTGATATTGGCACAGGAAGCGGTTGCATTGCAATTTCATTAAGGAAAGAGTTACCAGGAGCTGATATTACAGCTATCGATATAAGTGAACAGGCATTATTTGTTGCGAAAAAAAATGCTGAAGATTTAAAGACAACTGTTGATTTTTTTCATATTCATTTTCTTAATGAAAACGAATGGCAGAACCTTCCAAAATATGATGTGATCGTGAGCAATCCACCTTACATTCCCAGGATGGAACTAAGTACGATGGGAAAAAATGTTACTGCCTTTGAACCATCAATCGCCTTATTCGTTCCTGATAATGATCCTTTAATTTTTTACAAAGCAATTTGCAAATTTGCTCATTTACATTTAAACATAGGGGGAAGAATATATCTGGAAGTGCATGAAAATTATGCGGGTGAAGTCTCGAATATTTTTACAGAGAATAATTTCAAAAGTGAAATTATTAAAGATATTTATGGAAAGGAAAGAATGATAAGAGCAATTGGTAATTGAGGAATTTATTTCACCCCGCTTACGGAAGCAGAAGTAGTGGCACCGAGTTTCTTTGCAACCTGCATCACCCTTACAATATCGCCCCAACTTACCAATGAGTCCGCATTGATCACTACCGCAGGCTTGGTACTGTCGCCTATGCGTAACTGTCTTTGCAATGATGGTTCCAGTGAATCGAAAACAATTTTTTGCTGGCCAAGGAATATATCGCGGTTCTTATCAATGCTGACGATCACACTTTGTTTTGCTTTTGCTTCACTTGAAGCCCGGGGGTTGTTCATCTTTATCACATTAGGATTAGCTAATGTGGAAATGATAAGAAAGAAGAACATTAGAATGAACAAAATATCATTGAGCGGACCAGTGTCAAGTTCCGTGTCTTCATTTTTAAATCTTCTTCTTATGCTCATAATAAAAACAAATGCTTTTAAAACTTAATCGCGACAGTTAATGCGTAGGTTCTTGTAAAATATCTGCAAATTCAGCGCTCGCGATTTCCATTTTATTTTCAACCCGGTTTATTTGCGCAGCAAGATAGCTGTGGCCGATGTAGGCAAGTATACCAATGATAAGACCTGTAGCCGATGTAATCATTTTAATGTAAATACCATCAGCAATAGTGTTAGGCGTATACTCAGTGCTGGCGGCAATACCTTTGAAAAGTGCAAGCATTCCTATAATTGTTCCAAGAAATCCGAACAACGGAGCAACACGTGCAACAATTGAAATAATGGAAAGATTTTTTTCGAGCTTATACAATTCAAGTACACCTACATTTTCCATACTCTTTTCAATAGCATCCATTGGCTTACCTATGCGCTGAATTCCTTTATCTATAATCCTAGCAACGGGATTACTGTTATTTTTTGAAAAACTGCGGGCAGCAGCAACGTTGCCATTTACAACATGATCCCTGATGATGCGCATAAAATTCTCGTCAATCCTACTGGCCTTGTTAATGGCAATCAGGCGCTCAAAAAAGAAATATACAGCACCTACAAACAAGATTGCCAGGGGAATCATAATAACACCTCCACTCACAAGCACTTCCCATAAATTTTGAACCTTGGGAGCCGCTTGAACGGCGGTAGCGGTAGAATCTGCCTGCAGAAAAAATAAATCCATTAATTTGTATTTGAACAAATGTAAAAAGTTATTTGATAAATGGTTATCACGATGAATGGACGAAGAAAACTTTAACTTAAATGTTAAATCAGCAAAGCGAATAGTGTGTTAGAAATACTACCCAGCTTCCTCTTCCCATATCATACTCAAATGCACAATTGTTTCGGCGGCTTTGGCCATATCATTTACACCTATCCATTCTAGTTTGGAATGTATACATTGCATACCGGTAAAAATATTTGGACATGGCAATCCCATATAACTTAACCTGCTTCCATCCGTGCCACCGCGAATGCTTTCAGTTTTTACATCAAGGCCGGCTCTCGTAATGGCTTCTGCGGCATAAGCCGCCACTTGTGGATTTTCATCAAGCACCTGTTTCATGTTTCGGTATTGCTCGGTTATAGTAAACTCCATTGATGCGCCGAGGTAATGATCTACCACCTTTTCAGCAATGCTCTTCAATCGCTCGCCATGCTCTTTTAATTGCTCAAGATCAAAGTCGCGCACAATAAATTCAATAGTCGCTTTTTCCGCAATTCCCTCTATACGAACAGGATGAACAAAGCCTTCTTTTTTTTCCGTCGCTTCAGGGGCAAACTCATTGGCAGGTAACGCATGAAGTATTTCTGCCGCAACTTTTAATGCATTTACCAGTTTGTTTTTTGCATAACCAGGATGTGCAATCACTCCGTTTATTACAATCGTTGCGCCGTCAGCGCTGAAAGTTTCATCTTCAAGGCTACCTGCCTCACCACCATCAAGTGTATAACCGAAATCTGCTCCTAATTTTTTCATATCAAGTTTTGCAGTTCCTTTACCCACTTCTTCATCCGGGGTAAAAAGTATTTTGATGTCGCCGTGTTTTACAGAGGGATTTTTAAGAAGATATTCGGCAGCCTGCATGATCACTGCGACACCACTTTTATCGTCGGAGCCTAAAAGGGTAGTGCCGCTTGCTGTAATAATATCTCCGCCAATATGATGTCGCAAATATGGATGAGAAACAGGTGATAACACCTGGGTAAGATCATCAGGTAGTATAATATCCTCATCATTATAATCCTTATGGAGTATAGGTTTTACGTTAGTACCGCTGCAGTCCGGGGCAGTATCTACATGACTACAGAAGCATATAACAGGAATATTTTTCTTTAATGAATTGGAAGGAATGGTCGCATATACATACCCGTATTCATCCATCTCAGTATTGCTTGCCCCCATCTTTTTTAATTCATCCGCAAGCAACCTGCTTAAATCCTTTTGTTTTTCAGTGGAAGGAAACGTATTGCTTTGAGGATCACTTTGGGTATCAATTTTTACATAACGCATAAAGCGCTCTGCAATGGCTGGTTTATCAATTTCTACTTCTATCATAAAA
>JBDTVF010000326.1:0-3870 GCA_040007325.1 Ginsengibacter sp. | reverse complement strand
CGTTGGCGACGATACATAAAAAATAAAAGCAAATACAAGCTAGAAAGAAAAAGCTAATTGGCTTGGGCATACCCAGCTTAAGAATGGAATCAAGATAACCAACCTGTAGTTTCGTCCGTGAATCAAAAGCTATCTGGTAAGCTGGCATACCACTATACATGCTATTGGTCCAAAGTGGATAGTAGCCATACTTTTCATGAAACTCCATCGATTGCTGGCTCATACCACGCCATCCCTGTATATCTGGCTGAAGCACCACTTTTCCCTCCAATGCTGGCTTACAATACACAACAGCCACTATTAAAAAAACTACAACAGCTATAATGTGAGGCAGTATTTTTTTTAAATTAAAATTCTTCATCAGGGTTTTTTTCTTTTGCAACGGCAAAGTAAAAGTTTTTTATCAGTATAGGGTGCAAATAAAACTTCAATTAATAATTAAAACTTTACGGTAAGATTCCTTATTCCTGATTCATCTTTCAATTACCTATCTTAGTTTTTTATCCAATAAAAAGATTATGGCTCTAAGCAGAATATGGGCAGCGTTTATAATTGTTGCTATTGTGGTAGCGGGTATCAAATGTTTTTTCCTGGGCGATTCACAAATTTTTCAATGGATGATAGCCGGTAAAGCTGCTGATCCTGCAAACCCTCTTAAGCTTGATGGCGTTATTGAAACCTGCTGGGTTGCTGTCGAAATTTGCCTTAAGCTGATTGGAATATTGGCTTTGTTTATTGGCTTTATGAATATTGCTGAAAAGGCCGGCGGCATAAGACTTTTGAGCCGGATTGTCGGCCCGTTTTTCTCTAAACTATTTCCTGAAATTCCAAAAGGTCATCCATCGATGGGACACATGATCATGAACTTTTCAGCCAACTTATTGGGGCTCGATAATGCTGCTACGCCATTCGGATTGAAAGCAATGGATAGCCTGCAGGAACTAAATGTAAATAAAGATGTCGCGTCCAATTCACAGATCATGTTTCTCTGTTTGCATGCTGCGGGATTAAATCTTATACCTGTTAGCGTAATTGCGGTACGTGCTGCACAAAATGCCTCCGACCCAACGGATGTTTTTCTGCCTTGCATGATCGTAACATTTGCAGGAACTATGGCTGCAATGATCATCGTTTCTATTAAACAAAAGATCAACCTGTTTCAACCAATAATTCTTGCATGGGTGTTGGGTATATCTACAGTCATTGCTGCGATCGTGTTGTATGTCACGAGTCTGAATGCTGCAGGTATTCAATTATTTTCCGGCCAGCTGAGCAACGGGTTAATATTATTAGTTTTCCTATTGATAGTCTTGGGTGGCATTTATAAAAAGATAGATATCTTTTCTGTATTTGTTGACGGAGCCAAGAGTGGCTTTGATACTGCCATCCGCATTATTCCTTATATTTTGGGAATACTTGTTGCCGTTAGTATGTTAAGGACGAGCGGAACTTTTGACGCAATCATCACTGGAATGAAAAATTTCTTTGCTATGCTCGGTGCTGATACGCGTTTTGTAGATGGCCTTCCAACTGCTTTGATACGGCCATTGAGTGGTGGTGCAGCACGAGGCATGATGGTGAGCACAATGACCACCTACGGGCCAGACTCTTTTGCAAGCAAGCTTTCCGGAATTTTCCAGGGGGCATCTGATACCACATTTTACGTTGTCGCAGTTTATTTCGGTTCTGTAAATATTAAGAACACACGCTATTCAATCGGAGCCATGTTGCTGGCCGATCTTGTAGGCATTATTACCGCGGTATTTTTAGCGTATTTGTTTTTTGGAAATAGTGTTTAAATCCGAATAACATAATAACAAACGTCCCGAATTTGCCGAACGGTTTAATTTAATTCCGTGGAGTGATTAGTGTCAATTTATTTTGCCTTTTTTATTTCTGCAGCTTTACTTTCAATATAAGTAGAGTCTGTTTTCCGGGCAATTATTGAATCTTGCTTTACATCGCCAGTTAAACCTTCAGTGTTATTATCACCGCTTCTGTCTTCATCTTCCATTACGGCAGAAGACTGGAAGATTGGAGCCATTTTCTTTGCATCGTAAATTGCGCGATTGTATTTATTCCCAAGCACAATAATAGTTACGGAATCTTGTATCATCCTGATGAATACGGTATTGTTGCCGTGCCACCAGCCGTTGTGGTAAATAATTTTTTTGCCGTCAGGATACACGTTCATTCTCCATCCATACCCATAATTTCTTATGCCGGGCTTCTCGTTGCTGTAGGGTGTGTAAGCCGCGTCCAATGTGCTCTTTTTAAATAGTTTATTGGTATAAAGCGCCTGGTCCCATTTCAACAGATCTTCAGGAGTGCTGTACACATTTTTGTCTCCAAAGCCTGTATCGAGGTAAGTAAGTCCTTCCTGTCTTCCGCGCCAATCGTAAGAGGGCATAGCGGTAGCGCTATCTGCCATAGTAAAGACATAAGTATCTTTCATATCAAGCGGCGTAAAAAAATATTCCTGTAAAAAATGCGGATAGCTTTCCCCGGATGCTTTTTCAATCAGAAGAGCGAGTAATGCATAATTGGTATTACAATAGGTAAAGTGTTTACCCGGGGTCCCCTGTAGCGGTGGCTTAAATTTTACGAGGTAGTTGAGGACGTCATCATTTGAACAATATTGTTTGACATTCCATCCCAACGGTTGCATGAAATAGATGTAGTTGGGGAGCGCACTTCGGTGGCTTAATAATAATCGAACGGTAATATTGTCGTAGGGAAATTCAGGAAAATACTTTTTCAGATCATCATTTAGATCCAGTTTGCCAAGTTCAGCAAGCTTCAGCACAGCCATTGCAGTAAAAGTCTTAGATACTGAAGCCAGGTGAAAAGCACTGTGACGCGTCAATGAATCTTTTGTTTTCAGGTTAAAATAACCATGATAATCTTCGAAAATTACCCTCCCTTTTTTGGCTACAAGGATGGCACCATTGAATCCTCTTGCAAGAAAATCCTTTTCGTAAAAATCTTTTACTTCATTATAATACCTGTCAAATTCTGCCTTGGGGATATTACCCGGAGCCGGGGCTTTGTAGGCAAGTGAATCTTCATCAACAGAGGCAGGCTTGCCTGCTGAGCCTGAATTACAGGCTGCAAATAAAGTGAAAGTGATTAAAATGGCTATGTAAATTCTACACACGTTCATTGGTTAAATATTTCATAGATTAACGGATTATATTTGCAATATTACATTACAAACTCAAAAATGGCAGAAAAAAAAGCGACTAGTTATCCCAAAGAAAAAATAAAAATTCTATTTCTTGAAAATATAAGTAAGGCAGCAGCAAAAAAGTTTACAGATGCAGGTTACGCTTCAGTAAAAGTACTCACGGGAGCATTGAGTGAAAGCGACTTAATCAAAGAAATCAGAGACGTTCATCTACTCGGTATACGATCAAAGTCAAAGATCACAGAAGCGGTACTTAATAACGCTGGCAAACTACAGGCGATTGGATGCTTTTGCATCGGTGTAAACCAGGTAAATCTTGAAGCGGCTACGCATAAAGGCATAACTGTTTTTAATGCACCTTACTCTAACACACGCTCTGTTGCAGAACTCGTGATTGCTTCGTCCATCATGCTCATTAGAAAAATTCCTGATAAAAACCGGGCAGCACACGAAGGCAAGTGGCTGAAAGATTCAGTTGGCAGCCACGAACTGCGGGGAAAGACGCTGGGCATTATTGGTTATGGAAACATTGGTTCCCAGGTAAGCGTGCTTGCTGAGGCATTAGGTATGAAAGTAATTTTTTACGATACAGAAACAAAAATGCCTTTGGGAAATGCAGAAGACAAAGCAAGTCTTAAAGAAGTCTTAAAAAACGCGGATGTGATTACATTACATGTGCCGGA
>JBDTVF010000325.1:0-3882 GCA_040007325.1 Ginsengibacter sp. | reverse complement strand
TAATGAAGAACCTGGCATCATCTGCACTTGCCCTAATTGGCTTATTGTCGATAGTGACATATACAGGCGCCGTGTGTGTTTCATGACCCAGTTCATCCATTCGTCGTGCACAAATCCAACTGCTTTCTGTAACATCAATCGTTGTATCAAACACCAGTGGTTGGCCAGGCTTTGCCTCTCCGAAATGAGCGCCCATTACTTTTCCGTCGCTTACAATTTCTATTCTCCCGGTTAGTGGTTCAGCAGCTGTCCATTTTACTTTCACACTAACCTTACCTTTACTTTTTTTTGTGATATCATCGCCAGGGCCATACTTCCCATTGACTTTCATTTCTAAAAATTCGTTATGCCCGTTACGCGATACTACTGTTCTGCCGGCTTTAATTCCTTCTATCCATTTTTGGTAAGTAAGCTTGTCATTAACCTGAACATAGGTTAACAAAGTACCGAGAGGTTCGTCTGCATTGCATGGAAAGTCTGTACCTGCTGCAAGGCCAAGGCGAAAGCCACAGTTCAATAATTTATAGTAAGCATCTATTGCTCCTTCACTGAAGTAGTTACCGTTGTTCGGCGATGTTCTTCCAAAAACATCTTCGGATATAAAATCAATTGTTCCCAATGCAGCTTCTACAGGATAGTCAACCGGTATACAGCAGTTCAATTCATTTTGAACACTATCATTCAAATATTCTAAATGAGCAAAGCCGGTTATAGCATTTTGTTTCTTTGCCCATTCAAGAATTTTATAAGGAGACTCTTCCCAGATTTGATGGGCATTTTTTAATCCTAATAAAACCAGGTGGCCACCAAGCGCCTGGTTACTAAAGTTGGAATACGTTGCATCCCAATGCCATTCCGTATCCCAGTGGATAATGCGTGTCGGCGTGGATTCCGGCGCATCCTTTCCGGTCACCTTGGGCAAATCACGCTTACTATCCTGCACTTCACCGTTGCCCATATCTGCCAGCACTGAAATAACAGCCAGGTCATTTGGTTCCATCATTTTGGCAAGGGTATTTTCAGGCAAGATGGTTGTTCCTTCACCACAATTCAAATGCACATGAATGTCGCCCGTATACCAATCTTGCGGTTCCGGTTTTTTGCTTATTGCTGAAACATTTTTACTTCCCGGGGCTATACTCGTTAAAGTGAAAATACAATCGGCAGGTATAGTTGTTTTAAATACTTTGCCCTTTACTTTTATATCAGCACCCTTGTGTAAATTTTCTTTATTGTTAGTGTAGTACATTTCCAGGTTCTTGATTCCAGGCACATTTTCCAATGACCCATTTATAAAAACCGGGCTATGTTTCTTATTAATTCCAACAATACTAACGTCGCCTGATGCTTCATCATAAAATGTCAACGCCACAATGCTATCGCCGGATGCAGTGGTCGATACATGCCACAACCCAGGCAGCACAAATTTGAAAATCTGTTGCAACGCATAAAAATTTTCCCGTGGAGAATACGTCTCTGTTTTAGGATCGTAAGCAAGCATTCCCCAATAGCTAAACGGAGATGGAGCATGATGTTCATAGTAGCTGTCATATCCTTCCCAAACAAGGCCTGCGGTTGCACCATTCTTTAAACACTCAAAAAGATATTCAACACATTTCGCAGCAAATTTGTAATCATATTCACCTAATTCTCCGTTATCACAACCATTGCACCAGTTGTTCCATTCCGTCATCCAGAAATCTTTTTCGGGATAAGCAGAATGTTTCAGAAGGGAATCGATCGGCGCATAATAGCCTCCATAACTATGCAATCCTATGTGTGCAATTTTTGACATCACCACCGAATCTTTCATCAGTTCAGGTATGTAAGTTTTAATCCCATTATCCATACCTGCCACATCAGGCGCTACATATTTAATATCGCCTAATCCAACGGACTGCATACGGTCCATAAACTTTTTCAACAAACGCCTATATTGCTTTGCATCAACGGTAGGTCCTTCATTTTCTATATCGGGCTCATTCATTATTGAGATCAGGCCGATTTGCAGGTGTTTCACCTTTCTTGCGTACGAGAAAAAAGACGCGAGCATTTCGATGTATTCATCTTCATATTTTTCCTTCACAACCTTGCCCCCCATCCATAAAGGAACCGGGCCCATAAAATCGATCATTAAATTGTTAGTAATGCCCTTACTATTCAAATACCCAATCATACCCCACGCCTTCTGAAACTTCGGCGTTTCATAAAGTTTATTATAGTAATCCCAATTGAATCTGAAAGGATCATTGTTGTCATTTTTATCTTCCCAATTATATACAGTTTCTACAACGACCCGCCATATATTGGCATGCATGGAATCAAGCAAAAGATTTATCGCAGGTTTCAGCTTGTCACCATCCCAGGCACGGGTATTGGCATTTACTCCAAAACCATCTATCTGTTGAAATCTCTTTGAGCCATCAACTTGCAATGACACAGTATTTACTTTATTTATGGATTGACCGCATACCGAACCTGTACATTCTGCAAGTATTGCGGCTATGAAAATGACAGAGAAGAGAGATCTTTTCATTTATCGGTTTTGTATTTGGTCAAAAGTAATTTAGTATTAGAAATTTACTTCACCCGATAATGATTAATTATTAGCCTATTTTGTTTTTAGTGAAAATATATTTTTCATAATTCATTTCGCTAATCTTATTTTGTAACATCCGTTGACTGTTTTACTTAAAGCATATCATTTACATTCTGCTTATAAACCTCACTTCAATTTTTATAGGGAGGTAAGTATGAGCGAAGAATATTTCTCGTGGTTTTTGAGTACGATGATGAAAAAAACTTTTTTTGAATTTTTGAATGAATATAAATTAGTAAGGCCTGCAAACTCCTGATTGAAACAGACAAGCAAATAAGTGAGATATGTTATGCAGTTGGCTTTGAGAGTATTCCTTTTTTTATCGCCAGTTTAAAAAATTCAAAAATTGCCAGCCCAAAACTTACAGGTTAAATTATCAAATTGCATCAGCATAAATGATAGCCTAAGCCGTCTTGACGGTAGCAAACCCTTACCCTCACTTTGCTATAACTATATCCCTCTTTGATATCCGCAATTGATACGGCAATAATTAAAAGATCTTCCTTACGCTAAGCGTGTTGCATTTTTTGCAAAAAATTTTACACAGGTTATGATATTTCAATTAGAAAATTAAACGAACTACCGGTAGCTTCGCCTTAGTTTTTTGGAAAGTTTAAAAAGACTTTATGCGCTTCGCGGTCGTTTTTTCAATGATAATTTTGATGGTTAAAAGCTCTGTTGCGCAGGTTAACACCGCGAGCCTCACCTTCCAGGCAGTTTTCCCGGCCGGCGATTACAAAAAAAATTATGACATTGTTCCAATGGGACTTCTGTTCAATATTCTTCATGAATTGCCTGACCAGCCCGCTTTCAGTTACGGCGGTGAGGTTGGTATTCTACAGGTAAGCGGCAGCGATAAATATTATACCGGTGTGTACGACAATGAGTACAACACTTACGTGGTGGCATCGTGGAATCACATTGTTACTATAGGAGCAATTTTTAAAGTGAACCTTCTGCCTGAAAACAAATTTTTTGATATAGAGATAGATGTAAGGGCGGGCACAAATATCTTTATAACCACGAGCTCCATATCAAGAGACGTAGGTATTAATCCTATCACCAATACTGAAATAACAAAATACTATTATTCCGATAATCGTGTGTCCATGACATTGCGCATGGGCGGAGGCGTTGGTTTCGCGTTTCCCTTTGGTCGGCAGAAAAAAATTTCGGCGATACTTAAGGCATCTTACTTTTACGGCACCCACGCAAAATATTATGCCCGTCCTTCTATTGTAAATACGCAAATAATTTTGTCTCCGAAAAATTCCGGAACCTCT
>JBDTVF010000324.1:0-3939 GCA_040007325.1 Ginsengibacter sp. | reverse complement strand
AAGACGCCTCCCTTTCACGGAGGAATCACGGGTTCGAATCCCGTACGTGGTACATAAATAATTTTTTTAAGCCTTGAAAATAATGACTTTCAAGGCTTTCTTATTTTTAAGGGGACACTAAGGGGGACGGTTTAAATTAAATTGGACTTTATAAAATCGAGTAAAATAAGAAATTGACTTTTAGCCGATAATACTTCTTATTTTTTAATGAAAGGACGCTCAAATTTTGAAGCTCTTAATATTGAAAGAATTTTATTTCCAATCTCTGTCACCATCTGCGTTGAATCGATTGGTATCAATTAAATTCTCTCCGTGTAATAATACCCAAAAAGTGCACAGAGAGGGCTTTGCTGTCATTTTTTAGTTCCATTTTTTGTTTTTACTATCATAGGCAATGAAAAACAAGGATATGGCTGGATAGCAGCAGGATAATTTTTTTCATCATCGAGTTCACAATTAAATACAAACTTAAATATACGGTGGCTTGTACATTGTAAAATTCAATATTCGTTCTGGATTGTAATTGTGAAATTGATTTAAGCAGCCTATACACCATAGCTACTGCTTGCCCAAAAACATTCTATGCCGTTGCATGGCAATCGCCGAAAATATAAAAACCGTCCCTTTTGCTGAGACGGTCGTACTGTAAACTATTATTGCAACGTAAATCGAGTGTTAGATTAAGATCACGCAATCTCTTTCCCATCCAAAGGGAGCAAGCATAACGGCATCTCGCTTTTCATTTTCTTCTTTAAGCCTTTGCAATTCTTTTTTCAGTTGCTCCATACTTTTTTGTGTTTCAAGTTGCGCCTTCTTTAATTGTTCTTTCATGTCTTTCATATTGGTATCTTTAAGTTGCTGCATCTTTTCTTTAAATTCCTTGCTGTTCATTTTTTTCTTCGCATCATTAATACTGTTTTCAATCTCGATTTTTATTTTTTTATCGTCCAGGTTCTTTAGTGAGTTTTGGATATCCCTGTTCATCTTTTCCCAATCAATACTTTTTAGCGATTCATTAATATCCTCCTGCATTTTAGAAAAATCAATCTTATTAAGTGACAATTGAATATCCTGCCCAATCTTTTCAAAATCAACCTTTGCTAGAGCGGCGTCTACGTTTGCCATTATCTTGCCCAGGTCGATATTAATGTTGATATCCATTTTAGGAACTGTATCAATAAACTTTATAGTTTTTGGGTGAAAGATCTGCGCTTTAGATTTTGGAGCGTTCGGATCTTTGAAGGCCATTAAGCCGAAAAAAATTGCGGCCACAATTGCTGCTTTAGTGCATTGGCGGGAACTTAATTTAAAAGATTTCATAACGTTTGATTTTAAATACGAACAATATCGTACTCAAATATACGATTCAATTCGTATTTAGTTACTTTTTCATAATCTTTTTTTAAAAAAATTTTTCACGCACAGGGAGAGTGATAAAATGGCGACTTTTATACTAACCAATTCTTGCGATAAAGCTTCTGAAATGTATCAGATACTAATATGTTTTCACATATTTTTTTAGCTGAGATAACCCGTTATATAAAAAGCAGTACTCATCATTTAAAACATTTTTCAATGAAAAAAATATTGATCCTTCTTTGTCTGATAACATCCGGTGCGTGCTATGCGCAGGAAAAAGACAACAGCGAGCATAAATCTTCGGGATTTCAAAGAGATAGATTGTTCACCGGCGGAAGTGTGACTGCGAGCTTTTCGAGTTATGCCACAATACTTGGCATCACCCCGCAACTTGGCTATAGCATTACGAATTGGGCTGATGTAGGTATTGCCTTGAATCTAAATTATACTTCTCAACGGGACTATCAATATCCGGGTGATAAACTGAGACAAACGGTGTATGGTCCGGGCGCATTTGTAAGATTGTTTCCGGTGAACTTTCTATTTGCTTCTGCACAATATGAATACAACCGCATACATCTTAAATATATTCCGTCTTCCGGCAGCGGCTATGTTCCGGACAAGATTAATCAAAGTGCTAACAGCTTGTTGGTGGGTGCAGGTTATGCAGGAGGCAGGGAACGCGGCAATAATACTTACTACTTCATTTCAGTTTCATGGGATGTTCTTGGCGACAAAAATTCTCCTTACATAGACGGTTACGGAAGAAGTAATCCTGTTATACGGGCTGGTTACAATATCGGCCTTTTCCAGGGCCAGAGGAATAGAAGAAATTATTGAAAAAGTTTTTTTAAAGAAAAAATGATCGCATACTTAGAGAGTGGGATAGAGCCCCTTTAGGGGTTGGGGTCTACCGTATCAAGGTGACGGTACCTTTTTGAAAGATTTCTTTGCCCTGGTAGTCGGTGCCATCGACTATCCAGACAAATACCTGTGAGTCTTGCGGAGCTCCTTTGTATTTGCCGTTCCAGCCTTTATTCTGAACAGTGGTAGAAAATATCAAAGTGCCACGACGGTCATACACTTTAAAATATTTTATTGACTTCATACCGATGGGTACAGGCCTGAATACATCATTAATACCATCATCATTTGGTGTAAAGGCGCTGGGCACATACAAGCCCGGCTTTACTTTATAGACGATCACATCTATAGTATCAGTGGAAGAACAACCTGAAGCGCTTTTCACGAGCAATACATATTGTTGGTTATCCGACAGTGTGGCTACAGGATTGGCAATACCGGGATTGTTCAATCCGAATGACGGCGACCATGTAAAAGCTTCGGCACCGGCACCGGTCAATTGCAATGGCTGATTCACCACTACAATGGTATCACGCGGGCCTGCATCTGCAACAATATCTTCCACACTTACAAGCACGGTGTCAAAGGCAGGCTTCGGACAGCCCAGCACGTCAGTTACTCGAACGGTATAACTTATGGACTGAGAAGGGACGCTAATTGGGGTTTTAATACTTGGATCGTCAAGGAATACTGCTGGCGACCACGTGTATGAGCTTCCCCCTGTAGCATTTAACTGGGCGGAACCAGGAAGACAAATCGTTGTATCAGGGCCGGCATTTGCATTAGGATAAGGTACAACCGAGATGGTGATGTTACCATTCGTATTACACTTTCCTATACTGGCCAATACATTAAATGTCGTTTGCGAAAGCGGTATTGCAAAAGGTTTTTTTGCAGTATCATTTAAAAGAGTTGCAGTGGGAGTCCACAGATAATGCAAAGCATTACTTGTAAGATTCAATTGGACAGAATCGGTTTGGCATATGGTAGAATCATTGCCCATAGCCAGGCTTACCCTGTCAACCACATTTACCACTACTGATTGGGTAGCGGTGCACCCGGCCGTTTCCGTTAGTGTGGCACTATAAGTCGTAGTAACCTTTGGACTCACCACGGGATTAAAGCTATTTTGATTATTGATATTATAAGCTGGTGTCCATACAATTGTTCCTATACTGTTGCTTGCCATCAACTGTAGTGTATCTATAGAGCAAATAAGTGTATCATTTGTTATTTTAAAGGTTGGCTTATCAACTATTGTAATGGTATCCTTCATTGTTTTAGTACATCCTTTGCTATTGCCTACCGTTAACTGTACCGGATAGTCGCCGACATTTGTATATGTATAAGCTGGATTTTTGATCGTGGCAGTATCGCCCGCGGTAAGCGGATCTCCAAAATCCCAACGCCATGAATCTACCACGCCATAGCTTGTTGTTGTGAGATCTTTGAATAAAATATTTGTATTGATACAGCGTCCTATATTATTAAAACTAGGGAAGAAACCCGGATATACTTTTTGAATTTGCGTTGCTGAATCCGAACACTGTTGCCCGCGGTTGATCACTAGCTTATACACATACACGCCGGTATCAGAGTAAAAATGCACCGGCTGTGCAAGCGTGGAAGTGTCTGCAGATCCAGATCCCGGGTCACCGAATTCCCAGTAGAATGTCTTATTAAGGGGTGAATTATTGTTATTCCTGAACGATACAT
>JBDTVF010000323.1:0-3942 GCA_040007325.1 Ginsengibacter sp. | reverse complement strand
CATGTAGTGATAAATGATATTGAAGTCAGAGTTTTAGGCACTCATTTTAATATTAACGCTTATGAAAATGAAGATGCGATAAAAACTACGCTCATTGAAGGTTCCGTGAAGGTCATCAAAAGCAATTCAAATATCTTGATCGTCCCCGGTCAGCAAGCAATTGCAATCAACGGAAATAACGATGTGCCGCTTCAAAAAAAAGAGGTAGATCTGGATGAAGTTATGGCCTGGAAGAATTCAAAATTTAATTTTCTGGATGCTGATATAAAAAGTGTAATGCGCCAACTTGAAAGATGGTACGGAGTAACCGCGAGCTATGAAGGAAATGTTACCAGTGAAGAATTTGTTGGGGTCATCTCAAGAAATGTAAACATTTCACAAATACTGGCGATGCTTGAAAAAACCGGAACAGTAAGATTTAAAATTCAGGGGAAAAATATTATTGTAAAATAAAGAAAAGCCAATAAAACAAATGCCGGAAATGCTCGAACATTTCCGGCCGTTAGGACTCATTTTAATAAAGTAAAACTGCTAAGAATCACTTATTCATTAACCTAAACAATGCAAATGTATGAATTTAAAAACATGCAGTAACCAAAGCTGCGCTGCTGAAAGCCGAAACAAAGTAGCCCGGGTGTTGACACCTCAAATTTTGAAAGCAATGAAATTGACTTTCGTTTTACTGACTGCTGCATTTTTACAAATTTCTGCAAAAGGAGTAACCCAGACCGTTACGCTTTCTTTAAAAGATGCACCTCTCCTTAAAGTCTTTAAAGAGATAGAAAAACAAACCGGTTTTGGTTTTCTTTTTTCTAAAAATATGATGAAGGATGCGCCGAGGGTAAGCATTAATATGAAAGATGCTCCCTTACTTGATGCGCTCCAATATTGTTTTAAAGGACAGCCGCTCACCTATTCCATAGAAAACAATACTATTGTTGTTTCACGCAAACCTACTATAGAGGCCCAATTGAGCGATGTTCCCTTGCCTCCGCTACTCATGCCGATAAGCGGTAAGGTTAGCGACGAAAGCGGTCAACCTGTGGTAGGAGCAAGTGTTCAACTTAAGAATTCTTCTGTAGGAACATCGACAAATTCAAGTGGCGAATTTCAAATCGACGTTCCTGGTAACTCATCGAAAATTCTTGTAATTTCTTATGTGGGCATGGAGACCCGGGAGATGAATGTAAATGGTAAAACTTCAGTGAATGTGGTATTGAAAAGATTTATTTCCCAGCAGGAAGAAGTAGTGGTGATTGGTTATGGTACGCGCCAGAGAAAAGACGTAACCGGCGCCATATCTGTTATAGATAGTAAACAGATTGAGAAGAGCACATCATTGACCCCTGAACTTGCACTACAGGGAACAGCGGCGGGCGTGTTTGTTAGTTCCGGAGGAGGTGACCCGCAATCAAGGCCTACAATTCGCATAAGAGGTGTGAATACTTTTGGAAACGCAGAGCCATTATATGTTGTGGATGGCGTACCGATTTTTGAAGGCGGCAGCGGGATAACCGATGGTGGAATAGGAGACATCCGTTCCCCGATAAATATTTTTTCAATGATCAATCCCCAGGATATTGAATCAATAACTGTTTTAAAAGATGCATCTGCGGCGGCAATTTATGGCGTACGTGCATCGAATGGAGTCATACTCATCACAACTAAAAAAGGAGCAACAGGTCGTCCGCGTGTGGAACTCACGGCTCAGTATGGAATACAAAATATCCCTAAAACAATTTCTACGCTGAATACGCAGCAATATTTCGATTTGGTTCGTGAAGCGTATGCCGCTAATCCAGAGCCAGGTAAAACATTTGAAGAAAAATTCGGGCCAAGGTATGACCAGGCAAATTCTCTTTACGCGGGAAATAACAATACTACCAATTGGCAGGACGCACTAAGAAACAAAGACGCTCCGTTGCAAGACTATAGCGTAAGAGTGAGCGGAGGTTCTGAGGGAACCAGATATTATGTTTCTATGGGTTATGCAAAACAGGAGAGCCCTCTAAAATCTAATAACCTTGAGCGTTATACTGTTGCTGCGAACGTGGATACAAAGATATCGCGTTTTGTACAGGCGGGCCTTACTGTAAGGCTTGTGAATGAAAATGCATTCGTGAATACCCAGGCCGATTTGCCAACTATGGTTTCATCAATTCCTTTTCAACCTATTTACGACCCTAATGATCCTACCGGATTTGCAGCAGTTGCAGCCGGGACTTTTATACCCAACCCGGATTATGATCCTACACTATTGGACCCCGGTGCTCCATTCATTTTCTCATCAGGCCCGGGTTTGTTGTGGGGAGATCAAACAAGGTTCAACGTTTTTGCTTTTCAAAAACTTGCTGATAACCGGTACAATCTTATAAGGACTCTTGGAAACGCTTATGTGCAAATAGAGCCAATTGCAGGATTAAAGTTGAAAGCTTCAGTGGGTGGTGATTATTTCATCAACCTGAGGAAGCAATGGCAGGACTATGATATGTGGCGTTTTTCTCAAACACCCGGTAATCCTTACGCTGGCGGTAATGCACAGGCAGGAGGCACTTATGGTGAAAGACAAGGAAAGACTTACAATTTAAATAAAGAGATCACACTTACTTACAACCATACATTTGCCAAAGACCACTATATTGATTTCGTTGCGGCAGTATCCGATCAATATACAAAGTGGTACGTAAATGACCTTAGTGGTAAAGTAGATTATACTGATCCTCAATACCGCGGTATCAGGAACCAGCCGCCTTTCACAAACGGCTTTGCAGGTATTCTTGAAGAACTGCAATTGATAGGTTATGTGGGCCGCATTAGTTATAAATACAAAGACAGGTATTATCTTGATGGAACACTCAGATATGATGGTGCATCCAAACTGGCGCCAGGTTATAAATGGGATTATTTTCCATCATTTGCTGCAGGTTGGAGAATTAGCTCCGAAAGCTTTTTCCCAAAAACAAGTTTCATTAATGACCTAAAGCTAAGAGGTGGCTGGGGAACATTAGGCAACATCAACTCAGCGGGTGCTTACAAGTTTTTATCTAATGTAAACTTTAATGCTGACTATCCTTTAGGGTCAGGTGGTGGCAACGGCATCGGTACGCAGATTCAGGGTGCAACATTACCTGACTTTGCAAACACCACACTTACCTGGGAAAAGCTTCATACTACTAATGTGGGCTTCGACGCACTTTTATTTAACAGGCGTGTGTCTTTTACCGCGGAATGGTATAACAAACTTACCTATGGCATTATACAATCAGTTTCGCTTCCGCCAAACACTGGCATCCAAAATTCTGCTGACCTGAATATCGGTGAGGTTCGGAACAAAGGTTTCGAATTCCAATTGGGATATAACAACGAAATTGGTCCTGTACAACTTAATGTGAGCGCAAACTTCACAACTGTTGACAATAAAGTTGAAAAGCTTTACAATGGTAACCCTCTTGGAGATGAGGGCGGAAGAATCGAAGAAGGTTATTCACTGTTTTACTTATGGGGTTATAAAGTAGGCGGCGTTTTCCAAACGCAGGCCCAGATCGATGCATGGAGAGCATCGCATGCTGACCTAAATATTGGTCAGGTATTGGGCGATCCTTCCAAAGGTTATGTGTACCAGCCGGGCGATATGTATTTCCGGGATGTGTATGGTAATCCGACACAACCTAAGGAACGATATAGCAAGACACCAGATAGTATTGTAAACAGCAATGACCGTACTTTCCTCGGTAAAACAATTCCCGGGTTTTATTATGGATTCAACCTTGGTGCAAGCTGGAAAGGGTTTGATATTACAGCGCTTTTCCAGGGAGTAGGAGACGTAAAAAAATACAATTATTTAAGAGCTGCCGGCGAAGGTATGGGCGGGCTTGCAAATCAGTGGTCAACTGTTTTGGATCGATGGACAAGTTCTCATGCATCATCAGACATTCCGAGGGC
>JBDTVF010000322.1:0-3954 GCA_040007325.1 Ginsengibacter sp. | reverse complement strand
CTCGTCTTGCCACTTGGTTCAATATTGCCGTCATCACCTACATACACAAACTCCTGTTGAAGGTATAAGTACCAGGCAGCTACATTTATAAGCAATTTGCCCGTTGGCTTAATGATCGCCCCTATGTCAATACCATAGGCGGCAGGTAAAATTTGTCTCCCGCTATTTTCAACAACTACACGTGAATCGTTAGAATGAAATCCTTTACCACTCTTTATATAAAATTGAACTTTTGAATTTAGCGTGTACTGTAAATTCAATTTGGGACTTATGATAGACTCACTTCTTGCCGGTAGTTGGGTAGAGGTAAGCTTATCAAAATAATATGAATGAAAATAATCTAACCTTACACCTGCATCTATCAATAGCTTTCCCACATTAAGTTGCTCATCCGCGAACGCAAAGGCATTTGTTTCTTTGATATTTCCCAATTTATAATAATCCAGGAATTGACGTTTTACCACATGTGCCAATTTGCTATTGTGTGTTGCATCAAACCTAAAGCCTGCGCCATACAGAGAATGAAGACTTGATTTTCCCAGCGATGAGATATGTTCATATTTTGACAAATAGCCCATTGCATTTCTTTCTTCGGCCTGGTTAATTTCATCACCATTTACAGCGTCATTTAGAAAAAAAGTAAAATCAGAATATAGGTTGAATTTATACCTGCTGAACCACGCCTGGTTTTGCCAGGTAGCACCGTTATAAAAAGTATGAGTTAAAACGGCATTGGCATTATATCTTTCTGTATTGCCCCCTTCCGTCGGATCTATAGATCCAAACCTGTCTATGATGCCACTTTCTACAGCGCGGGTGGGCACTTGTCCCGATGCATCCCAGTTGCTTTTGAATGCTGACAGCGATGCAGTAAGCTGTGTAGCGTTGCTAATGGCGAGATTGTATTTTCCGAAAATATTAAAACGGTTGAAATTTTGTTTATTGATAGTAGGCCCATTTGTGTAATAGTATTCTGAAGCAATGTAAGCGCTTTGCTTGTCTTTATTTTTCTTCAAAAGATCAAGCATGATTAGCCCCCTGTACGTGTTGAATCTCCCTGCCTCAATTTGCACTTTGCTTTTTGAAATATTATCGAATGTTGAAAATGAGACGTAGCCCGCAGTATTTAGATTTCCATGTTGCGTATAATATGGCCCTGCTCCAAAATCAATATCATTGATCGTTTCAGGAATGATGAAATGGGAGTCCGCGTAACCTTGTCCGTGAGCATGACTTACCATATTCACCGGTATACCATCTACACTCACTTGCACGTCGGTTCCATGGTCGCAATCAAACCCTCTTAAAAATATTTGCTCGGCCTTACCACCGCCGGCATGTTGTGCGATAAAAAGTCCGGGTACAAGTCGCAACAGCTCCTGCGTGTTTTGTACCGGCTTAAGATCAAGGTCGATCTTTGATACAGTACTAAATTTTGAAAAATGATTATTTTGAAAAACAACAACGTCTTCAAGATTTACCGGCGCTGATCCCATGGCTATGAGGTTGTACACAGAATCTACTTGCATCGTTGCACCTTTATACCCGATATAACTTAGGATTAAAGTGGCTGGAAGAGACTGAACGGAAATACTAAAATTTCCATTATCGTCAGTAATCGTTTTATCGTCAGGTGAATTTTTATTGAGGACCGATACGTTTTCCAAAGGTTGCCTACTCGCAGAATCTACAACCTTACCACGTAAGGTGGATTGCGAAGTAGCGGTGTTGATCAGTAGAAGGAAAAATAGGACCGTGACAATTCTATTGTAATAGTAATTCATTTAAATTTTTTATCAGGCTAATAAATAGTTTTCACTACATGCGTTACCAAACATACTGTTGCGGGAAACACGTATTACAACACATTAAAAACATTTAAGCTTCTAACTATTGAACCATGAAGTGTAGAGAAGAAATAATCAGGAATGCAATAAAGACTTTGGAGGAGGATAGTTTGTCTTATTAAATAAATCTAAAAGCCGTGATGTTTTCGTTCGGAAAAACTTTTGAGATGAAATATTAAAAGATGAAATTTTTATCGTGGCGATAGTAAGATGATCAGAAGTTGATAGATCTTTTTTTAGCAGAGCTGATTCTTTTTCCTTATTACCTTTTTTTGATGCCTCTATTACTTCTTTATGTACATGGAATTTTCCATTATGGGAATGTACTGTAGCCATGTGGTCTTTGTACCAAAATATATGTGCTATGAAATCGGAAGTGTAAGGGAAGATAGGTTTTAAAATTATTGTTGAATAGGTGAAAAGAAGCAGGTATGTTATAGCTTGTTTCATTCTTCAAACAACATTGCAATTAGTAAAAGTACTATCGAAGTTATACGTTTTATGATAATTATTTCAGATGTACGAACTAAACAAATTTATGGATTGCACACGAATCTTTGTGTTATGTATAGGGATAAAGAACCCCATAATATAGATTATGGTAAGTCGCTGATCTTAATGATATGAGAAACATTTATTATTCAAACAATGGTTTTAAATTTTATTATTTTTCTCCTAAAATAACTTCCATTTATATCATTGCCGCTGAAATGCTTTCACAGCAAAGCTCTTAGACATATTTCCAAATAATTGTTTTTGTACTTCATCGATCGAAATTTTTACCGTGCCAATCCGGGCATGTCATTTGATCGTAGGTTGCCTTGAGTTTACTTATTCGACTCCGAAAACAAATTTCACAATTAAATCAACCAATTATGTTAAACACAAAATCAAAAGAGGATCAAGGTATGATCTACCAGGCGGATGCAAGACCCTTCTCAAGAAGAAAGTTCTTTGGGATCGTAGGTGCGGGTGCGGCCATTATGGCAACAGCTTCTGCGTGTAAAAAAGATGATAACAATACCAACAACGACGGTGTTGATCTTGGAAGCGGCGACACAGGTATTTTAAATTATGCTTACGCACTTGAGCAATTGGAAGCTGCATTCTATACACAAGTAGTAACAACTCCTTATGCTAGTATATCAGCACTTGAAATGGAGTATATGACTGACATAAGAAATCATGAAGTGGCCCACAGGGCATTCTTCAAAGCTGCTCTTGGTTCAAGTGCAATCCAGGACCTCGAAGTTGATTTTTCTTCAATAGATTTTTCAAGCAGGGATAGTGTACTGGGGACAGCAAAAGCCTTTGAAGATCTTGGTGTAACGGCTTATAACGGTGCCGGACAGTTGATTTCTACTACTACTGACGGAGCGGCTTATTTAACTCTTGCAGGAAAGATCGTTTCAGTGGAAGCTCGTCACGCAGCTCTTATAGCTGACCTTATTTCAAATGGTACATTCGCAAATACAGTTGATGGAATGGGCCTTGATGGTGCAAAGTCACCTTCTGAAGTTTTAGCAATTGCAGGAACTTACATAAAGACAAAAATCAACGCAAGTCACTTACCCTCTTAAAAAATTAAACTATGAACTTACAAAATATAATTTCAGAAATTGAAAAAGTAGACCCTGAAGTCTATGATAAGCTGGATACACGCAGAAATGCTATGAGGCGATTTGCAAATGTATCAGGAAAAGTAGCTCTCGCATCTATTCCGTTTGCATTGGGGTCCATGTTCAAAACTGCGTATGGTCAGTCAACTACAACAGTAAATGATGTATTGAATTTCGCTCTTACTTTAGAGTATCTTGAAGCAGAATTCTATAACAACATTGTTGGATCAGCAGGATATCTTACTGCCTCTGCGGCTGCACAAGGTGCATTGACTAAAATCGCAGATGATGAGAATAAGCACGTTGCTTTTTTGAAATCAGTATTGGGCTCTGCCGCTATCGCCAAGCCAACATTTGACTTCACTGCTGGTAGTGGTTCAGGTACAGGTCCTTTCACAGGATACCTGGCTAATTACGATGTGCAGTTAGCAATGGCTCAAACTTTTGAAGATACCGGTGTAAGAGCTTACAAAGGTCAGGCAACAGCA
>JBDTVF010000321.1:0-3955 GCA_040007325.1 Ginsengibacter sp. | reverse complement strand
GCGCTGTTGTTACGCAAGATCCGGATCTCTTAAAAAAAATGGCCTACATGCGAAACTTTGGACACGATGGCCCGATTGACTTTGCAGAGGTTGGTATCAATGGAAAAAATTCGGAGTTCCATGCTGCTATGGGTCTTGTAAATTTAAAATATGTAGCCGCAATCAGTGAGAAGAGGAAAATGCAATATGAGAGGTATGCTTTGTGGAATCAACATTTGCGATTAAAAACTATAAAAATTAATACCGAAGCAGAATTCAATTATGCATATTACCCTGTGATTTTCGAATCAGAAAATGCTTTGGAAAAAGCTTTAGAAATATTTACCGCCAATGAGGTTTATCCGCGACGATATTTCTATCCCACTCTTAATCACCTGAGATATGTTTCCGCTCACTCAACGCCTATTTGCGATGAAATCACTTGCAAGGTGGTTTGTTTACCAATGTACCACGGTCTTGGAATAGAAGACATTGATTTTATATGCGGACTATTATTAAAAGCACAAGACAATTGATCTATGCTAATTTGTGGACTGCCTGGCTCCTATCCCTGTTATTGTAGTTTTTATCGACTTATGCCCCTTTTACAAGTTATTAGATGTAACCACTAAATAATTATTGACCGTAAGTGAACATATCTTCTTTAATTGGTAACGGGCGAATTGATATTTTTTGATATTAATTGGATGGATATTGGCGATTGATAGGCGAAGAGGTGGAAAAACTAAATGCGAAGTTGGTTTAATGGTTTAATAATATCGTCATTTGAAAACTATCTAATTTTCCTGCTGCTGATTATTCTTTGTCCTCTTACCAATAATTTCAAGCCTCTCCTCCTCACCGATATATCAGGGCGTTTTTTCGTATGATCTTCTATGCCGTGTTTGTAGCTCGCTATTATATTTTTATATGATAGTATGCCAATAATATTATCATTTGTTTTAGCCAAAACCGGCAATACATCTATATTTTCTCTGGCCATAACTTCAACGGCTGTACGCAAACTATTATCAATTTGAACTGAAATATATTTTCGCTTAATGAGTGATCCGATTAGTATTTCGGCTTTGTGATTTCTGCTAAATAAATTCGATGAACTCACGATACCTTTATATTCACCTTTGTCATTGGCAACTATAAAAAAATTGCCGCTATACTCCGGCTCTTTATCAAGCCACGCAAGTACTTCGCTGATACTGTTATCTTCACTAATGATCAAACCATTTTTTTCCATCACTTGCTCTACGGTAATCTTTTCCAGGACATCAGGTTCGTAGGAATCAGGAGTCATTACTCCTCTGCGTGATATTTTTTCTGTCATGATAGTACTTTCCATCAGGAAGAACGATATGATATAAGACGCTCCGCATGTTGCCAATAATGGCAATAATGCATTGGATTGTGCAGTTGTTTCCAGCGCAAAAATGATTGACGTTAGAAATGCCCTTGATGCTCCGGCAAACATTGCTGCCATGCCCACCAAGGCCGCTAATGGCAGCGTTACACCAGACGAGGGAAAAATAAAGAGCACCACACTTCCCAGCAGCATTCCAGTTGCACTGCCAATCGTAAGCAACGGAGCAAGTGTACCTCCGGATGTACCACTACCTAATGCGATAGCCCATGAAATAAATTTAAACAAACATAAACTGAGTACAATATGCATAGTGAGATTACCTGATAATACGTCGGTGATATTATTGTAACCCACGCCTAATGTTCGGGGCGAAAAATATCCGATTATGCCAACAGCTAAACCGCCAATTGCAGGCCACCACATCCAATGAACCGGAAGTTTTTCAAAGCCATCTTCAATTAAATAAACAATTTTTGTAACGGCTACTGATAATAAACCGATAGCAATTCCCATCACGCTATAAGCAACCAGGGAAGTATTTGTAGGTGTTTCTATTAATTTTGTCATAGCAAATACAGGCCTCGTATCAAATAGGAAATGATGGCCTGCCGCGCCGGTTATACATGCCAAGGCAACAGGAATTATGGAACGCGGGGAAAACTCAAATAACAAAAGCTCTATCGCTAAAAAGATAGCAGAAACAGGGCTTCCAAAAATTGCGGCCATCCCTGCCGTTGCGCCTGCCGCCAACAAAATTTTTCTTTCATTGTGTGTGATGTGCAGTAGCTGTCCCAATGTAGAACCCAATGCGCCTCCTGTAGCTATAATAGGGCCTTCCGCCCCAAAAGGCCCGCCGGTTCCTATAGATATAGCTGATGAAATGGGTTTGAGGTAAGTAACGGATGGCTTGATTTTACTTTGATTGGTTAATATCTGTTCCATCGCTTCGGGAATACCGTGGCCGCGTATGGCCTTTGAGCCATAGAGTGCCATCAGGCCAACCAGTAAGCCTCCGGCTGCAGGTATAACTATCACCCATAGCCCAAGAGAATTATCAGCAGGGGTCCCGTGTGCAATAGAAAAATTACCATGAAAAGAAATATTTGTAATCAGGTCAATAAGATATACCAGGAATTTGGCGATGAAGCTGATGCAGATAGCAATTAAGACTGCAAGCCCGGAAACTATTGTAATCCTTTTTTTATTTTGAGATATTTTCGGTTGAATATTTTCTGCTTCTAATACAGGATCTAAAGAAACTGAAAGAGGAATTCCGTTGTGCAATTTTTATATTTTATGAGTTTAGCTTTTGTTGGCTATTCTTTCAAAATTAAAGCACACTTATTACTTTTTAAAAAGTAATCGGAATTAGTAGCGAGGATAGATGACGTGATACCAGAGTGACCGGCAAGCCAAACAAATAAATGACCGTAGCCTGAATCAAAAAATAATATTCTCAGGAAAGTAATTGCTCTTTTCGTTTCCCTTTCAAATTGAATATTAATATTCCTGCAAACATTATAACCGCAGCGCCTAAAAGCATTTCATTTACATAAGGAACAGTAATATAGTTCATGTACGAAAGGCCTTGCACCATAAGCAAAAGTTCATTCAGAATAATACCGGATACAAAAATTACTATACCTGTATTTATAAATTTATTAGTGAAAATAAATTGCTTCACCAGGCAATAACCAATGATAAACATGGTAATTACGCCGAGAAACATTAAGTGCAAATAACCGATAACAATCGGCCTGAAACCGAATGCCAGTTTACTTAATGACGGAATAACGGAACCTAACTGCAGTAGAAACTTTATTGACAGTGCTGTAGCCGATAAAATAAAAAGCCATTTGGTAAGCGTTGAAATGTCTTTAAGAAATCCCGCCTTTTTTATATAGATCGATCTCAATATCAGTATCCAACCGGTCAATTGTGAAGCAGCGGCGAGCACTACAAGTATGTAAACCCAATTTGGTATGGGGAGCCACAGCGCGGACAAGAAATAGGCCGGTATGCAAGCCAATGCGAAAAGCCAAAAGGTTTTTTGTTGTGTTGTAAAGGACATGTTTTCTTTTAGCCATTCACTAAATAAACCCATGCATGCAAAGAAAAACCAACCATTATATTGAAAGTGCAGAAAATAGTAAGTGCTTGCCAGGAACCAATCCGCATGCTGAATTTTATTAGCCATCATGTATGAAAGAAAAAAAGCACCGCATGATGAAAGAACATTAAAAAGCAAAGCTGCCTTGAACCAGTATTTACTTATGATCTTTACTTTTATTTTATTAAGATCATTCCAAAAAATTACTGCGAATGCGTAAGAAACAAGTATGGATAAAGTTGAAAATATAATTGAAACAACTCCATATCCTTCCCAGGGAAAAGAACCTAACATACCGTAAGCAGCTGCGAGGTTAGCTATTACAAGCCATTTGTACTTCTTTAAGGAATGTGTGGGTAGATAATTATATAAATAGCCCCACATTAATACCATTAGTATATGTGTTACCCAACCTGTAAATGCAAAATGCGAATGCGCATGCAGGAAATTCTTTTGTTCAATAAAGGGCAGGTAGTATGCAATCTTAT
>JBDTVF010000320.1:0-3968 GCA_040007325.1 Ginsengibacter sp. | reverse complement strand
AAGTACAGGGGTAAAAATCACCATCAATTCGTAATTCTGCATTTACTTGTTTTTTACTGTTATTAACAGACGGTGAATAATTATTTTATAATTTGGGCTGCAAAATTAAGGTTTTTTTCTGTTCAAAAAAAAGAATATCGAAGCTACAAGTTCTCTTTCTCTGGTATACGGGGAATTAACTTAATCCAATATCAATTCCAGTTTATAGACCTCCGTCGAATTGCCTGATTTAAACAAAAAACCCGTTACAAGTAACGGGCCTTATCATTAGGATAAAATCAAGTAATATTATTTTGCCAAGGTTTGAACACCTTTAGTAAGTTTTCTCTTTAAATTCGCAGCTTTATTCTTATGGATAATTCCACGCTTGGCAAGTTTGTCAAGCATTGAGGCAATTGCCGGCAATTTTTCAGAAGCTGCTGCTTTAGTATCCAGAGCTTTTAAATCCCTGATTGCATTTCGGGTAGTTTTACCGTGATAACGATTACGTTCATTGCGCTTCAAACTTTGACGAACATCTTTTTTTGTTGCTGAATGGTTGGCCATTTATTAATTTTTTGGGGTGCGAAGATAGTATTTTAGGCGAATAAAAATTTTTCTTAATTGAATTAATTTTTAAACTGTCGTTGTAATAAGCTTTTACTTCCTTTCTTTTTTGATTCTATTATACTTAACCTGACAGAAAAACAACCGATATTTGCAATGTAAAAATGTTGAATTACCAATTATTATGAAAGATTTCTCGTATATCACAAACTCCCACCCGGCTTACATTGAGAATTTATACACAGATTACCAAAAAGATCCAGAAAGTATTGATGTGGATCTCAGGAAATTTTTTGAAGGATTTGATTTCGCACTTTCTAACGGCAGCGGTAAAACAAACGGCGCTCCTGTCACAGCAGGAATTCCTCAAAATATACAGCTGGATAAAGAATTCTCCGTATACAGGTTGATCCAGGCTTATAGAAATAAAGGGCACCTTGTTGCTAAAACCAACCCCATTAGGGAAAGAAAAGATCGCCACGCCAATCTTGAATTAAAATATTTTGGGCTTGATGATAAAGACCTGCAAACAGAATTTTTCGCTGGCAAATTTACCACCCTTGGTAAAGCCAAACTGCAGGATATTATCAATTACCTCAAAAAATGTTATGTAGGTTCAGTTGGTGTTGAATTCAGCGCTTTAAACGATAGCAAAAAAATTGAATGGATAATCGATGCAGCTGAGAATAAGATAACTGCGCCTGTTCCGCTGGAACAAAAACGCAGGATACTGCAAAAGCTGAACGAAGGTGTAATGTTTGAAAAGTTTCTTCACACAAAATATGTTGGGCAAAAGAGATTTTCACTCGAAGGTGGTGAGAGTACCATTGCCGCATTGGACGCTATAATAAATACAGCATCAGAAAACGATGTACACGAAGTCGTAATAGGCATGGCTCATCGGGGTAGACTCAATATACTAGCTAATATTCTTGGAAAGACCTATGAACAAATTTTCACTGAATTTGAAGGGAACGCAATACCTGATACAACCATGGGTAGCGGGGATGTTAAGTATCATATGGGGTTCAGCAGTGAAATAGAAACTGCTTCGGGCAGAAAATTGCACCTGAAGCTTGCCCCAAATCCGTCTCACCTGGAAGCTGTGGATCCTGTTGTAATAGGTTTTGCAAGGAGCAAGGCGGATATTATTTATGAAAGTGATTATGATAAAATCCTTCCCATTTTAATACATGGCGATTCGTCATTGGCAGGGCAGGGGATTGTCTACGAAGTTTTACAAATGAGTGGCCTGAAGGGATATTGCACCGGAGGTACATTGCATTTTGTGATCAATAATCAAATAGGGTTTACAACAGATTTTGACGATGCCCGTACGTCGGACTATTGCACATCACTGGCATCCATTATTGAGGCTCCGGTCTTTCATGTGAATGGTGATGATGCCGAAGCTGTAGTTAAGGTTGCACAAATTGCGATGCTGTACAGGCAGGAATTTAATAGCGACATTTTTATTGACATGGTTTGTTATCGCCGGCACGGACATAATGAAGGTGATGATCCTAAATTCACGCAACCCGGTCTATATGCATTGATCGAAAAACAGGCAAATCCGCGTGAGGTGTATATCAAGTGGCTAAAAATGCATGGCGAAGAAGGTACTTCAGAGCTTGCGGAAGAAATGGAAAAAAAGTTTTGGAGTGATCTGCAGGAAAGGCTTGATGACTTAAAACAGAATCCGTTACCTTATAAATACCAGGTACCTGAGATGTGGTGGCAAAGTCTTAGAAAAGCGACTGCGCAGGATTTCGAAAGTTCGCCGGTCACCGCTATATCAAAAGAAAATGCCGAAAACCTTTTCAATAAGATAATGACATGGCCCGATGGATTTAAGCCTTTAAGAAAAGTTGAAAAAATTCTTCAGGATAAGGTCAGGCTTTTTGAAAAGGAGGGAAAATTTGACTGGGCGACTGGTGAGTTGATGGGTTACGCGAGTATTTTGATGGAGGGTAAAGACGTCCGCATGAGTGGACAGGATATTCGCCGCGGCACATTTAGTCACAGGCATGCAATTCTTCGTGATGAGAACACTGATGAATTTTACAATCGCCTTAGCACTGTATCGGATAAGCAAGGGCATTTCAGGATTTACAACTCTTTATTGAGTGAATACGCGGTGCTGGGATTTGAATATGGATATGCAATGGCCAATCCCAATGCGCTCGTATTATGGGAGGCACAGTTCGGTGATTTTGCGAATACTGCCCAGTCTATCATCGACCAGTTTATTACTTGTTCTGAGCAGAAATGGCGTCGGATGAACGGAATAGTATTATTGTTACCTCACGGATACGAAGGCCAGGGTCCGGAACATAGCAGTGCTCGACTCGAACGTTTTCTTCAAATGTGCGCTGAACTAAACATTGTGGTCACAAATGTTACAACGGCTGCCAACCTGTTCCACGTTTTGAGAAGACAACTGGCATGGCCGTTTAGGAAACCTTTAATAAATTTTTCACCTAAGGCTAACTTAAGACATCCCGGAAGCTATAGTAATATCAAGGAATTCACGTCAGGCGGATTTAAAGAGGTAATAGATGATGAGTCAATAGCGGAACCAGATAAAATTACCAAGGTTCTTTTCTGTAGCGGGAAAATTTATTTTGACCTTGCAGAGAAAAAAGAAAAAGATAAACAGGAAGATGTGGCAGTAGTAAGAGTGGAGCAACTATATCCGTTACCTGAGAAACAGTTACTTCAATTATATAAAAAATATAGTAAAGCTATATGGTACTGGGTGCAGGAAGAACCCGTTAATATGGGAGCAGCATCCTTTCTTCGAATGAATCTTACTTCAATTAATTATGGCATCATAAGTAGGCCTGCAAGTGCTGCAACTGCTACGGGATTTGCAAAAATCCATGCGCAGGAGCAAGCTGAAATTATCAATACTTCTTTTAGTATATAATTCGATAATTATATTCATTAAAAAGGCCGGTTATTATACCGGCCTTTTAACATTGATTTTTTTTGACTTATTCTTTAATAAGAGACAAGGTTTGTATATCACCGCCGGCATTCACCTTTACGAGGTAAGTACCGCCTGCCAGTTTAGACAGATTAACCTTCTGTTGATTAACGCCTTTAAATCCTGTAAACTGAATCTTATGAACTATTCTTCCTGAAGCATCAGAGATACTTACTGCTACCTGTGAGGGATTATCGAGATCTATTATAAGAGTACTAAATCCTTTTGCCGGGTTAGGATAAAGATTAGCCGCAAAAGCTTTAAGAGATAGTTTTATGTTCCGAATATCGCTATAGGTGGATTTACCATCTTTGTCAACCATTTTCAAACGATAAAAAACAACACCATTTGATTTTTTTATAAGAAGATCTGCATCATTATATGTATAGGTTGCAGTGGCTCCTGAATTGAGATTAACATCAACTCTTCCAAT
>JBDTVF010000319.1:0-3976 GCA_040007325.1 Ginsengibacter sp. | reverse complement strand
CTGTTGTTTGTCCATCTTCAATTTTTAGATTTTGATATCTTACATATGGTCCTACGTAAAATCCTTCCATAGCTTCCTTACTGCTCGAGAGATAGAAGCGATATTCAGGCGTAAAGAAAGTACCATTTATTTTAATTCCTTCCCTGTTATAAGCAGTGAAGCCAACGCCCAATTGAGCGCTTGAATTAGTATTAATTTTTCTTTCATAAAAAAAGGAACCTGTTTTAACGATCGGGCTGAAAATATTTACTTTAATATTATTCATCGGCGTTTTGGATTCCTGCCCATAAGCAAATGATGTACAAACAATAAGTGTTAGAATAATTTTGATTCTTTTCATAAGCATTTTTTAGATTTTGAAATAAATAGTTTAAATAATTAAGGACTTAAACGGTTATTACTTCATTATATTATTTTAAAATGCCCGCCTTGTAAGTTGCTTAAGCTATTTCTAATCTGTATTTTAAAAGTTGTGTCAAGAGATTGGAAAATAAACATCAATAATTTCTATATGAATAAAATTCAAAATCTTAGGTTGGATATTATAGGTTTTTTCGCCTACAACCCATATTTATGGCTTATCTCAAGCATCCGCATAATAGGTTTTTTGGATGCTTCCAGTAACCTTTTGTCCATTATTATTTGAGGCTCCTCGTATTCCATACACAGGTATAATTTTTCGAGCGTATTAAGCTTCATATAAGGGCAGTCATTGCAGGCACACATATTATCCGGCGGCGCGGGGATAAAAGTTTTCCCCGGTGATTGCTTCTGCATTTGGTGAAGTATTCCTGTTTCTGTAGCTACAATAAATTCTTCAGCGTCGCTATCTATTGTATATTTTAAAAGAGATGTGGTGCTTCCTATAAAATCAGCAATTCTTAAAACAGGTTCTTCACATTCTGGGTGAGCAATCACTTTTGCTTTTGGATGCCTCACCTTCAGGCGGGTTATTTTTTCGAGGCTGAAAATTTCATGAACGATACATGCACCATTCCATAAAACCATATCCTTGCCTGTCTTTTTATTTAAATATGCGCCAAGATTTCTATCGGGGGCGAAAATAATTTTTTGTTCTTTTGGTAAGCTTTCTATAATTGCCTGGGCATTTGAAGAAGTACATATGATATCGCTTAATGCCTTCATGCCCGCTGAACAATTTATATAAGTGATAACTATGTGATCGGGATATTTATCCCTGAATTTTTTAAAGAGTGCGGGAGGCGCTGAGTCGCTTAAGGAGCATCCTGCTTTTAGATCCGGCAACAAAACCTTTTTATCAGGGTTGAGAATCTTAGCGGTCTCAGCCATAAAATGGACACCAGCAAAAACTATTATGTCTGCATTAGTTGATTGTGCTTTTTGAGCAAGACCGAGGCTATCTCCAATAAAATCTGCCACGTCCTGTATATCTGGTTCTTGGTAATAGTGGGCAAGTATAATGGCATTTTTTTCTTTTTTTAATCTTTCAATTTCTGCGAAGAGGTCTAAGTTAACGTCAATATCTAAATCAAGAAAACCTTTTTTCTCTAAAGTCTCTTTCGCTGCCTGGATGTTAATATCTGCCATAGTATTTAATATTAATACATTATTTATTTAATAGCCTATTACTATTATGTATGTGAATTTGTGGATAGAAAATGATTAATCATTGATGCAAATTTAAAACTTAACTATTATCCACTCTATTTCACAAGTATTCAACATAAGGATAGTGAATATAGAGTTCAATTAACAATCTTTATAAACATAGGTTGATAAAAAACGGTGAGTAAATTTAGTGGCGACACAATAAAATAAAAAATGTGAATGAGCAAAGCAAAAATTGTGGCTTTCTTGCGATGAATTCATAAAGCGAACCAAAACCCATTTCTTTTAATAATATTACCAAGGAAAAATATTGGAGAATGTATGCTTATCAACACAAAAACAAAAATTCCCACAAGCTTTTGTGAAAAAATAAATTACCATTTCTCCTGAATGGATTCCACTACAATAAAATATGCCCGCAAAGCTTACTACTGCTATTCTTTATGAGTTTTCCACAGTTTGTTACTATTTTAAATTACACTATTTTTGCCGTCCTTATTTTTTAAACTAAGCAGAAAAATAAACAATGTCAATAATACAGAACATACGTGAGAAAGGTGCCGTAATCGTAATTGCCATCATAGCATTGAGCCTTATCGGATTTATTCTTATGGATTCCAGGAGCGGAACCGGTAAGTTATTCGGAGGTGTAAATACTACAACTCTTGGCAGTGTAAACGGAGAGAAAATTGAATATGATGATTTCAACGGGAAGGTAAAGGAAATGGAACAACAATATCCTAATGGTGGAGCAGACCAGCGTAATCAAATTATGCAGTCTGTTTGGGACCAAATGGTTGCTGAAAAAATTGTAACCGAACAGTTTAATGATCTAGGATTGACTTTTACCCCGAAGGAGATGAGCTCAATAATGTTTAGTGACGATGCACCGCAACAATTAAAACAAGCTTTTACTAATAAAGAAACAGGCCAGTATGATATTGAACAGGCAAAACAATGGTGGGCGCAAACCAAAAAATCGAAAAATGAGGAACAAAGAAATGCGATAAGTTTACAGGTTATTGATCCGATGCGCCTCAATAGTCTTTATACAAAATACACGTCTCTTATTGCGGGAAGTATTTACACGCCTGCGTGGCTCACTAAGGAAAACGAAGAACAGAAAAATAATTTTGCCACCTTATCTTATGTGGCGATTCCTTATACATTAATTCCTGACAGCACGGTAAAAGTTACCGATGGTGATGTAGAGAAATACCTAAAGGATAATAAAAACAAGTTTAAGCAAGAAGCGGGTCGTAAAATATCTTATGTTACTTTTACTGCTTCAGCGAGCCATGATGATAGTGTAAGAATAGAAGAATCACTTAATCAATTAAGACCACAGTTTACCGCGGATTCTAACACCAAGGCTTTCCTGGGTAGAAATTCTTCAGCCATTAATTTCTTAGATGGTTATACGCCAAAATCTAAAATCCAGATCCCAAATAAAGATTCAATAGTAACAATGAATGATGGCGAGGTTTTCGGACCTTACCTCGATGGAAAAAATTACGTGTTAGCAAAAAAGATCTCTACAGAAGTATTGCCGGATAGCATCAGGTGCAGGCATATATTACTTGGAACTGTTGATCCTCAAACCCAGCAGCCTATAATGCCGGACAGTACCGCACACCGCATAGCAGATAGCGTTGCTCTCGCTATTAAGAATGGCGCAAATTTCGATTCGCTTGAGGTAAAATATTCTACTGATAAAGTAGCACAAGCAGACAAAGGAGTAATGACATTTGACCTAATGACTATGCAGGGCGACAATTTTGCAAAGGAGTTTGGTGATTTTTTACTTAATAAGCAGGGTATAACAAAAAAAGTGGTCCAGACGCAGTTTGGTTGGCATTATATAGAAATTTTGGATAAAATAAATCCGGAGCCAGCTTACAAGATTGCTTATATGGCAAAAGAAATTGCCCCTAGTGATGAAACGATTAATCTTGCAAATGCAGCTGCGACAAAACTTTCAGGACAGGCGAGGGATAAACAATCTTTTGATAAATACATAACACAAAACGGCCTTAATAAAATTTCTTTCCCAGTAGTAATAAAGGAAAATGACTATCAGCTCGGAGGCCTGCAGGATGCCAGGTCGATTATTAAGTGGGCTTTTGAAGCCAAAGAGGGAGATGTATCTGAACCTTTTTTGGTGAAAGATCAATTTGTAGTTGCAATGGTAGAGAGCAAAGTGAGTGAAGGTATACCTGACGTAAATTCGGCAAAGCCACAAGTAGAGTCTGCAATACTTAACATGAAAAAAGCGCAAGAAATAGAAGAGAAGTTAAATAATCCATCGTCTCTTGACGTTGCAGCCAGAGTTTATAACCTACAGGTATTAAATACGGGCACAGATTCTACCCTTACATTTGACGCT
>JBDTVF010000318.1:0-3997 GCA_040007325.1 Ginsengibacter sp. | reverse complement strand
CAGATATTCCTGCCAGCGGTTGAGATTTTGTGTCGGATATATGCCCGGTAATTTTTGATTGCGAAAAGGAAGAGATAGCAGCAAAATTAAATGCCAATACAAACAACACAATACGTTTTTTCATAGTTGGTTGATTAAAAAAAATGAAGTCATTCGTATGATTAAAATGCAGTGCAAATTTATGCCTAAAAACTATATAGCCTTTCTTCAATTTTAGAAATAAAATGACGCTATGTTGACGCTCTTGTAACCATCTTTTCGAAATATTTTGTATCCCCAATTACTGCGGCGTAATTTTAGTGTGCGTTTAATTCAAATCTTATCCTTTTATCATGTCCGGATCTTCCAAAAGTTTTGGCTCGCATATAGTAAGGTTTTTATCCCAATTACTAAAGGCTCTCTGGCTGTTTTTCCCGGGAATATTGTTCCTTATTTTATTTGTCTTTTGCTTTTGGATACTCGGCCAGGGCAAAGACATTATTATAGCCTTTACTGAAAACCAATCGCATCTTGGTTTTCTTTCTTTCAACTATACGCGTATAATATTTTTTCTTGCAATTGGCTTCTGGGTCTATGTAAGTTGGTATTCATCAAGAATTATTTCATACATCAAAAAATCAAAGCAGGAAGATACCGTGATTGAAATAACCGGTGCTGGCAGGGAAGAAGTGGAAAGCCAGTTTAAAGCACGCAAACATTATTTCGAGTTAAGCGAAAATTTTCTGAGTGAATTTCCAAGGATGATAGGTAATGCATGTTTCCTGGTTCTTGAGCTCGCTGTGTTACAATCACCCATTTTAATAAATCCGCTCCCCGGCGTGGCAGCGTGGATCATTTTTTTAATTGCGCTTATTCTTTTACGCTACCTTAATAAATGGATCAATAATTCACAGGCTTCAAGGCCTGGCTTCAGGAATTTATTTCGCATCCTATCAATAATATTCCTGGTCATCGTGCTGTTCGTTAGTTTTCTGCCAGGGAAAGCTCATATAGGTATCCTATTCGCACTGCTTATTTTACTTCACGCTGTATTTATCCTGTATATAAATCTTAGAAGGGTAGAGATGGAAGATGAGGCAAACACTGCAAAAGCAAAATTGAAAATTGAAAAGGAACAAGGCAGCAGCAGAAGTCTCTTGATAAAAATCATGGATTTCTTTTGTGTGTCCAGGAAAGAATCCGGGTATTTCAAATGGTTTTTCTTAGTTGGCATTTGTGGTGTTATTTTTTATCTGCTCTCCATTAACTGGCTTCTTTTCGCAAGAGATATCGGGCCCTTCTCTTTTATCATACTTGCATTTAGTGTGCTACTCGCATTTGGAAATATTGTTACTGCCTTTTCGGTACGGTATAAAATAAACTTCCACTTTATTTTTTTTATATTGGCGTTAGTTTTTGGCCTGCGTGAAACTCACTATGTAAGAAAATTTCATGCACCTGAAGACAACAACCACTATGCAGAGCGACCACACCTGCAGGAATATTTAGCGGCGTGGCTTTGTGACAGAAATGTAATGGCAGACACAAGCGCAAATGGTTATAATATCTATTTCGTAATGGCCAATGGCGGCGCATCACGTTCCGGCTATTGGACAGCCTCTGTACTTGGAAAAATTGAAGATTCAACCTTGATTTATAGTCCTTCCGACAGATTCTCAGATCATGTTTTTTGTTTATCAGGAACCTCAGGCGGAGGCGTGGGAGTAGCTACCTTCTTTGGTCTATTGAAAGATAAAGATGAAAAACAAAAGGCCATATATAGTTCTTCGTCAAAAGAATTTTTGAAGCAGGATTATTTTACCTATACAGTTGCAAGAATGTTGGGTCCTGACTTTTTCAATTATATTTTTCATGTAAGTTCAGTCTCCGATCGCGCAGCGGCACTTGAAAGCTCATTTGAAAAGGCATCATTAAAGAATGCTGATTCCATATACCGCGTTCCGTTTTATGATTCGCTTTCACTTTTTCCTGCGTTGAAAAATGGCAGAGTCAATCTGCCAATATTATGTGTAAACACAACACGCATGCAAGATGGTAATCCCGGCGTAGTGACTAATCTAAAACTCGATTCAGGAACTTTCAATAATCGTGTAGATGTTTTGAATTTATTAAAGAAAACAAATGACATCACGTTAACATCGGGCGCAATCCTGGGTGCAAGATTTCCGTACTTAAGTCCGGCCGGTCGCATTGCAAATAATTATTTTGTAGATGGTGGATATTTTGATAACTCAGGCGCCGGCGTAATACAGGAAATGATAAGAGGTATAATGAACATTGCTGCAGAAGATAGCATACACCATGGTACGATGTATAAAGCAATCCGAAAACTGCATTTTAAAATTCTTCACATTACAAACAGCCCTGTAAACCTCGACTCATCAAATATCAAAAAAGTAGCGCCGTTCAAGAATGATGTGCTTGCGCCGATACTTACTATTATCGGAGCATACGATATGCAAACTACAGTCAATGACGGGCGGCTGATAAATTACATAAAAGACATTAATAATTACTCCGGCAATAAGGCGGATTATCTCCAGATACCTTTGTATAAAGATTCAATAGAATGGAAAAACGATCCGTTGCGCGAAAGGTTTAAAGAAAGGGAACCTCCGTATGCTATGAACTGGTTTATGTCCGATACTACTATCCGCCGCATAGATAAGCGCCTGCAGGAAAATGAAAAATTAGATTCCTTAATCGCAAGCATGCACAGCGCCCCACAATAATTCCAACAGTTCGTTTTGCATTCCGATTATCTTATTTTAAAACGATTTAATTTTACGGCTCGTAAAAAATGTAACCAAATCGATATGAAGCAAAGGCTGCAAGAGTTGTCTGGTCAATTAGAAGGAGAACTTTTCTTTGATGAAAAAATGAGGGTTTTATATGCCACGGATGCATCAGCTTACCGTGAATTGCCACTGGCTGTAGCTATTCCAAAATCGGTGGAAGACATTAAAAAACTTATTGCATTTGCACGCCGCGAAAACACATCTCTTATACCGAGAACTGCAGGTACTTCTCTTGCCGGCCAAGTGGTGGGGAAGGGTATAATCGTTGACGTTTCCAAGAATTTCAATAAGATACTTGAGATGAATACTGAAGAACACTGGGTGCGTGTACAGCCGGGCGTTATACGTGATGAGCTGAATATGTTTCTAAAACCACACGGTTTATTTTTCGGGCCGGAAACTTCTACAGCCAACAGGGCGATGATGGGTGGAATGGTTGGAAATAATTCATGCGGTTCCAATTCGATCGTGTATGGAAGTACGCGGGATCATCTTATAGAAATAAATGCCATATTAAGTGATGGCTCAGAAGCAACTTTTAATTCACTTACGCTAGATGAGTTTCATGAGAAGTGTGAAGGTGATTCACTCGAGGCAAGTGTTTACAAAACGACAAGGAATCTTTTAAGCAATTACGATAACCAGGTTGAGATAAGAAAACAGTTTCCCAAAAAAACAATACATAGAAGGAATACCGGCTATGCGATTGATGTATTGTTAGATACTGCACCATTCACTGCCGGAGAAACCGAATTTAATTTTTGCAAACTCATAGCAGGCTCTGAAGGAACACTCCTTTTCATTAAAGATATTAAGCTGAATGTGGTGCCGTTACCGCCGAAAGAAATTGGTTTGTTATGTGTTCATTTTAATACAATAGATGAATCGCTGCGTGCAAATCTTATTGCCGTAAAACATAACCCGAGTGCGAGTGAGTTGATAGATAGTTACATCCTCGAATGTACTAAAGACAATATCGAACAAAGGAAGAACAGGTTCTTCGTGCAAGGTGATCCCGGTGCAATACTGGTTATTGAATTTGCCAGGCAAACCCGTGAAGAAGTAATAGTTATCGCGAAACAGGTGGAAGAAGAAATGCGTGCCGCCGGGCTGGGTTATCATTTCCCTTTGCTTTTTGGAGACGATACAAAAAAGATATGGACACTGCGAAAGGCGGGTCTTGGCTTGCTTGGCAATAT
>JBDTVF010000317.1:0-3997 GCA_040007325.1 Ginsengibacter sp. | reverse complement strand
CGTTTCCATACATGCACGATGGCAGGTTGTATTCATTATACAAAGTGGTTGATCATTACACCTCCGGCATAGAGAAGAGTGCTACACTTGATCCTATATTAGAGAAGCCAATGGTGTTTTCTGAGGATGAAAAAAATGACCTCGTATATTTCCTGCATGCTCTAAAAGACACTTCTTTCCTCAATGACAAAAGATTTTCGCAGCCCTAAACGTTTACTTTTTCGCGGAGCGTTTCCGAATGTTGCATTTCAAATTATGGGGTCGTTCTTCTTGTGGGCAGTGGAGACACCGCCCACGGTGGCCTCCCCGGGGTTGGTGTCATCACCAAACGATCAAAATTTGAATGCGCACTTTCCGAATGTTGTTATCATTCATTAATATTTATAAAACTAAATTTGCACCTTTTTAAATCCTGATTCTTGAGCAGCATAAAAAAATTAGCGGGACAAACAATGTGGTATGGTGTGAGTTCTATTGCTGCAAGGTTTTTGTTTTATTTACTTACGCCATATTTAACCGCCAAATTATCTGTTACAGGGTATGGCGATATGAGCATCATGTATGCCGCCATTCCATTTCTAAATGTAATTTTTACCTACGGTATTGAAACGGCCTATTTCCGTTTTGCTTCTAAGGATGAGTATAAAAAAGACATTTACAGTACCGCAACCATTTCGGTCTTATGCACAACTGTTTTCCTAACTATCATTCTTATATTATCGAGATCGTCTTTAGCGCATTTACTAAGATTAGATAATCATAAGGAATTTATTACCTATTCGGCGCTGATTATTGCTTGTGATACTTTAGCCACATTACCATTGGCCAAACTGCGTCTTGCACAAAGGCCGCGCAAATACGCAATGATAATGATTTCAAAAATCCTTATCCAGATTGGTGTTATTTACTTTCTGTTATCTGTGTGTCCGAGGCTGGCTGCCGAAAAGCCTGATGGCTTTATTGCTACATTTTATAATCCTGCTTATGGAGTTGGTTATATTATAATAGCTAATTTATGTGCTGCCTTTTTTGCATTGATATTTTTATATAAAGAACTTTTTTCATTTCAATTTAAATTTAATAGAAAGGTTTGGCTAACAATGATGGCTTATTCACTTCCGTTGCTTATTGCGGGCTTTGGCGGCATGATTAATGAAACTTTTGATCGTATTATGCTTAGCTGGCTTGCGCCGGTATCAGGGATCAATGCTGCTAAAGATGAAGTTGGCATTTACTCGGCTTGTTACAAATTGTCTATTTTAATTTCCCTTTTTATCCAGGCATTTCGCATGGGTGCAGAGCCTTTTTTCTTCAAACAGTCCGAGGGGCAAAATCCTCAGAAAGTCTATGCACGGGTGATGAAATTTTTTGTGATCACCATTACCGTTATGTTTCTCGTAGTGGCCATGTATATTGATATATGGAAATATTTTTTAAGCACTGATCCTGTTAAGCTAAAGATATATTGGACTGGATTAAAAGTGGTGCCGATCCTGCTGTTGGCAAATATGTTCCTGGGCATTTATTATAATTTATCAATTTGGTATAAGCTTACGCATAAAACGTTGGTCGGGGCGTATATAACCCTTATTGGCGCGGCAATCACATTAGTAATAAATTTTACATTGATTCCTTATTTTGGATACATGGCGTGTGCATGGGCTACTTTCTTATGTTACGGCAGCATGATGGTACTTTCTTATTTGTGGGGGCAAAAAGCTTATCCTATACCTTATGCCTGGAAAAAGCTGCTGGCCTATATAGTTATAGTAGTGCTGCTGTATTTTGTGCATTCAGGGTTTACGCATTTTCTGAAAGGCAATCTTTTTAGTTTAATTTTCGCGACGGTCCTTCTGGCGCTGTATGCCTGGTTTATTTTGCGTGTGGAATCGAAAGAATTTCAGCGCCTTCCAGTGATTGGAAAATATTTTAAATAATTGCCGGGCTACTCAAAAGCCAGCAATGCTCTCCTTTTGTTTTGAAAAAATTCTTAAAAAAAATATTAGGCCCTTTACTCACAAGGCTTGCATCGAATGCTTCCGCACCTGATAAAAATGAAGTATTTAAATCGCTAAGCAAACTCTTGAGAAATGTAAAAGAGCATCCTGGCAAACGTGGCATTAACCTCAAAGTAGATTTCAATGTTGATAAATTTATTGTCTTGAGCGATCATCACAAAGGCAACCGCGATCCTGGAGATGACTTTGCAGGTAACGAAAAAAATTATTTAGCGGCACTTGACTATTATTTTAGTAACCAGTTCAATTACATAAACCTGGGCGATAGTGAAGAATTGTGGAAGTACACACCCGGGCAGGTGATTTCTAAAAATGCAGTCTCTTTACAGTCAGAGGCACGCTTTCAAAAGCTGAATAAATATTATAAAACGTTTGGCAATCACGACCTGATATGGAAGGATAAACTGGAAGTTAGTAAATGGTTTAAGAATATATTCGATCTTCCCTTGCCTGTGTGGGAAGGAGTTTTATTACACACTACAATCAATAGTAAAACTTTTTATGTTTTTTTAACCCACGGCCACCAGGGTGACAAACTGAGTGACAACAATGGATTTAGTACCTGGCTCGTCAGCCACATTTGGCGGCCCGTTCAACGCTATCTTGAAATCAATATCAACACGCCGGCAAAGGATTTTACCTTAAGAGATCGTCATAATATTATGATGTATGAATGGAGTAGCCATAAGAAAAATTTACTTTTAATCACTGGCCATACCCACAAGCCCGTGTTCGCATCAGGACTTTATTCAAAGCATCCTAACAATATTATCTATGAAGATTGGGATGAAAGTAAACCTGTTCACAGCACATTACGCCCGTCTTACTTTAACAGTGGTTGCTGCTGTTATAACGATGACGATATTACCGGAATTGAAATTGAAGCCGGGCAAATAAGGCTTATAAAATGGCACTGGGACAATGACCAATCTGTCCGATCGGTACTTGAGGAAGTAAGCCTTGAAAAGCTGGAACAGAATTTATAAAAGCCAGAACGATTTAGTCATCATCGTCGTCAAGATCTTTTTTAACGCTTAAGAAAGCCGCCCGCCTTGGTGATGGTACTACACTGTTTATTCCTTTGATTCCTTTCCACAAGACCTCGTTGAATTTTGCATCATCGATCGCATCTTCTTTTGAAAAATTAAATGCGGCACTTTTTTCAGAAAGCGAATTCACAGCAGTGTTTTTATTACTAAGGTCTACCTGGTTTGGTACATGGTCGAATGAACTTTCATCAGCCGTAGCGTTAAAGCATTTGTATAACGGAGTTGCAGCGGCATCGTACTGGCTCATGGGTGGCAAACCAAGAATAAGTTCCATTGTTCTTAAAATTCCCGAAGTGGTGTACGACGAGTGATCAACAAATTTTCTTTTTACAAACGGGCCCGCTACATATGCCGGGCTTCTGTGCGCATCTACATGATCCGGTCCGTTCTGCGCATCGTCTTCTACTATAAATACAACACTTTCCTTCCAGATTGGGCTTTTACTTAGGTGATCAATAAACATGCCCACGGCAAGATCATTATCTGCTGCGTGCGCAAAAGGTGTAGGACGACCCTTTGCTAAACCTTCGGTATGGTCATTGGGAAAACGCAAAGTATTCATTTGCGGCAAAGCCTTTGCAGCTACCAGTGAGTCAAACTCGCGCTTCCATTGATTAAACCTGGTAGTGTCACGGACCTTAAGATCCCAACTTGTAAAGTATGGGCAAAAATGATTTTTAAGAACAGGAATATTCGGTTTGTAATTAGTAGCAAACTCACCATATGTCCTGAAGCTTACACCAGCCCTTTCGCAATCATTCCAAATAAATCCATTTTTGTTATTGGCAATTTCAATCTGGCCTTCACCGGGATAAGAACCGCCACGGCCACCATAACTGGTGACCCAGTTTTTTTCTAAATAGTCTGTTGCATAAGCGCCCAGGCTCCAGTTGTGCCCATCTGCGCTTACTTCGCCATCTACATAAAAAT
>JBDTVF010000316.1:0-3998 GCA_040007325.1 Ginsengibacter sp. | reverse complement strand
TCGCCCCTTGCTTTGGTGACGCATGAAGGTGTAACATAACTGATCTCCTGCATTTGCTTCATAACGGCTTCCGTTACCCGTTGGTCGCCGTGGCCGATATTTACATTCATCAACCCGGAAGAAAAGTCGAGGTATCTCTTTCCATCATAGTCGTAGAGATAAACGCCTTCGCCGTATTTCACGGCAATTGGATTAGTGCCCTTCTGCTTACTCCAGGAAAATAAGGTGTAATCCTGGCTGTTGCGAACTACTTCGTCCATTTCAGTTTTCGACGGTAAAATTTTTTCAATGATGCTCATAAAATATCGTTTATTGGATAGTATTAGTTAAAAATCAAATCAGCGCTGCCCGTGGTAATGATAAGTTCTTTCCTATTGCTTTCTTCAACCCGGCCGATGATCTGCGCTTCGATGGAAAATGATTTCGCGACCCGGATAACTTCATCGGCATAAGCTTCGTCTGTATAAATTTCCATCCTGCATCCCATGTTGAATACCTGGTACATTTCGCGGTCGTTTGATTTGCTTGCCTTTTTAATTTCGGAAAAAATTTCAGGAGATTCAAATAAATTGTCTTTAACCACTCTGATATTATCCGGAATATATTTCAAACACTTAGTTTGACCGCCGCCGCTGCAATGAATAAGCCCATATATTTTTTCAAATCCTTTTTCCAAAATAGTCTTCATCAATGGCGCATAGGTTCTTGTAGGTGAAAGAACGCCTTCGATTTTCGGTATTCGGTATTTGCCGATATACACGACTTCATCTTTCAATGAATTATCAAAACTCTCTTTATAATTATCTGCATAATATTTATTCAATAGATCATGACGTGCAGAAGTGAGGCCATTGCTGCCAATACCACTGTTATATTTTTCTTCATAGCTGGCTTGCCCAAAAGATGCAAGCCCAACGATCACATTTCCAGGTTTTATTTTTTCGTTCGTGATGATTTTTGATTTCGACCACCTTGCGGTCATGGTTCCGTTTACGGCAATGGTTCTTACTACATCACCCACATCAGCAGTTTCACCGCCGAGGTATTGAATATTGATGCCGTAGGATTTCATTAGATCAAAAAAATCCTGGGTACCCGTGATGATCTGCTCAAGAACTTCTGCCGGAATCAAATTTTTATTTCTGTCAATAGTAGAATTGAAAATAATATTGTTGTAAATACCTACACACAACAGGTCATCTAAATTCATTACCACTGCATCCTGGGCAATTCCTTTCCATACAGAAGCATCCCCGGTTTCTTTCCAATACAGGTACGCAAGAACGCTTTTTGTACCAGCGCCGTCCGCATGCATTACATTTACAAAATTTGAATCGCCTCCCAAATAATCAGGATAAATCTTACAAAAAGCCCTGGGAAAAATTCCCTGGTCAAGGTTTTTTACTGCAGCATGCACTTCTTCTTTTTGTGCCGAAACACCACGCATTGAATAAAGAGACATTCGTATGTTTTAGGGGCGCATTTCAAATTTTTGATGGTTGGTGCGGACACCAACCAAGGCAGCCTGCCGTGGGCGGTGTCTCCACCGCCGAAATGAAGTTCAGCAAAGCGACATCCGAAAGCAATCGGATTTGCAATGCACCCTGTTTTAGTTCCTGTAAAAATAGAGAATATAGACGTGCCATCTTCCATTCAATTGCCGCAACATTAACAGATAAGATTTTTCATTTGATATAATATAATTTTGCAACCCATAATGCAGGTTCACAGGGATATAAATAGCTTACCTTCTTTTAATAAAGCAGTCATTACTATCGGCACCTTCGATGGCGTGCATACAGGCCATCTTCAAATTATTAACCAGCTCAAAAAAGAAGCACTTGAAATTGGTGGCGAAACCGTGATCATCACTTTTCACCCGCATCCAAGGATGGTTTTAAGAAATAAGAAAATTGATAGCGACAATGAATCGGTGAAGAGTATACGACTCCTTAGTACGCTTTCAGAAAAAATTGAGCTGCTGCAGCAACAGCAGATAGATCATCTCGTGGTCGTACCTTTTACTCAAGACTTCGCCGAACAATCTGCGGAAGCATATATCAGTAATTTTCTTGTTTCAAAATTTCATCCCCATACGATCATTATTGGTTATGATCATAGATTTGGGAAGAACCGTGCAGGTGATTATAAACTGCTGGAAGCGTACCAGGCAAATTATCAATATAAAGTAAAGGAGATTCCCGAGCAGGTCTTGCATAATGTGATTATTAGTTCCACCAGGATCCGTAATGCACTATCCGAAGGAAATGTTACCGAAGCAAATGAGGCTTTAGGTTATTCTTATTTTTTTGAAGGCAAAGTGGTTGAAGGCAATAAACTCGGTAGGACAATCGGGTACCCTACAGCCAATATTGAGATTAACGATGATCACAAACTTATTCCCGCCAATGGCGTCTATGCGGTGGAAGTTAGTTTAGATCGCCTCGCCGGAGAAGATGCTCAGCATCACAATGGTATGATGAATATTGGGGTGAGGCCAACTATTGGTGGCACAAAGCAGGTGATCGAGGTAAATATTTTTGATTTTGAACAATCAATATATGGCGGGCTTATAAGAGTTTACGTAAAAAATTACCTAAGGCCGGAAGTTAAGTTTAATGGCCTCGATAAACTTAAGGCGCAATTAGCCGACGATAAAAAAGATGCTATTCAAATACTTAATAATGGCTAATTGTACGAACCACCATTTATAATCTTGTAGGCCAGCTCCTTAAGCAGCGAAGCACCCGAAACGCCATAACTGTTTATCCCTATACTTTTAAGATTATAGTCGTGCAGTAAAAGAATCGCTTTTTCAATTTCTGCGAACGAATAATTTAAGAGTGTATCTGTCGCCTGTTGTACAAGGTAGGGATTATTAAAAAAAAGTGGCTTAAGGGCACGCTCACTTTTATCACTCATTTGATAAATAACAATGATCCTGCTCAAATAATTATACAATGTGGGGAGTAAAAGGGGAATTGGGGCAGCCTTTGGATTCGATTCAAAATATTGAATAATCTTAATAGCCTTGGGAAGATCTTTTTTACTTATGGCATGCTGGAGTTCGAAGACGTTATATTCCTTACTTACTCCAATATATTTCTCAATATCATCTTCGCTTATACTTTTTGAATCACCCAGGTTCACCGAGAGCTTTTCAACCTCATTAGCAATCCTGTTGAGGTCATTACCTACATGGTCGACTAATAACATTAAGGCGCGGGGCGAAATCTCAAAACCTTTCGATTGAAGGTAGCCGTTAGTCCAGGCGGGCAATTGGTTGTCGTATATTTTTTTAGACAAAAAAACCTCACCGTGTTTCTTTATGATTTTGGACAGGCGACTTCGTCCGTCTAATGTCTTTCCTTTATATGATATAACTAAAATGGTGGATGCCAGCGGTTTTTCAATGTAACTCTCCAATTTGTCAATGTCCCTCATTTGCTGGGCTTCTTTGAGCAAGACAACTTGTCGGTCGGCAAACATCGGGTAACGCCTACACGAATTAATTACTTCAGCCCAATTTGCGTCTTTACCATAGTAAACAGAGAGATTGAACTCGGCATCAGCATTTGTTAAAATTTTCTTTTCGGCATATTCTACCACCTCATCTATATAAAAATCCTCTTCACCTTCAAGCCAATACACAGGTTTATAATTCTTTTTTTTCCAATCTGATAGAATAGATAAGGCGCTCATTAGGCCAAAGATAACAGAATAGGGTTTTTACATATTTACTGTGAAAAAATAGTTGAGAATTTAGTTAAAATGTCTTTGGCATGGTTTTGGAAATTTTGGTAGGATAATCAATTTAATTTTAAAAAACTTTATAACATGAGTTACGAAAACTTTCCTAACAGCGATGTTCCTGAAGAAAAGCCGGTAGTCGTCACCAATAATAACAATCGGAATATCCTAACGGCTATACTTGTTATTATCCTGCTCGGAACATGGGGATATATCATTTGGGACAAAAACAAAAGCAGGCAGGAAAA
>JBDTVF010000315.1:0-4002 GCA_040007325.1 Ginsengibacter sp. | reverse complement strand
TTGCACCTGAGCCAACTTCCGCCGTTGTACTTTCCACATCGTTACCGGGTGTACATAATAAATTAAGCCCTGGCTTGGTCACCATCTCCGGATAATCCAATACATCGGTTACCGGTGATGTGCCACCTTTCTTTGCAGCACCTGCAGACTTTATAGCATCGGTTATGAGGCCGTCTTTGATGTTACCGGGAGAAGGATTCATGTCGAACCCTGATCCGGTCGCTTTAGCACGATCGTTATAAGTGATCATCAATTCTCCAAATCGTTTAGCCGTTTCCGTGGCAATACACCGGTCACTCAGGTTTTGTTCCACACCACAAAGCTCAGGAAACTCTGACAGGATCACTGAGCCTCCCAATGCTACCAGCATATCAGATGTATATCCAATAGCAGGGTTGGCAGAAATACCACTGAAGCCATCAGAGCCGCCGCATTCAAGGCCAATGCAAATTTTGCTTAAAGGCGCGGGCTTTCGCTCAATAGAATTGGCATGCATCAGCCCTGCAAATGTTTGCCTGATGGCCTGCGAGATCAGGTCAGATTCACTACCTATCTTTTGCTGTTCTAATACATATAATGGCTTGGAAAAATCGGGATCACGTTTTTTTATTTCTTCCTGCAAAATGGTAACCTGTGCATTTTGACAACCCAGGCTTAATATGGTTGCACCCGCAACATTTGCATGCGTAACATAACCGGCAAGCAATCCGCATAGGGCTTGCGAATCTTGTCTTGTACCGCCGCATCCTCCTTCATGGTTCAAAAATTTGATACCGTCTACATTCGGAAACAAGCGCTGCTTTTTCACCTCTTCCACTTCTACGGAAATATCTGCATTCAATATTTCATTTACACCTGATCCGTTTTTATAAAATTCAATGAGCTTCGAAACCTCCACCTTCTTATTCTGGTTTCGGCCATAGCCTAATTCATTGACCAGCGCTTCTCTCAGCACATCAAGGTTGCGATTCTCACAAAAGACCATTGGTATCACCAGCCAGTAATTAGCAGTGCCTACTTTACCATCAGCCCGGTGGAATCCCATGAATGTTCTTTTTTCAAATTTTGATATATCGGGCTTCGTCCAGTTTGTATTTCTTTGGCCAACTGCAAATGCATTAGCCGCGTGCTTTACATTAGACGTAGAAATAACCGATCCTTTTGGAATAAAATTCTGTGCCTTTCCAACCAATACGCCATACATGTATATCTCATCGCCCGGTTGCATATCGCTTGTTACAAACTTATGCTTCGCAGGAACGTTACCTATAATAGTATAATCTTCACCGTTATATTCAACTTCATCGCCCTCTTTAAGGCCGGTAAGCGCTACGATTACGTTGTCTCCCGGATGCACCATAGTAACCTTATGATTCATTACACGTCCATTTTATTTTTTCTAAAAATCTCGAGAGAATTCCTCATACCATTGTTGATAATACTTTTCAATTTTTCTAATACTGAATCCCGGAAGCCTGGAAGTGAAGTAAGATCCTGGCCCCACAAATCTCCATCCTTTAAAACTTCAGTAATTATTTCGTTAACTGTTAATGTTTGCCACAACTGGTGAAATTTACCAGCCTGCTCATCGTCTATTAAATATAGCTCTCCGTCCTTCTCACCATAAAACGACTTATCTACTTGCTTAACTGGTTTCATAAAATAAATATACGCTGCAAAACCTAAGGCTATCAATTCCGGAACCTGATTATATTGTTTATAAAAAACATTTAATACAGGTACACAGCGCAATCTTATTTTACCACTATAGTTAAGCGTTATGTTTTTCCAAAGATGATTGATGTGAGGATTTCTGAACCTGTCAAGCACTTTATCACAATAATCTGAAATGACTTCAGCATCAATTTCATAAGGTATTGCCCGTCCAATTTCTTCCCTCATTAAATTGGAAACGTATGCCGCCATCAATTTGTCTTCCATCCCTTCGCGAACAAGCTCGATTCCTGCCAGGAAAGCTATGCCACAACTCATTATGTGGGTTGCATTTAATAACCGCAATTTCAACTCACGGTAAAGCATAATATCGGGGACTATGATCATGCCGTCATCAGCCCCGGCAAATGACAGTATTTTTTTTATGTGATCACCGCCTTCAATCGCCCAAAGCTTATACACTTCACAAACTGTCAGGAGGTCGTCTTCATAGCCCAACTGCATTTCGATCTCCGACTTAACTTGTTGTGATGGGGTACCAGTAACAATGCGATCTACGAGTGAATTACAAAAATAATTGTGATGGTTTAGCCACTCCAGGAATAAGGGGTCAAGCCCATTTGATCCTGCAAGCTCGAGAACAATTGCTTTTAACTTGTCTCCATTATTCGGTATTAATTCTGTCGGGATAATAACAAGGCCGCTCTCGTTGCTGCCACCAAATGCCTTGAATCTTTCGTAAAGAAATGATAATACTTTTCCGGGAAAGGATGCAGGTGGCTGTTCCTGAATATCATCATCTTTTACCAGCTTAATGCCCGCTTCCGTTGTATTTGAGATGATAATCTGAAGTTCGGGATTATTGGCACAATCCAAAATGAGCCTCCATTCATCTGAGGCGTTTAAGACGCGGCTAATAGAAGAATTGATCATATTATCTTCAACCCGGTTCCCATTTTCCAGGCCGCGAATACATAAGGTATATAAGCCATTTTGATTTTCAAACGAAGAGGTATCTCCTTTGGAAGTTGACTTAACTACAACAACCCGTCCGTTAAAGATTCCATTCCTGTTTGCATTATCAATAAAATAATCAGGCAACCCGCGAAGCAACATACCCGTTCCAAATTGCAAAATTTTCTCCGGCAGTTGCATTATTTCCATTGAAGGAACGATCACTCTTTTGGTATCGATTTTATCTAGTGTTTTTGCTGATAATTTCATATTGATACAACACAATTTGTTTGATTGCTCTTATAAGCTGCTTCAATGATCTTAATCACGTCCAGTGCGTCTTCAGGAGTTACAGGCAGCGGCGCATCATTCCGGATTGCCTCGTAAATTCCATTATAATATTCATTGTAATTCCCTTGCTCTGATTCTATATATTGTCGCCGAACATCGCCATCTATTTCGGTATGCAGCAAACCTTTTTGTGATTCGGGCTCAGTACCCCAGCCACTGTCTCCCGGAACTTCGCCTGCCTGCAACATTTCTTCCTGCACATCAGTTTTTGGTTTAATAAAGGAACCCTTCAAGCCATGAAAAATATAACCTGGTAGTGGCTCCCTTACAGAATAACTCGATTTCAAATGCACTCTGAACGTATCGTAATAAAGAAGAATATTGAAGTAATCATCTACCTGCGAAACAGGGCGCATGGCTTGTATGTCTGCAAACAATTTTTGGGGCATACCAAACAATTGCAATGCCTGGTCGATAAGATGTGAACCAAGGTCATAGACCGAACCTGTCCCCGGACCAGGTGTTTCTTTATGCACCTTTGGACTGAGATCTTCCTTATACCTGTCAAAGTGCATTTCAACATCTACCAACCTTCCAAGAAGATCTTGCTCAATAACTTTCTTTATTGTTTTATAATCACTGTCGTAACGGCGATTTTGATAAACAGATATTTTTCTATTTTGTTTTTTAGCAAGTTCGATTAACTCTTCTCCTTCCTTTACTGTTACTGTAAATGGCTTTTCAATTACTACATGCTTGCCTGCTTCCAGCGCTTTTTTTGCATACTCATAATGTGTGTAGTTGGGGGTGTTTACTACCACCAATTCTGTAGCTTCATCCGCGAGCATGTCTTCAAGCGTCCGGAATGTTTTCACGCCGGGATATTTCTGTTCTGCTAGATTTTTTGTCCGCTCCCACACCGCATATAAATTGAAACCCGGATTGACCGTAATAAATGGTGCGTGAAAAACCCAGCCACTCATTCCAAAAGAACATAATGCTGTATTTATTGGCTGCATCCTTTATATTTTATTAAAAAAATTCAACAATCTAAAGCCTTCAAGTTATTCAATTATTTCTTAT
>JBDTVF010000314.1:0-4003 GCA_040007325.1 Ginsengibacter sp. | reverse complement strand
AACAATGATACATCGAGTTGTGTATACACTCTTATGTTTCTTCCTTTTTGATTTACTTCATACAACCCCTGCTCGTTAATTATTGGCGACTGCCGCGAGACGTAATTACTTGACGAAGGATCAGGTTCAAATGAAGATTGTAATGCAGTTAACAACACCAGCGGGCTATCGCCAACGATATATGTTTCGCCAACATTGAAATTGTATTTTATGGACATTTTCATAATTCGTTCGATGTTGTTCGCAAGGTACCTGCCAATTCCACCTTGCGTTTTCACTTTCAATAATAAATCGGAATAAGGCATCAGTACTTGACGATATGCATTTCTTGGAACCTGCCAGATGGGAATTGATGATTTATTAAATATTACCTGGCCAGCTCTGAGGTCAATGCCTAAATTGTATTCAAGGCTTGTGTACCCTGGCGGCGGCGTTGCGAGTTCGGCATATTCCGGTCCGCCAATCCAGATCAACGTTAAACGATTCGCAATCTTTGGCTCTATTAAATAAGCACTTGCAAGATCTGTGAGACCTGCACCGCATGCTACATACAAAGGCAGCTTTGTATCCTCACGCATCGCTTCTTTTACAATTGCATTTGCTGCATCTGAAGCTTGAGCAGTGCTATCATTTTGTAGTGCGACATTGGAACCCTGGTAAACATTGTAAGTCTTCCCAAGATTCATGATATTCAAAACTTCTTGAATTTTCTTTTTTGCATTAGCTGCGGTTTCTTTTGATGGATCAAAGCCATCGCCTGCTTTTAAATGCGAACCGATGATGCCGCGTATTTCAACTGAAGGTGATAAAAGATGTTGCACCAATTCAAACAATCCATCAGGATCCCCGCCAAAATCATTATCAATAATTATACGCATCCGGGGCTTAACAACACTGTCAGCAAAAATCCTATTTGATTTTTTTTGTATGTTATTACTTTGTGCAGACAACTCTGTTGTCAAAAAGAAACATGCAACTGTAAAGAGCGCTAAAAAATGTTTCATCGTAAGATTGATTTTTAAATCGTGCAGGATTCGCCGGCTTTTGCTTCCAGGCTTATTCAAACGTTCATTATAGAAATGATGAATTGACAAACCATCATGTGCTGTTATGCAATATACTTTTTATGTTGGTCTAAATGCCACAAAGCCTCCATAGCACATTATACCCTGAATCATTAAAAAGTTTTATTTTCATTCGTAGCAACGCAAAAATATTTTATGAAAATAGCAGTTCTTCTCACTTGTGTCTCTATCACGATTACATCGTTCACAACTGCGCAGGTAAAAAATACAAGCATTCAAAAACCTAATATCGTTTATATTTTTGCTGACGACCTCGGATATGGTGATTTGGGTTGCTTCGGACAAACAAAAATTGAAACGCCCAATATTGATAACCTCGCAGCCAAAGGAATTTTATTTACGCAACACTATGTTATGCCGGTGTGTGCTCCATCAAGGTATAGTTTAATGACAGGCATTCATTCAGGGAAAGCATTTATTCGCGGCAATGATGAATGGAATGAAAGGGGCGATGTATGGAGTTTTAAAGCGATGGAAGAAAATCCTACCCTTGAAGGTCAATTGCCAATTCCCGATTCCACCATAACAGTTGCAAAGTTATTGAAAGAAAGCGGCTATAAGTGTGCGTTAGTTGGCAAGTGGGGACTTGGTGCTCCGATGACTGCGGGAGAGCCGAACTACCAGGGTTTCGATTATTTTTATGGTTCATTATGCCAGAGACAAGATCATCAATACTATCCCGCACATTTATGGGAAAACACCTATCGGGTTCCGCTAAATAATAAAGTACAGGATCCAAATATTAAATTTCCGCAAGATCTCGATTCACATAATGCTAATAATTATAAGAGTTATAGCCAAAAAGATTATTCCCCCGATTTCATGCTGGCGGCGGCTTTACAATTTCTCAATTCATGCAGAGGCAAACCATTTTTTCTTTATTACCCAAGCCCCCTGCCCCATGCTTCCATGCAAGCCCCTGAAAAACTTGTAAAATACTACCACGAAAAATTTGGTGATGAGCAGCCCTTTGCTGGTGGAAGCTATGTGCCATGTCTTTATCCAAGAGCAACCCGTGCGGCCATGATAACTTTGCTGGATCAACAGGTAGGCCTGCTCGTAAAGAAACTTAAAGACCTCGGTGTTTATGACAATACCATTATTATATTTTCAAGTGACAACGGTGCATCAAATGAGGGCGGCGCTGACTGCGAATATTTTGATAGCAATAAACCTTTTAAAAACGAATATGGATGGGGTAAAGGCTTTTTGTATGAAGGTGGTATTCGCGAGCCTCTTATAGTAGTTTGGCCCGGCAACATAAAGGCTGGCATCAAAAGCAACCTTGTAACGGCCAATTGGGATTTTCTGCCGACAGCTTGTGAAGTCGCCAATATCACTCCTCCAAAAAATATTGATGGCATCAGCTATCTCCCTACATTGTTAGGCAAAGAAACCAAGCAGATAAAACATGAATTTTTATATTGGGAATTTCCACAAAATGGAGGCCAGCAAGCAGTCCGAATTGGTAAATGGAAAGGTGTCCGTTTGAATATTCTTAAAGGAAATATGGAAATCCAGCTCTTTGATTTAGAAACCGATATACAGGAACAGAATAACGTTGCCGCAAAATATCCTCAAATAGTGAAACAGATTGAAGATATCATGAAGCGGGAGCATCACACACCGGATGTTGATGCTTTCAGGATGGAGCCACTGGAAAGCCATTAAGCTTTCGCAACTTCTATGTTTATTCGCAACCAAAGCCAGCAACCAGGACTTTTTGTTTGGAAAAGCTAATTACTTCCTTCGTTCACCTTCGGCATCAAACATTCCCATCAGGCTTCCGGTGGTATGATCATCATCTTTTTTATTCATCTCAAGATTTACATCATAACCCTGCGCCGTGAAATAGACTGTGACTGTTGTATCCTTTAATTCTATATTGGAGAATTTTGAGATCTCTTTACCTGTAGAATCGCTAATGGCGCCGACGAAGGCAGTATCTGTTCTTTGTAGATTTACAATCATTTTAGTATCACCATCCGGTAAGCCTTTTACAAACACATCCCATGAACCTGCAAAATAATCAGCGCCGGTCTTGGTTTGAGATTTAGCGGCTATAGAAAAAAGCAATGAAAATAGTCCTGCTAATATTGCTCCTGTCTTCTTCATTTTTATTGATTTTGTTTTAGTGTGTCATCACAAAGGAAAAGATAAATCACTTTTAATTCATATAGTAAATGTTTGGCTCTCAGGAAATTTTATTTTCAACTTTCCACAGGCGATATTAACAAACAAAATACTTGGGATATTTATTTTATTTCCCGGTTCTGGGGAGACCGATTGCTTTACCAATGTGGATAATCTCTCAAAAAAAAATCACATCCATTCTAACCAAAACAAACCAAATCTGTTGAATATTAATATGTCTATACTTTCCACCCTCATAAAATCACACTTACGACCAATTTGATATAATAAAAGCGAGATTTTTTTGTTTAATGAAAAGCAGCTGTATTAAGCATCATTCAAAGAACATTGAGATTGCCCGTTCAGAATAAATACAACAGCTACCCGATTGAAATAGCTAATGAGTCGTAACCTCATATTTATTTACAACTGAAATCAAGAAATAATATCAAAATTTAAATTATGAAAACAAACCCAAGAATCTTTGTCGTGGACGATGACCCTTCCTGGTTAGAAGTTCTCAACAAAATGCTGCTAAAAATTGGTTACGACAACATCAGGAGTTTTACCAACGGCATCGACTGCCTGCAAAATCTTCAGCAAAATCCCAAAGTGATTTTCCTGGATTATCAAATGGATGGTATGGATGGATTACAAATTCTTTGGGAGATCAAAAAGTATAACCCTTTTACCAACGTAATATTTTGCACAGCGCATAACAACCTCGAGCTCGCTGTGAGTGCAATGAAGTATGGCTCCGCCGAATTCCTTCTAAAAGAAAATAT
>JBDTVF010000313.1:0-4014 GCA_040007325.1 Ginsengibacter sp. | reverse complement strand
AGTTCCCTGCAGAGCGCATCAGCTTTATGCTGGAAGATACCAATGCAAAAATTATCGTTAGCAGTACGGAAAGTTCTGAAAAGCTTGGAGAAACAGATATAGAAGTAATAACAATAGACGACATATTTAGTCCGGTGAACACCCAGCCGAAAACTAATCCGGAAACAACCCCTTTGCCGGAAAACCTGGCTTATGTAATCTACACATCCGGCTCTACCGGTAACCCAAAAGGTGTAATGGTAGAGCATCGCAATCTTATAGATTATGTCTTTGGATTAAAAGATGCAACGCAAATAGACCAATGCAAATCATTTGCCCTCGTAAGTACCATAGCTACAGACCTTGGTAATACAGTATTGTTTAGCTCATTGCTTTTTGGTGGCGCACTGCATGTATTTACCAAAGAGGCTGTCAGCAATATATATGGCCTTCATGAATATTTTGAGGAGCATGCTATTGAATGTTTGAAAATAGTGCCATCCCATTGGAAAGCATTAAGCAAAGAGGAAGAACTGCTGTTACCATCGAAACTGTTGGTGTTTGGTGGGGAATCGCTTCATAGTGAGATAGTTTTGCAAATCGAAATTACGGCTACAAACTGCCGCATAGTTAATCACTATGGCCCTACAGAAACGACGATTGGTAAACTGCTAAACGTAGTGCAAAAAGGAAAGCCTTATGGTAAAACAATTCCGATAGGCAAGCCTTTTTCAAATACTAATGTGTATGTATTAGATAAAGAAATGACATTGTGCCCCGCAGGTGTGCCGGGTCAATTATACATCGCAGGAGATGGGTTGGCAAGAGGTTACCTGAACAATGAAGCGCTTACGAAAAGTAAGTTTATAAAAGACCCTTTTGAAGATAAATCTGTAATGTACAGCACAGGTGATCTTGTAAAATATTTACCGGACGGAAATATTGAATTCATAGGCCGTGTAGATAACCAGGTAAAAATAAGAGGATACAGAATTGAATTAGGTGAAATAGAAAATGTGTTGCAGGAATGTGAGTTGGTAAGTCAGGGGGTTGTGCTTGCAAAAGAAGATAAGCAAGGCAACAAAAGATTGCTGGCCTATATAGTTCCTCAAGATGAATTTGACAGGGAAGGAATTTATAATTATTTAAAAGAAAAGCTGCCTGAGTATATGCTTCCGGCAGTGATGATAGAAATAGCGGAATTACCATTAACAGCAAATGGAAAGGTTGACCGCAAAGCTTTGCCTGATCCGGAAGCCGGTGAAGTGCAGAGCGGTGTTTATATAGCGCCAACCAATGATGTCGAACAAAAGCTTGCAGAAATCTGGCAGGAAGTATTAGAAGTTGATCAGGTGGGCGTTCACGATGATTTTTTCGAGTTGGGCGGCCATTCGTTATTAGCCATCCGCCTCATTTCAATGATTCGTAAAGAACTGGGCTTTGAAGTGAAAATTGGAGATGTGTTTGATTATCCAACAATAGCTTTGTTATCGAAACGAATCGAAGGCCAGGAAGATCGCACTTTGTTGCCGACAATAGAAATAAAAGAAAGGCCAGCTAAAATTCCATTATCATTCAGCCAGGAGCGTCTTTGGTTTATTGATCAGCTCGAAGGAAGTACGCAATATCACTTGCCGACTATTTTAAGACTTAAAGGAAATTTAAATGTCGAAGCATTGAACTACTCCCTGCAACAAATTGTTCATCGTCACCAGGTGCTACGTACCGTTTACAAAGAAGAGGGCGGGATACCTTTTCAACATATAAAAGAAGATGAAAAAAATGCTGTACAGGAAATTGATGGAAGTCAGTTTAAAGACAAAAGCGAAGAATTATTCAGCTTTATAAAGCAACTGGTAAAAACGCCTTTTGATTTATCTAAAGATAATATGCTGAAGGTTTATCTTATAGAGGTCGCGCCGGAAGATCATGTATTGGTAGCCGTTATGCACCACATATCATCTGATGCATGGTCAACATCAATTATGGTAAAAGAAGTGGTTGAACTCTATAATTCTTTTATAGAACAGCGGTCTCCACAACTACCTGCAATGGATTTGCAATATGCAGATTATTCCATCTGGCAGCGTAACAATTTGAAAGGTGAAATATTTGAAAATAAGGTTGCCTACTGGAAAGAACAGTTGAAAGGAGTTGTTGCCTTGGAGTTGCCGACAGATTATATGCGGCCACCCGTTATAAGTACAAAAGGTTCTTTTGTGAATTTCAGCATCGCAAAAGAATTGAGCGATGAAATAAAAAAACTTAGCCAAAAAGAGAGCACTACTTTATTCATCGTTCTGCAGACGATATACAAGGCGATGCTTTATCGGTATAGCGGTCAGCAGGATATAAGTGTAGGCACATCAATAGCACGGCGTGAACAACAGCAGCTTGAAACTCTGATAGGATTCTTTGTAAATACACTTGCCTTACGTGATGAAGTAGATGGCGAAAGTACATTCATGGAATTGCTGCACCAGGTAAGGGCGACTACCATGCAAGCCTACGAGCACCAGGAAGTGCCATTTGAAAAAGTAGTGGAGGCAGTATTAAAAGAAAGAGATAAAAGCCGCAGCCCTCTATTCCAGGTAATGCTTGTATTTATTAATACGCCCGAAGTGGGCGAATTACGTTTGGGTGACATTGAATTGTCGGCAGAAGGTTATGAACAAACTACGGTAAAATTTGAGGTCACTTTTTTTATAAGGGAAACTGCTAATGGCTTTGAGGGAACTGTTCAATACAATACGGACTTATATAAAGAAGAAACGATAAAAAGAATGATTTTACATTTTAATGAATTGCTGAAGTCGGTTATAAAAGATCCCAATGAAAAAATAGATTTGTTGCAGATGTTGACTGAAGAGGAAGAGCAGCAATTATTAATGGAATTCAATTAATGAAACAGTAAGAAATGGAAAAGAGTTTTGTAGATTTATTCGATGAGCAGGTAACTAAAACCCCTGGCAATATCGCCATAGTTTTTGAGCAACAGCAGCTTACTTATGCTAAGTTGAATGAGCGTGCCACAGACCTTGCTTACTACCTGGTAAGCAAAGGTGTGAAGGAAGACTCACTTGTTCCACTCTTTATTGAGCGTGGCCTGCAGATGATGGTCGCAATGCTTGGTATCATGAAAGCCGGTGCAGCTTATGTTCCTATAGACACGGATTTTCCGGCAGATAGAATAGATTTTATTTTAAAAGATACAAAAGCCATTTCTGTAGTAAGCAGCAAGCTTGCCTCGTCAAAGCTTCCTGTAGAAGCAGGTATAGAAATCATAGATATTGATGCTTTACCAAACCATGAAAAGGAAAAGCAGCCAATAAAAGTTAAACCTAACCAACTCGCTTACGTTATTTATACATCCGGCTCCACCGGTATGCCAAAGGGCGTAATGATAGAACACAGGAGTTTGGTAGATTACGTACATGGATTAATTGAAAAAGTACAGCTAAATGATTGCGCGTCATTTGCATTAGTATCTACCATCGCTACCGACCTTGGTAATACTGTTATTTATGGGTCTCTTGCCACGGGAGGTGCATTGCATGTTTTCACAAAAGAATCAGTTAGCAATATTGAATATCTACATAATTATTTTGCAAAAAATAAAATTGATTGTCTCAAAATAGTTCCTTCGCATTGGAAGGTGCTCAACATGGATGGCAAACTTTTATTGCCGGCTAAGTTGCTGGTATTTGGCGGTGAAGCATTGCAGGAAAAAGCCATTAATGAAATTCTTGCTTCGGGTACGCATTGCCGTATCGTGAACCATTATGGGCCAACCGAAACCACCATCGGCAAGCTTCTTCATATTGTAGAACCAGGCGCGAAGTATGAATATACCGTGCCTATTGGAAAGCCATTTTCCAATACAAAAATTCTTATTCTTAATAACAATTTAAAGCTATGCCCGAAAGGTGTAGCCGGGCAATTATATATAACCGGTGATGGTATAGCAAGAGGTTATTTAAACAATGAAGAATTAACCAAAGAGAAATTTATTCAAAATCCTTTTTCCAAAGAGAC
>JBDTVF010000312.1:0-4015 GCA_040007325.1 Ginsengibacter sp. | reverse complement strand
TAAAATTATATTGCCCGCTTACTTCCAGGCCAACAGTATTATAAAAATATTCACTTGAAAAATAACGATGACGGTCCGAAGGAAAGGATATAAAAAGGCCTGCTGAAATACTTGTCTCTTTTTTCTGCGCCTGAGCTGCCTGAAAAAGATTCATAATATTTATTACTATAGTTATAATTGTCCTTCCACTCATTGATAAATTTTGTTTTAATAAGGTACCAGCCAAGTTTCGGGGGGTATAAACATCAATCAATTATTTCATGCACACTCTTTAACTTGCTCATTTATTTTTTCATAGTCACTGCAACATTTTGCAGCTCCTGGAATCTTTCTCTTGAGAATTTATCGAATGCTCCTTTTTTTCGAAACTTATATAGTTTTGAATAATTTGTTTTCCCTGTAATATGCTCAAGATTATGATAATATCCACCGCTTGCTAAGAAGTAGGACGAAACGGTATCTGAGGTTGTTGCGGGCACTGAATATTTGAAAGATATTGACTCATCATCTTCAAGATGAGCATATTTTTTATCACTGTTTATTAAAATTTCTCTTTGATCCGTGCCATCATTTTTAGTGGCACTCAATGGCTTTATAATATTTTTAGTAAGGCTTTGATCTGTGGTGTAATCAATACCGGCAAAATCAAGATCCCAAAAACGGTAGGTTGTTTCCAGCTTTAATTCAACATTCTTTTCTTTTATATCTGCTGTGTTTATTTCCATTATCATATCGCGGCTTGCTGTATTTCCAATGAGCGGGAAGTAGTCAACAAATCTCCAGCCTGTAGCGGTTTTTATATAAACCATTAAAGGTAATGCCTGGTCAGTTTGCCATTTTTGCAACTTTACCGGATCGGCTTTCTCTTGCTTTGCTTTCCATTTATCAAAGCTGTCTCCAAATAAGCCGATAAATTCTTTATGCAATAATCCACCCCAATAAGTGTTGCGTGCATGTATTATCAATTTTGCTTTATCAGCACCTGTGGGATTTTCAAAGCTCAGTATTACATCACTGAACCCCTCTTTATTAGCCTTATTATCAAAGGAATAATACTTGTCGTCTGTCTGCACTAATAAATTTTTTATATCATCATCTTTATAAGTTGAAGCCCTTAAAGGCGATGCAGTGTTTTCATAAGAAAACATATTGCCATGCCTGTCTGGCAAAACTTTGACATTTGGTAAATGGTTTACCTGCACCAGCTGCACCTGGTTAATAAATTGTTCTTCGTTTTTCCCATTCGATATTTTAAAAGATATATCCTGTGCATTGGCAGGTACAGAAGTCAACGGCAAGTAGTCCATTCGTTCAAGAGTTGAATAAACAGCACCGCTGTATAGGCCACTCGCGAAGTTAGAGGAGCCATTATTATCTACATAAACCTGGGGGCAATTACAGGTCGCCAAAAGGACGATTGTGCCGAGTACATAAAAGCCTCCTATTGCTGCGCCAATTGTACTTATAACATGATTGGTGCTCGTTGCCGATTTATTCAATTGATAGACGTCAGCCCTGTTAAAAGATGAAACAGGTGCCGAAAACATTGAGTCTCCATTCTGCAGGGCAGCATTAGTGTAAAGATGCACTTCCGTCAAAGTGGATTTTTTGTATTTTGCTTTTACACGGTTTTTTTTGTCTTCGGGATCAGGGTTTAAGTATTTCGAGTGCTCAGGTGATAATGTAACAAGTTTGCCGGATATATTGTCACCGTTAACAGAAACCTGTTCAAGACCTTTATTAATGCCTGGAAAATGAATAATGAAATATCTATTATCAAATCTGAGGCTATCCACTTTAGCAGTGTCCATAGAAGATTTGGTGTTAGTACGGTAAAAGTTAAGAAAGCAACTGCTTAAGCCCATCACTAATAAAAACATAAACACATAAGCAACTTTCTTTCTACTTCTACTAAACAAAATAAATAATAGTGGTAAAAAAAAGAACAGCGAAGTGCCGGATACTTTTGAATGTGAACTTTTCATGAATTTATTTTTAAAAGATGAGAAGGAATTTTTTTGTCCATTATTTTAAACCATACAGGAGGCACAAGCGACAGCAACATCATAAAGGAATAACCTGCAGGATGTACAGGTGACTCTTCCTTAGGCAAAAGATTATCAAAGGAACGGCCCGGATGTATATGATGATCTGCATGGCTTTCCAATTGAAAAAGATTAAGTGATCTGTTATAGCGGCCTGTATTCCACGCATGATGCTCATTCAATCTTTCATAATTTCCGTTTGCATCCATCTTCCGCATTAAGCCATAATGCTGCAGGTAATTTATAGTGTGCAGTGAGGCTATAGCAACTGCATTTTCAACTAAAAAAAAGATAAGTGAAATCTTGCCCATTGCTGAAAATATCAGTAACATCAATATGATCTGCAACACGCCAAATACCAACATGCGGTTATGCAAAAGGGGGATTTTGTATGAAGCACGCGATAATTTTTTTGTTTCTATTTTCCATGCATTTATATAAGTGCCTATAATTGCCCTTGGTAAATAAGCGTATAATGATTCACCCAAATGTGCAGTGTTAGGGTCTTGCGGTGTGCATGCATATACGTGATGGCCCCATACATGCTCAATGCCATAGTGCATATAATTATTCTGCAGCAGCAACAAATAGCCAGCCGCTTGTTCCTTTCTCTTAAAGCGATGAATAAACTCGTGGGCAAGCGTGAATCCCAGCACACTATTCACAATGCCCACTGATAAGGCAAGCCCCGCAAATGAAACAATAGTAATTGATTGGGCGCCTGCTACATAAATTGACCATGCGTTTAATGCAATAAGTACCGGAACAAAGCTTAATGCAATATTGCTATAGGCCAAAGAAGAAAAAGTTGTATGTGCGTCTTTATTATCTTTTGCCGGTGATGATGTAAAAAAATTGGTAAGAGGATATACAACAAAGCAACACAAAGGCACAAGAAAATTCCACCAGCCACCAAGCAGGTAACCTGTAACAACTAAAGCCGGCACAAACAACAGGAGCAGGTAGTTCCAGGGTTTCATTGCTTAATTTTTTTGGATGAATTTATATAAGCGCTGCATCCGCTTTGTATCATGAGGTGCAGGTTTTTTTGTATCGGATCATGCAGCGCAGAAAATAATTTTCTTTGACAGAATGGACAGTTGTGCACATCACCATCAGTATCTACATATACATAATGTTTGCCTCCACCGCCACATCCGAGCCGTCTGCTGTAAAAGCCGTGATAAACAATGGAAGGGAAATCTATGTGATCATTGCTATAATTATACAGGGTATAAAAATTATCAAGCTCCGCAAAATGCGTTTCATTTAAGTAAATATCTTTCTCCGCATAATGGCCAACGGCCCGCGGCTCAAGTACCTGTATAAAAGAAACGCCCCACTGCTTTGCCAATTTTGCATATTGCACCAGGTTGTTTGCACTAATAAATTCTTTCGTTGCACACAATGACAAACAGATCACAAGCTTTTGTTTTCTTGCATTAGCGACAGCTTTTTCCGCCCATTCAAATGCATTCTTTTTTCCGCGGAATAGATTATGTAATTCAGGAACCCAGTGATCTAAGCTTACGGTAATACCCGTTAAGCCTGCATGTTTGAGCAGTGATGCACGTTCTTCAGTAAAATGATAGCCGGAAGTATATAACCACACTTCCGTTCCCCTTTTAATATTTTGAAGAATATAAATAATATCATCAAAGCGGTTTAATGGTTCGCCGCCGCTTAACTGAACTTGTGTAATACCCGTCTTCTGGAAGGAGTGAATAACTGACAAAAGATTTTCCCTGCTAAGCGTTTCAGGTTTATTCAATGCATCCCATTCAAAACAATGTTCACACTGGTAGCCGCATTGTTTTGTAATCCCAAATAAAATGGTATCTAAAGTTAAAGGCGGGAATGCAGCACTAAGTTTCTTAAGGTTATTTGATATGTATTTATTGAAAGCTTTTGATGGCCAGCCGGGTGCATTGAAAGTATAATAATATTTACCATCAACTTTTGCGTATTTC
>JBDTVF010000311.1:0-4039 GCA_040007325.1 Ginsengibacter sp. | reverse complement strand
TTGTTATATTCCATAGATCTGTTTTTATTTTTACAAAATTACACAAACCTCACGACCTGTAATTTTAAGCAAACCAATTCTTACCGTCCATATAAACCTTGGGCATTTTGTGGGCCAAATAAGTAATTTTAAAAAAGAATAATCCAGTTTTGCAGCACGTTGAGTTTTTTGACATTAGCCATTTTGAAAACGACTATCACCGCGTGAAACCGGTGCAGGAGTTAGCAACTTTTATAGATTTTTTTTGGGAAACACGTTTTGATCTTTTGTTTCAAAAATACCCGGAAGGCTTTTCAGACGCTTTATTCCCAGCGCTTGGCTATACTTTTATCATTAACCTTGGTACACGATTTATAATGCAGGTCGATGAAAGAAAATATGAAATGAAATCCGATGGTTTTTTACCAAGACACAAGGCGATTGAATGTTTTCACAGCACTGGTAACAGGTTATTTGGCATTAAGTTTAAGGCTTCCCCTGTAATATTTGAAAAGAAAATCAATTTCTCTGAATACAAAAATTTCATTTTCCCGCTTGCATATCTTTTGGACCAGGAAATTATCAATCGTGTAAAAGTAACAAGCGCCTTTGAATACAGGGTAGATATTCTTAATAAATACTTTACCGGAATCGTGAAAAAATATTGCGGCTCATTGCGGCCGATTGAAATCGTAACCGAGATAATAAACGAGTGTGAAAGCTCCAGCAATTTCACTCATACAATTCATGATTTTGCGAAGCGTTATAATATTTCTACACGTACGCTACAGCGTTATTTTGAGAGCAATACCAGTTTTGGAACTAAAAGCGCATTGCAGGTTTTGCGGATAAGAAAGGCCACGAATCATCTTGCAACTTCTCCCGGCGATTTTCATTATTCACTTTATGGATATTATGACCGCAGCCACTTTTATAAACACCTGAAAAGTTTTTTACAAAAATCTGCATTAGAAAATATTCGCCCGCATTTGAGACTGCTGGAAGGCTTGCACAAAGACTGATTTATTGACCTGCTCTTTGCCTTTCTTCTTCGGAGCCTGTCGATCTTCTTCTTGCGCCTTGCACCGAAGTTTTTCCAAACCTGTAGGTGAAAGTAATAGTGCCGACGCGGGTTTCACGATAGGCGTGCCATTTCTCGATGTAGTTGTTATAGGTAATTACTGCCTTCGGCAAATTGCTCCAGAAGATATCGGTAATGTTGAAGCGCAATGTGCCTTTCTTTTTCAATAAGGTTTTTTGGAGTCCTGCTCCTACGCCCCATTGAGGATCAAGAACCATAAAACCATATTGGCCGCCGGTATTCAACGATCCATTTAAATCAGCCGACCAGCCCTTGCTGAAAGTGAAAGTGTTATTCGTCCTGATATCAGCTGCCGGCTTTCCATTGTTGAGTACTGTGCCGCTAAAAACACCGTGGTATTGTTGGTAATATAGGTTTCCATTATTGATCATGTTCCACCATTTATTGATGCGCACTGGTGCGGAAATAGAAAAGCCAAAATAATCAGAGGAAGACAGGTTAATTGGAATTTGTACTGTTACATTTTCGGGCGAAGGTATATTTGGAAAAACCTCGCTAAATCTTGCCAGCGTAATATTTTGATCGTCTTTCGTATGACTGTAGCTCGCGGAAAAGCTCAGGCCTTTTACGGTATAACTAAGTTCATAAGACCAAGTAAGTTGCGGCAGCAGCCCGGTATTTCCGGTTGCATAGGTTGATACATCTATTAAAAATAAAAAAGGATTAAGATCAGAGTAGCCCGGCCTGTCTATTCGCCTGCTCACTGATAATCCCAGGGTCTGTTCTTCTTTGAATTTATAATTAAAGAATGCGCTGGGAAATAATTGAAAGTAAGAAGAATCAAATTTTACATTGCCAATTTTCTGTTCGGTTCTTATGTCCGTATATTCGCCTCTTAACCCAAACTGTACGTTAAACTTTTTAAATTCCTTACTAAAATTCAGGTAGGCGGCATTATTATTTTCATGATATAAAAAATGATTGGTCTTATTCACATCATTTTCGGCGGAACCAGAGCTTAGATCAAAAAATTTCGCATCGTTATCAGAAGAAACAAAGCTTGTTTTAAATCCAGCCTCCCATTTTGCGCCATTTTTCATTGGGTTGGCGTAATCAATCTTTGCTGTTTTGAAAATTAATTTCCCTTTTTGATCGCCATCTAAAATATAATTTGGCTGTAGTGAGCTGCCGTCTAGCTTATAATAACTCGTAGCATTCACTGTAAGAGATTTTGAATCATAAATACCGTAGTCAAAGTCTGCCGTGATTTCTTTACCCAAGCTGTCGAAAGTGTGTTTGAAATTAATATTTGAAACTACATTGTTCGCATGATCATTGTTTGTCGCGTTGGCTTTGAATGTACTTGACTTTATTTTTTGAGGATCTAATACCGTAGATTGATTGTCAGCAAAGCGCTTATATTGATTAAAATTTGCATTCACTACAAATCCGAGTATAGTTTTTTTGTCTACAAAAAAATCTGCGCCGAATCTTGTCGTGTGCGTATTAAAAGGCGAACGTGAATAATTGTCTTTAAGATCACCACCATTATAAGAACCATTATCATAAAAACTTCTATCAAGTAAAAGATGATTTAATCCAACTCGATAAGCGTAATTATAGTTTCCAAATATGTTCACATTTTTGTTTCGATAATTCAGGGTTCCTCCTGCATTGGCTTTAGAATAAATTCCTTGTCCATAGCCTACTGTAAAGGTTCCGTTGGCGCCCAGACGCTGATCTTTCTTCATCCGGATATCAATGATTCCCGAGTTGCCGGCTGCATCATATTTTGCCGAAGGGTTTGTTATAATATCAACTCTTTCTATCGCGGATGATGGCAAACCTCTTAGATAGTTGGCAAGGTCACTGCCAGACATAGCCGTAGGTTTTCCATCTATCATAATAATAACTCCCTGCTTGCCCCGCAGACTTATTATATCGTTTTGATCAATGTTCACCCCTGGAGAGCGCTCCAATACTTCCATTGCTGAACTGCCGGCATTAATGATACTGTTATCTACATTAACGACAATGCGGTCGGACAATTTTTGAATAAAAGGTTTTTTCCCCTCGACAACTACTTCTTTCAGATTAGTGCTTTTGGCATTTAATATTATTGCCAGCGCCGGATCATCAACTTTTCCGTTTCTGATTTCAAACACCGTAGAATATACCATAACATTATTTACTGCTGAAGCACGCAACAGGTATTTTCCATAAAGAATGTTCTCGAAGTCCGCTATTCCATCAGTGTTGCTAATGGCGGCCTTAGCCAATGAAGAATCTTTTTCTCTTAATAATTCAACAGTGGCATTTGTAATTGGATTATTAGAATCCGTTTTTATTCTTACGGAAAAATTAGCTTTACCAGGCAATTGTGCCAGCGAAGTAAAGGGTATAAAAAAAGCAAATAAGAACGCAGCTATTTTCATAATAGGAATAGTTTATTACAAAATGAATGAAAAAACGAAAGAATTCGTAAGACAACTTTTGCGAGCGGAAAACAAAACCGATCAGTGGGGAAATTTTTAAAACCTGTTGTCAATATTTTACATGACAAGCTGAAGGCGTTTTATTCAGAATCCATAAGACCTTTATGAGTAGTTAGGTATAGTCAACGCTTTCAAATATAGAATTGTTTGGGCAAACTCTCGGCTTGAACACGTTTCTTTGCAGTTTTCGTTGGTAATTAAAAAGATCAATAAATGAATTGTAAGAAGATATATTTTGTACTGCTTGCTTTCAGTCTTTGCTTTAATGCATTTGCACAGCAGCCTGCTAAAGTAACAACAGTCTTTAATCCGCAGGAATTATTTGCACAGGATTTATATAAGACGAATGGCGATGAGTTCAGATCTGCGAACGGTGCCCCAGGTCCGAAGTATTGGCAAAACCGGGCGGATTATAATTTGAAGGCTACCATAGATTCCAACTCAAATCAACTTACAGCAACGGAGAGTATTCACTATATCAACAATAGCCCCGATCAGTTGTCTTCTCTCTGGCTTCAAATGG
>JBDTVF010000310.1:0-4049 GCA_040007325.1 Ginsengibacter sp. | reverse complement strand
ATTTGAAAATGTTTTAGAATATCCCAAAGATATTGCTGGTAAATGGCGTGAGCATTTCAAAAACAACAACCCGGTTACACTAGAACTTGCATGTGGAAAGGGCGAATATGCAATTGGACTTGCCCAACTTTATCCCGATAGAAATTTTGTAGGTGTTGACGTGAAAGGCAATCGCATTTGGGTGGGAGCCAGGTTCGCAATTGAACAAAAATTATGCAACGTTGCTTTTCTGCGAACTCAAATACATCAGATAAATACCTACTTTAATAAAAATGAGGTTGAAGAAATATGGATCACTTTTCCTGATCCACAATTAAGGATTTCAAAGGCTAACAAAAGACTCACGCATCCACGTTATATCAGACTGTACCACCAGTTTTTGATACCTGGAGGAAAAATTCATTTGAAAACCGATTCACCTGATCTATATAATTTTACCAAAAATGTAATATCGATTTATGGCTTCGTAATAATAGATGATGTAAAAGATGTGCATGCCGGTAAAAATATTCCTGATGAATTGAAGATAACGACTCACTATGAAAAGCTCGACATTGCAAAAAGCAACAGCATATTTTATCTCTGCTTCTCATTGCCAGCATTAATAATTGATAAAGATAATGAGCTTGACCGGCTTTTAAAAACACCAGTTAATGGATGAGCAGAACAAAAATTTTATTGAAGGAATAGACTATTACCGGGATGAAAATGGGTACACTGTCTTAACTGCAAAATATTTATCGGAAAGAGATTTTTGTTGCGGCAATGGATGCAAGCATTGTCCTTATAATTATAAAATGGTCGCCGAACCGTACCGGAGTAAACTTATCGCAAAAAGAAAAAATGGAAAAAAATAAACAGGAAGAAAAGGTGCGCAGCACAACCAAAGAGTACAGTTTTTTTGAAGATGTATATGCAGTAGTAAGACAAATTCCAAAAGGTCGAGTCACTTCATACGGAGCCATTGCCAACTACCTTGGAACGAAGCTCTCAGCCCGCATGGTAGGCTGGGCGATGAATGCAGCACATACTGCCAAGCCTAAGGTGCCCGCACACAGGGTGGTAAATCGAAATGGCATGCTTAGTGGTAAAGCGCATTTTCAAACACCAACTCTAATGGAAGAACTCTTGGCTAAAGAAAAGATCACAGTAAAAAATGATACTATAATTGATTTCAAAAAATTATTCTGGGATCCATACACTGAATTAGGCCTGTGATTTATTATGTCACCAGGTATAGAATGGACTGATCATAATATAAACCACAACACCTGTAATCGCAACATAAAACCAAATTGGCCATGTAATTCTTGCCAGTTTCATATGCTTTGCATAATCCGCGGTTAAAGCCCGGTAGGCTGTAAATAATATAAATGGAAGTATGATTCCTGCCAGGGGGATATGCGTAAGTAAAATGAAATAGTACACATAACGCAAACTGCCCGCGAGTGATTTTTCATCTGCGCTTAATATTCCATCATGATTTATATCCCCATATTTAGTATCACCACTTAATAGGTGATGGCAAATATAGGATACCAAAAAAAGAAGCGAAAGAAAAATAGCACCCAGCATAATCTTTTTGTGCAAAATAAATTTGCCGGATTTTACAGCCAGCAAGGCCGCTACTAACAAGATCGCGACAATTGAATTTATTATGGCATTGGCTTTCGCAAATATGTGTGGATTGAAAGAGAGGCTAATGTTCAATTTAATTTCTGCAAGAAAAGCCACTGCTGCAAAAACAATGATGGATACTGTCCAGATAATTATTCTTGCCTTTTTATCATTTCGCACAAGGTCCGGTTGTGGCAATGCACCCTCAACTAAAGTTTTCATTAATGGTCTTTTTATAAATCATATGCAATTAACTTCTTTCAAAAAGCTCTTTGAGAAATTGACCAAAAGTTTTTTTCCTGTCTTTTTCAAGCATTAATAAAGGTATATCCCTCACAAGTTTTTTCTGCGCAATAGAATCAAATCCATTAAACCAGCCTCTCACGATTCTTTCCTTATCCAGCAGGAAAAAATTTTCAGTATGAACGAACGCTGTGTCAACATTTACATCAGCAATGTTTGCTTTAATATCGTGAATAGCCATGTGATAAATACTATCGCGATTGCCTGTGAGGAGCCACCAGCTGTCGGGGTTCACATCAAATTTTTCTGCCCATTTTCTTAATTGTTTAACCGAGTCGTGAAGCGGATCAACAGAGATAGAAACAAATTGTACAATAGAATCATTTTTTGCGAAGGAGTTCTGCAGTCGCTTCATTGCCCGTGCAAGTTGCGGACAAATGGTAGGGCATCGCGTAAAAAAGAAATCCAGTACGATTATTTTTCCCTTTAGATCGGCAAATGATACCGTATCGCCAAATTGATTTATAAAGTTCATATCTGGTACATGATGCCATACCGTATCATAAGTTGCCTTTCCGTTTTTTTTCGCTACGTTCACGCTGTCGTAAAAATAGCGGCCAGGCATCTGTACGTCTCTGTCACTATAATATCTTACTAACAGGTAACTTACCACAGGTAATAAAACAGCGAGCATTATTGCCAGCCCTGCTTTCTTATTCATGGACTTTCACTTCTAAAATAAAATTAGCCATCACATCACGTGACAGCTAATTAAAAATATTTTTATAAAACCTATTTGCATCAATCTTTTGCTCCTTTCTCCATTGCAGGTGCAGTATGTTGCTGTACATGCTCTGTGGAAGGGTGGCTTCCGGCATCAGTATTACGAAGATTTTTCCAGCTGTTACCATCGTACAAAAACGCAACGATAAACCAAATGAATAAAGTTGCCGGCACAGCAATGGTCATTATGAGATTTCTTATTTCATCGCCCAGGTGCATAAAAATCGAGATAATATAAAACGCTTTTGCAAGAGTGAGTATGCAAACAATTCCTTTAAAAATCAAAACTAAAAACTGGTTTGGATCAGCTCCTTTATGGATAGTATATATACTAAGACCAAGACTTAGTTCGGCGACGGTCAGTATTAATAGTATCCAAAATGTTTTCCATATCCTTTTAACCTGGTCGCGATCGTGTGCATCCGGTACAATGTGAGTAGTAGTTTCGTAAGACATATAACTTCTTTATAAATTTTAATGATTCATCAGTTTATTCAGCAATTCATTTTTTATATAAGATAAAAACAAAGGAATACAAATACCCAAACAAGATCAACAAAGTGCCAATATAAACCTGCCTTTTCAATCATTTCATAGTGTCCTCTTTGCTCAAAGTGCCCCAGACGCGTCTTCACAAGCATTATCGCATTTATAACCACGCCTGAGAAAACGTGAAAACCGTGAAAGCCGGTAATACCAAAGAAATATCCGCCAAAAGCAATAGGTCCCGGTGTAGCAACTGCCTGGCCATTGTATTCAACATGTGGTCCCCATGGATTATGACTTACAGTTGTACCCCATTGTTGCAAAACGCCATCTACCAATACTTCGTGGCGACCGGTGATAAGGTGTGTCCACTCCCAGGCCTGGCAACCCAAAAATGCCAAACCCCCAAGAATGGTAAAAAAGAGCCATTTTTCTACACCTTTACGATTCATGTTGTGTCCGTCATGTACGGCCAATACCATTGTGACAGAACTCATGATCAGGATGAAGGTCATTAAGCTTACAAAAGCAAGTGGCAAATTAGTATGCCCTGTAAAAGGAAATGCATTGAACACATGATTCGGGTCAGCCCATGCATTTACACTGAAACGGATGGTTCCGTAAGAAATCAGGAAAGCACCGAAAGTAAATGAGTCACTCATTAAAAAATACCACATCATCAGCTTTCCGTAACTGACATTGAAAGGGCTTCTACCACCGCTCCACAATTTAGTCTTAGGTTGTGCCAGGGCTGTTTCCATTATTACTTTTTAAAAGGTTTTTGCAAAAATATATTAATTGTTCTATTGTCACATTGTTTAATTCGTTGCTATTTCCATCCGTCAATATGCCTCCGCCAATTATTTTATTAAAACAAGAAATACTAGTAAATATATCCATAAAAGATCTACGAAGTGCCA
>JBDTVF010000309.1:0-4062 GCA_040007325.1 Ginsengibacter sp. | reverse complement strand
TCATACCGCCGGTTACTTTTATTTCAGTTAAAGGATTAACAGGAATATTATTTTGGGCTGAGAGTTTAGTTAGAGATAATGAGAGTGAAAATATAATAAGCGTAAAAGAAAAATTTTTTCGCATCGCTAATTTTTTTTGTGCAATCATTTTTGAAGGTATGATTAACGTAGTTAGTTGCATCACTTTGCGTGAAGTACAACGTTTGTATTTCCGAATATACAAAGTTCCCAGGCTCCTTATCCATTTCAATATGTTTGCGGGAGCGAATACTTCGCTAAGATTTTAGTGCAAGGGTTTACTACTTTATACCAGAAATAATCACGCTGCCTGCATTCATTCTTTTTATTTGCAAAGCATGATCACCATTCCCCAAATCTTTCACAGTGTAACCTTCGTTGTTATTAGTTGCATTAGCGGAGAGCTTTTTTCCATTAAGCATTATTAATGCTGGTTTGAAGGACAAGCGCAGAAATTCCGTACCTGTTTTTTGCGTAGCAGTATAGGATACTTTTTTATCAGCATACAAAACATCTTTCAATACATTTTTTGAATAGAGAATATGATTTTCTCCGGCGGGCGCCCATGCGGGTATTGCAGCAAGAGCATGATAAAACATTCGCGGTCCTTCGCCATAGCAATCGGACCACCACGAGTGTACGTCTTTACTAACAGGGCTTTCAAAAGCTTTGCCTGTTGAATCGTTACAATAGGTGACCCAATTCAAAGAACGAAATGCCTTTTCTTTATAGGCTTCGTCTCCGGATTCAACATACCACGTGGCACATTGCGCCGCATACCTTGCAGTCTGATAATCCATCTTAGGCATGAAGTCATTTTGCTCGCTTACAATGTTAGCTCCCCACATGGTATGTGGCTCACCCGGCGCTGATTTATAAACAAAATTATCTTCCGTCCATTTTATCAATTGAGGAAGTGTTGTTTTCCATGCGGGATCAAAGTCTTTAAAATCGGCAATAAATAAACCTGCATTACTGGCGCTCATATTACTGAGATTCGTGGTGCCGTGCGTAAGATTATCTGTATGCCCATCTACCCAAAGGCCGTTTTTTACAGGATATTGCAATAGCCATTCCCTCGCCCTTTCATAGGTAGTTTTGTACGCCTTTACATCACCTACATTATCTTCGGCAAGCATTTTTAAAAGTCGCAGGCAACCAAACCAATTAGTGCCGTAGTCGGAAACAACTTTGCCTGTGCGCATATTTAAAACGTAGGGCCACGGAGATTGACTCGCATTGCCTTTACCGATTTTTTTTGACAGCACATTAGCAACATTAATTGCAGCGCTTTTATACTCAGTGTCGCCATAGAAAAGATACATTCTATAAAAAGTTGCACCGATATCTCCTGCATGGTCTACCTGCACATCGTCAGTTGAAAATCTTTTTGCCGTAGTGAAACCGCGAAACTCTGTAGCGCCGGCATCAGATGCAGACTGAGGAAAATTGGGCCAGCTATATGTTGAAGGAGTTATGCCATGTTCCAACACATAATCTATCATTCCCTTTGTAATCGACAAAGGTTTCATGTCGCCGGTATATGCATAGAACGATAAAGCAGATTCAAACCAGTTCGGGATTTTTTCACCCACATCATTCATCCACATATCAGGTAACAGCACATTGGCTGAATCAATAAAGGCACAATAAAAATAGTATTGTGGATAAGATGACCTTGGAGAAGGGCCCGGGCTCATAGGTGTTTTAGTCTCTACAAAATTCCATCGCAGGCCAAGAAAATGATCATAAGCATTTAATGCACCATCTTTCCATGGAAGCAATTTTTGCTGGTCATCCAATTGTACCTGATGCCCGCAAAATATCGTTGCCTTATCATTTTGCGCAAAAATATTTGCATAGAAAACGCAGGCACAAATCACAAAAATAATTTTGTATTTATTAATTAAAATCATGGTAAATCGTTTGTCGTGTTTAATGTTATTAAGAACCAGGATGTTAATTTATTCCGTATTTAATTTACAGAATAATCGGCTATTATATCATAATCAGTTCCGGGCCTGAAGGTAACCCATGCATACGTAGTGCCTTTTACTGACGCAGTTGAGAAAGCTTGCATTACTCCATTGCTTTTTATACTACTTATTTTTTTGCCATTGTAAATAAATGGAATCATGTAAGTGATCCCGCTAGTATGCGTTAAAGAAGATTTTATTTTAAAGGAAAGCGTATTATGTTTCCATATAATATCGCTGAATACAGCTTCGTCTTTTGCAAGAAAAAAGTCAAGTAATTTCTCCTCAGTCCAAACAGGAATATTTTTACTATTAGCATAGTCTAACATTTTCATCAAGGGTATTTCAGAAAAGTAATATTCCGCGTTGTGCGCTTTTACACTTACAAATGAATAGACCTCGTTGTCAAGACTCCTGTCCACAAGGCCTTTGAAGCAATTGTAAAAGCCCTCTTTATCGTCGTGCTCCATGTATTGCTGATCGTATACATTATTGAAGTGCTGGTAAACATTAATTACATTTCCTTGCAAATTTGCAAACTTCATAGTAAGTCCGCTACCGGTATAGTTTCCGTGGTTGGTGCCGAAAGATCCTAAGAAATGTCCCTGGTTGGATCCATTGTCGTAATGTGCATAATTACAATCCTGCAGTATTCCGTTTTGCTCTTCTATCTGCGCCTGCGCTGAAAAATCTGTTTCACCATTTTTGTTCTTTCCATCCCAAACAAACCAATGATTGGTAACCGTCCGCATAGGTCCGATATCGTATGTTGCCTTGAGTTTGTGATTCAAATTTTTGAACACACTATCCATAGTTTGCCAGTCAGGATTCGTTGCCTGTTTGGTATCATCAGGATGGCCTGACATTTCAAAACCTTTATCCATCCACTTATGAATCCATTCTTTTGAAATGAAATCAACCTCTTTCACATATAAGGTCATTTTGGCTCCCTTCGCATCTACATCTTCAAACTGCTTTTCAAATTCAACTTCTTTCGTGTCTTCGCCATCGTTATTAAGCGTAATAAGGCATTTCACTGTATCGGGGAAATACCAGAAACGCGGCAATGGCTTGCTGTACTCATTCATTTTTTCAATTCCATGCGACAACAACCTCATTTGTTCATCTGCCTGGTTAAGCGTGTTCTTAGATGTGTCTACCCATCCATTGGTAAACAGATCCATAGCACGTATGCCGGTTATGCCATCCATTTCTTTACCTGCTTCACGATAATTGCCTTGCCGTGTGTATGCAATATTTTGGGGCAAATTGTATAAGAAAGACATCGTATGGCCCTTGCCATAATCGTGTGTAACCACTGCAGGATATTCTGTTGGGGTAAAAGCATCTGTATATAATGAAGCTATTATTTCACCATCTTTCAGCAGATACTTATCTGCGTTTACATGTAATTGTAAGGTCTGCGAAGTGATTCCATTACCAATGGCCGTATTTGTTTTTATTAAAATATAAGCCGCATCAGTTGTGCCTCCGGCATCTTCTATTCCAAGTATGTTGTTTAGCTTTTTATCAGGTTTAAATGCAACCAGGTTTCCGCCGCCCTGCACATAATTCGTTAACATGCCAGTCTGCTTATCGGTCAAATTCATTTCAGTTAAAATAATTACATCAAACTTTTTTAACCACTTCAATGTTACTTCGGCATCGCTGAAAGATTGTATTTGAAATTCGTTAAAGCCTTCCGTCTTTAATATCTCACCGGTGTAGGGAGCATAACTTTTATCAGCACTTAAAATAAGAATCGGGTTTTTTGTTTTACCAAACACGTAACTATTGCCCGTAAACAATAAAACAGTTATTAAAAGAATTGGTGTGACCTGACTGAAATGTTTTTTCATTGTTGCATTTACTTTTCGTTACACTCTCTTAATATTTTTTCATAAACATTTCTTGCTTTAGTATACCGCTCTGTCACCGTTGCCAAATCATTAGGAAAATACCTGTTCCACTTACCACCCGACTTAATATTTTCCAGGATGTTATCAATCCACTTAATGAAGAACCTGGCATCATCTGCACTTGCCCTAATTGGCTTATTGTCGATAGT
>JBDTVF010000308.1:0-4068 GCA_040007325.1 Ginsengibacter sp. | reverse complement strand
TAATATATTTAAGAGACAAATTTAGGGGAGTTTTAATGCTCAATTTCTACGCTGGTGTCTTACTCATCTCTTCTCTTTCCCAGAAACGATGCTGCGCAATTGCGTTGATAAATGCATTGGCCGTTTTAGAATCATAACTCTTGTTGGTTATGATACCAAGCTTTCCAAGAGATGCATCGCCTCCATCTTCTGCATTTATTTTTACTCCCGCATCGGTTGCATTCAAAAGGTTCGCACCCTCTGCTGTCGCTGCAATGGCCTTGCAATGTCTGTAAGCTTCATTAATAAATAGTATCGCTTCAGGCTTGCTTATTAAAGCATTTACACTATCTGATCCCCCGGGGACAAATACTGCATCAAACAAAACAGAAGAGGTGCTAAGGAATGCCTGGTCGGCTTTTATTTCTTTGCCATCAGCGCCTTTAAACGTTCCCAATTTCATAGATACAATTTTCGTCATGGCGCCTTTCGCTTCAAGCGCTGATTTCATTTTCATCAATGAATCATCTGCGCCTGTGGTAGCAAGAATTGCTATCATCCTTGTTTGGATAGAATCCTTTATTGTGTTTGCCATACTTAGAGCCGGTGATGTTTCTACATTTTGTTGCACAAAAAACGGTTGAACATCTTTTGGTTTTGTTTCAGCACCATAACTCTGATTGATCGGTTGCTCCGGTTTTGCCGGAACCTTCAATCCGAGATTATCTGCAACTCTTGCAGCAAGGTCGCCATCAATTTGTGTAAGCAATCCGACTACACGCATCCTCACTGCTTCAGTATCACAATGGCCCAGCTCGAAGCTCAATGCATTTACGATATGATTTTGTTCAGGCACACTCTGACTCACATAAAATAATCTTGCCTGGCTAAAATGATCATGGAAACTTTTGCTTCTTGCCCTCACTTTTTTTGCATCAATTCTTTCTGCATAAGAAGTAAATCCACCTTCTGACATTTTTGCCTGTGCCGGGAAACCACCACCCAGCGAATTGGGCTGGTAAGCAATTTTGCCTTTGTTGATTTGCTGGCGCATGTGTCCATCACGTTGATTATTGTGAACCGTATTTATGGAACGGTTAATTGGGATTTCATGAAAGTTAGGGCTGCCTAATCTTGATAGTTGTGTATCCGTATAAGAGAACAAACGGCCCTGCAATAGTGGATCATTTGTAAAGTCTATACCCGGTACAAGATGTCCCGGATGAAAGGCAACCTGCTCAGTTTCTGCAAAGAAATTATCAGGGTTTCTATTGAGCGTCATTTTACCAATGCGCATTACCGGAACTTCTTCTTCGGGAATAAGTTTAGTGGGATCAAGCAGGTCAAAAGGAAATTTATGTTCATCTTTTTCGGGCACTATTTGCACACCAAATTCCCATTCAGGATAGGCACCATTTTCTATAGCGTCATACAGATCGCGGCGGTGAAAATCCGGGTCTTTACCATTTATTTTCAAAGCTTCATCCCAACTTACAGAGTGTACACCCAGCAATGGTTTCCAATGAAATTTTACAAAGCAGCCTTTACCTTGTGCATTTATGAAACGAAAAGTATGAATACCAAAACCTTCCATCATGCGTAAGCTTCTTGGTATCGCCCTGTCACTCATGGCCCACATGATCGTATGCATGGATTCGGGCATCAGCGAAATAAAATCCCAGAACGTATCATGTGCAGATTGCGCCTGCGGAATTTCATTGTGCGGTTCCGGCTTTACAGCATGTATAAGATCAGGAAATTTTATCGCATCCTGTATAAAAAATACAGGCATATTATTACCAACCAAATCATAATTACCCTCTTCTGTATAAAACTTTACGGAGAAGCCGCGTACATCACGTGCAAGGTCAGGCGAACCCCTGAAACCCGCAACCGTAGAGAATCTTGTAAAGACTGGCGTTTTTACTGAAGGATCCTGTAGAAAGCCTGCCTTCGTGTATTTCGCCATTGATTCATACACCTGGAAATAACCGTGTGCTGCTGATCCACGTGCATGCACGATGCGTTCGGGAATCCGCTCATGATCGAAGTGAGTAATTTTTTCCCGAAGAATAAAATCTTCCAGAAGAGTTCCGCCTCTTTCACCCGCTTTTAATGAGTTTTGATTATCATTTATTTTAAGTCCCTGGTCAGTGGTTAAGAATTGATCTGTTCCGTCTTCTATGTCCGGTGCAAGATTCTCCAACTTCTTATCGGTCTCCGTGTTCTTTTTAGATGTGCTTTTAGTCATAGTATTAGTTATAGTGATGAATAAATATTAGTTTATTGATTTTTTAAACAATCGATCTATTGTTAATGAAAGGGTGTATGTCAGCAATAATGATTCACAAAAACTTATCCAGAATTAGAAATAGTTATTAGAGGTGATGATGGGCAGAAGCAGCGAAAGAAACCAATTACGCTAAAGCGGAATCATTGATGATCGATAAAAAATATTTATTTCAGTTCATCAATTAGCGTTACAGTCTTTCTTTTTTGTGTAAGCATTTCTGGTGGAATGGAGTTACTTATTTCTTCCCTCAACACATCAACTATTCGTTGCTTTACGAAATGGCGATAGGTTACAATGCTTATTTCTCTTGCTGGCACGGGAGGCTTGAAGTGCTTCACATTTTTTAAATCTGTCGCTGATAGGTCCTTTAAAGCCAGCTCAGGTAAAATGGTCACTCCATTATTGAAGTCAACTATTTTTTTAAGTGTTTCAATGCTGCCCGCTTCATATTCAAGATTACTATTTTCCAATTCTTTTTTTCTCAGCTCGCAAAGATTTAAAACCTGTGAGCGAAGGCAGTGGCCTTCTTCGAGCAGCCATAGATGATTAGGATCAATATCACCGGGCATCAAAAATTTCTTTTTCATGAGCTTTTCATCACCTGAGGCATAAACAACAAATTGCTCGTAATACAGCGGTTGTTCACTTAGAGAATCATTGTTAAGTGGCGTGGCAAGTATCCCTGCATCAAGATGATGGCTTCTGAGCCTTTCAATAATTTGACGCGTAGTGAGTTCGGTAATCTTTATTTTAAGCCGGGGGTATTTCTTTAAAAAAGAGTTAAGGAATAAGGGTAAAAGATAGGGCGCCACTGTTGGGATAATTCCCAATTTCAATTCACCCTTTATTTCTCCTTTAAGTTCTGAGATGATTACCTCCATCCTGTTAACTTCCTGCAAAATCATCTTCGCCTGTGCAATAACCTTTTCACCAGCTTCAGTAGGTACTACAGGTTGCTTGCTCCTGTCGAATATCTTAACTCCTAATTCGTCCTCGAGCTTCCTTATCATCATACTAAGAGTCGGCTGCGTCACAAAGCATTTTTCTGCCGCTTTCGCAAAGTGGCGATTGGTATCCACGGCCAGTATATATTGCAGGTGTTGAATGGTCAACGTTATAGTTTTAATCTATATAAAGGTAGATCATATCGATTATCTTTAATCTTCAGAGTCGTCAATGAGCATTCGCAGCGATTGCATGAGCCTTTCACTTTATAGATTGAAATAACATTTGGTGGCCAATTAAGTTAGAACAACATTTATGTACATTCGCTTTTGATAATCCAGATCAATGAAGGAACGATTTTATTCGCTTGATGTATTTCGCGGCGCGACCGTTTGCCTTATGATAATGGTAAATAACCCGGGCAGTTGGGAACACATTTACGCACCGCTCGACCATTCGCCCTGGCATGGCGTTACTCCTACTGATCTTGTTTTTCCATTCTTTCTTTTTGCGGTTGGTAACGCACTTGCATTTGTAATGCCCCGGCTGGAAGTTGCAGGCACAAACGTGTTTTGGCAAAAGATCATCAAGCGCACCATATTGATTTTCCTGATTGGACTTTTTCTCAACTGGATGCCGTTTTTAAGATGGGACAATGACCATATTGTATTTAAACAATGGAGCTACATTGATGCTAATGGCCAACCTGCCGGCGTAAGGATATTAGGCGTGTTGCAAAGAATTGCACTTGCCTATTTTTTTGCTTCAATAATTATTTACTTTTTCAAAATACGTGGTGCTTTTGTAGCGGCAGGAGTTATATTATTAGGTTACTGGTTTTTATGCGTAGC
>JBDTVF010000307.1:0-4081 GCA_040007325.1 Ginsengibacter sp. | reverse complement strand
TCGAAAAGTATTAAAGAAATTATACACCAGCCAATCTCTACCTGGAAGCGGGAACTCATTAATGATTTTGAAAAGCCAATCTTCATTAAATACCCTGAGATAAAGGCGATAAAAGATGCATTATATAATGACGGAGCGGTTTACGCATCTATGAGTGGAAGCGGGAGTTCGGTTTTTGGAATCTTCGAAAAGCAAGCTGAGCCAGCATACATTGCACCTGTGAATTATTTTTACAAAATTATGCAAACACTTTGATGTAGTAATTTTGCTTTTTTTAAAAAAATTAGAAAATATTTTCTAAAAGTAAATTTGGATTTTCACTTCTACCCTACTTCAAGATCTTATTCTCAGAAAATCTTTTAATAATTATGGCTGATACATCGGAATAGAATTTTTCATCAGTGAGATTTGAATTTACTTTCAGGTTAGCCTCCCAGATCTGCTTGTTATTTTTGACAGCATCAAATAATTTAATTCCAAGAAATTCATCAAAGTTTCGTTTGCCTTTTTTAGAATTGAGCAACTGGTCGCTCGCTGATGTTTGCAAATCCTTTTGAAAGAAGAACAAGTACCCATCGTATGTCCCTTCTTTGCGAAACTGGAATAAAGCGCTGTCGGCGGCCCACCCTTCATCTCCTAAATATAAATAACCGCCTTCGATCGATTTGCTGGTAAATCGGGCATTTAACTTGTCTGATAATTTTTCAACAAATAATCTCGTAGCTGCATCTCCTGTGCCGCAAATAAGAATCTTTTTAAAATTCCTTGGTAGGTAGTTGCTGGTCGATTCGTAGAGGTTAATATCTCTCGTAAAATTATCGCTAAAACCACAAGACATTAGCAGTACCAGGAAGAAAGAATAGTTGAAAAAATTTTTCATTACTTACGATTTTACTCAACGTTTCATGAAAATCTAAACCTCATGAAATAAACTTAAATAACTTTTTGCCGCGTTGCAATCAAATAATATATGAGCGGTAAGAAAAAAATATATCTTTGCCATGTTGAAAAAGAAAATTACCATAATGGCATTCCTGCAGCAGAACCTTGATTTCCTCGATCACAAGGTTTAACCATATCGCCCATCCGCTGTTCAACATTCATTAATTTTATAATCTTTTTTTTATGCCAACTCAATCGGTTAGTTCGCAAGCCAGTTACTTTATTGATCTTGAAAATAAATTCGGAGCTCACAATTATCATCCGCTCCCGGTGGTACTTTCAAAAGGTCAGGGCGTTTTCGTGTGGGACGTGGAGGGGAAGAAGTACTATGATTTTTTGAGCGCCTATTCTGCCGTAAACCAGGGACACTGCCATCCAAAAATCATCGCTGCATTAATGGAACAGGCGCAGTCGCTTACACTTACCAGCAGGGCTTTTTATAGTGAGGCGCTTGCAAAATTTACTAAATACATCACCAGTTATTTTGGGTACGATAAAGTATTGCCAATGAATACGGGCGCTGAGGCTGTAGAAACTGCATTAAAGCTTTGCAGACATTGGGGGTATGCGGTGAAGAAAATTCCACCTAACCAGGCTAAAATAATTGTGTGCAGCAATAACTTCCACGGACGCACTTTAGGTATCATTTCATTCAGCACCGATCCGGTTGCTAAAAATGAGTTTGGTCCATACCTGCCGGGGTTCGAAGTGATTCCCTATAACGATCTTCCAGCATTAGCCGAAGCGCTTGGCGACAAAAATGTCGCGGGTTTTTTAGTTGAGCCGATTCAAGGTGAAGCTGGTGTAATTGTGCCGGATGAAAATTATCTATCCAAAGCAAAAGAATATTGTAAAGACGCTAATGTTTTATTTATTGCTGATGAAATTCAAACAGGATTATGCCGTACCGGTAAAATGCTTTGTTGCGATCATGAAAACGTTCGTGCCGATATTCTGATATTAGGAAAAGCCTTAAGTGGCGGCGCATTGCCGGTTAGCGCAATATTGGCGGACGATGAAATAATGCTTACCATTAAACCAGGCGAGCATGGAAGCACTTACGGCGGCAACCCTTTGGCGTGTAAAGTTGCCACTGTAGCGCTGGAAGTATTACGAGAAGAGGATATGGCAGGTAATGCTGAAAAAATGGGAGCGCTTCTAAGGAATGAACTTCGTGATCTAAGTTCGCCATATATAAAAGAAGTTCGAGGTAGAGGGTTGCTAAATGCTATAACAATTGAACATGCTGACGATGAAGCTGCGTGGAAATTGTGCAATAAATTAATGGAAAATGGCTTGCTCGCAAAGCCCACTCACGGCGATAAAATAAGATTTTCTCCACCATTGCTTATTACCAGGGAACAAATCATAGAAAGCGTTGAAATAATTGGGAAGAGTCTTTCGGTTTTGGATTAGCACTATTTCAAATCATCTGCACCAAATACTAGTGGAAGTAAATGCGCGGCATTATCAATAATCTGCACTTTGCCTTCCATACCACTCAAAATTATTCTTATGGGACTTTTTGTTCTTTGTTGAAATTCTGCAAATGACTGTCGGCAGATTCCACAAGGACTGACGGGCCGGTTACTACTGCCTTTTAAATTATTGTAAGCTATCGCAATAGTTTCGATTCCTATCCCAGGGAATTGTGAGGCAGCTGAAGAAAGTAAAACCCTTTCGGCGCAGATGCCTGCAGGGTAAGAAGCATTTTCCTGGTTGGTGCCAGTAACTGTTTCACCATTCGTAAGTCTTGCGACCGCACCCACCTGGAAATTTGAATAGGGAGCATAAGCAAATTGAGTGACAGATCTTGCCTCGCTAAGTAAAAAAGAGTCGGCCTGGTTTAATTCATCGATAGAATCATATACCGCTATACTAAACTTGATTTCTTCTTGCTGCATTGGAACACTTTTAGATCCAGGTTTCTTAAATGATTAAAAGGTTTAAGATATTAAATTTCCGTCAATCAATTTTAAATAACCTTTTGTAAAAATTTTAATTGGTGTTACGAACTTAATCGTATATTGCCTACGAATAAAGTCGTAACATATGATGACACGTAAAAATATTAAACCGACGGAGAGTGAATTAGAGATATTGACAATACTCTGGGGTCGTGATTCCTCCACTGTGAGAGATGTTCATGAAGAACTTTCCAAAACAAAAGTTTCAGGTTATACCACTACCCTTAAACTTATGCAGATAATGTTTGAAAAAAAACTGGTGACTCGCGATGATAGCAATAAAACACATGTATATCGTGCTGCCGTCAGTAAACAAAAAACTCAAAAACAATTTCTCGACCGCATGATCAATGGTCTTTTTTCCGGTTCGTCAACCCAGCTTGTGCTCCAGGCATTAGGCAATCAGAAGGCATCAAAAGACGAACTGGATGAAATTCAAAAATATCTTGATGACTTAAAAAAAAGCTGACATATGAATCTCGCAACCTTACAAGATTCTGTGTTTCTGCACGCCTTGGGAAGTGCGATCTTAAACAGTTTATGGCAGGGGTTTATCATTTGGCTGATTTATGAAACAATAAATATTTCCTATAAAAACCTCTCATCTATTTTTAAAAATAGATTCAGCACATTGCTTCTTTTCATTTCATTCATTTGGTTTTTGATAACATTTCTATCGGGATTTTATACTGAAACAAATGTGATGGCGGGGTTAACTGGCGAAGTGACTAATGTTGCTATTAATTCCAGTATTCAACCCTTTACGATTAGCAACTTTATTTCTCTTGCAGGTAATTCGATACCTTATCTTTCAGTTGCATACATGCTCCTGCTGGCGGTTTTAATGCTAAAACTTTTTTCGTCTTACAGGTATGTATATATGATAGCTAAAACGCGACTCATACCTGCAACATACCATCTTGAAACATTTACAGATAAGGTAGTGCGCGAATTGAACATCACAAAAAAGATCAGCGTTTGGATTTCCAAAAAAATTGATGTACCGGCGACTGTTGGTTTTTTTAAACCAGTTATTCTTATTCCTGTTGCTTCAATCAACAGTCTTACTCCGCATCAGTTGGAAGCAATTATTCTTCACGAGCTTTCACACATTAAAAGAAATGATTACCTGGTTAATCTTTTTATGTCTGTAATAGAAACAATCCTTTTTT
>JBDTVF010000306.1:0-4096 GCA_040007325.1 Ginsengibacter sp. | reverse complement strand
TCGTCCTTCTTCAATAACTTTTCAACTTCATTGGAATCGAGCGCAGCGCCTGCAGTTTCAAATGTTGTTGCCGGTACGCAACTTGGTGCTCCAAAATGAAATTTGAATGGAACCTGCTTTCCATTATCGATCATAAATTCAACACCTCTGGCACCACAGACATTGGCAATTTCGTGAGGATCACTTATCGTTGCCACCGTTCCGTGTACCACTGCAAGCTTCGCAAATTCCGACGGCACCAGCATAGAACTTTCAATATGCACATGCGCATCTATAAATCCGGGGAATATGTAATTTGTCACAGCTTCACCTTGGCTTTCATTGCGAATCTCCGTTATCAAACCATTTTCAACAGAAACACACCCGGGGAAAATTTTCCGTCCAATGATGTCAACTATATTTCCTTTTAAATTAAAATTCATTAGCCTCGTTTTATTATAATCGCTTTTTAGTTTATTTACACAATAATAAATTTATTATATCTGCAGTAAATACAAAAAATTACCGTTGAATATTGCTTTATTTTGCAGTAATAAAATTTAATAAAGTGAAAAATATTGTCCTGTTCGTTTTATTCATTCTTGCACTTGTGTTCTTTCAATTTACTACCGCACAATCAGTAGATGACATCATAAACCAATACATTACTGCCCGTGGAGGTATTGATAAACTTAACTCCGTAAAGTCAGTATACTTCGAAGGTACGAGGCAAATGATGGGGAGCGAAGTTGAAGTAAAAGTGACAAAGGTAGACGGCAAACTCTTTAGAACAGATTTTGAATTTGGCGGAAATTCAGGGTACACAATTGTAACGCCTGAAAAAGGCTGGTCTTATATTCCTATGCGCTCTGATAAGCCCAATGAAATGCCTGCTCCTGTGTTAAAGTCTATGCAAAGGCAGTTAGATGTTTCCGGCCCGCTTGTGAACTATAAGGCCAAAGGCTATACCGCAACTTTAAAAGGAAAGGAAAATATAAATGGTAACGATGCGTACGACATTCAGCTCACTTCGGCAGAAGGCAAGCAGGTTGATTATTTTATTGATTCCAAAACAAACCTGCTCGTTCGCACCAAACAAATGAGTGAAGGTGGACGTAACGGTGGTGGTCAGCCGAAAGAAGTCATCACTGACTTTAAGGACTATATCGACGTGGATGGGGTTAAATTTCCTCAAACTATTACCACCGAAGGTGAAGGCATGGGCGCCGGTACAATGACTTTCGACAAAATAGAAATTAATAGCCCGGTGGACGATAAGTTGTATCAGCCTTCCAATTAAAATAAATCCTTCTTTAACTCCATTAGTACTATTTATTGTAAAAGGGGTCAAGCGAATACTCGTCATTTCTGTACATTCGTATGCAAATACATAAGCGCATACATGAAAACATTTTTATCAGCATTTACTTTCTTATTATTTATAAGTGCTTCTTTCGGACAAAAGAAAAGGCAACCGGTAACATCTGCTGCAACAGATGATAGTTTATTGTTAACGACGACAAAATACAGGCTGGTTGGGCCGTTTCGCGGTGGTAGAAGCGGCGGCGTGGCAGGAGATTATAAAGATAAGAACACATTTTATTTCGCTAGTACGGGCGGTGGTGTATGGAAAACACAGGACGGTGGCAGCAACTGGAAAAATATGTCAGATAAATTTTTCAGCGGATCAATAGGTAGCGTTGCGGTGGCTCCCTCTAATTCTTCAATCATTTACGCGGGTGAAGGCGAAACAACATTGCGCGGCAACGTTAGCGAAGGCCATGGCATGTGGCGAAGTGATGACGGAGGCCGTAACTGGAAGCACATAGGGCTCGATAATTCGAGACATATCATGCGAATCGTTATTAGCCCAAATAATCCTGATATAGTTTGGGTGGCGGCACTTGGGCATCTTTTCGGGCCATCTGCAGACAGGGGCATTTATAAAACAATGGACGGAGGAAAAAACTGGAAACGTACGCTTTTTAGCGATGATCAAAGTGGCGGCGCTGACCTGGTGATGGAGCCAGGCAATCCTTCAGTTTTTTATGCGTCTACATGGACAGTTTTGAGAACACCTTATAGCCTTGAGAGCGGCGGCAAAGGAAGTGCTCTTTGGAAAAGCACAGATGGCGGAGAAACCTGGAAAAAGTTAAATGATAAAAAAGGGTTTCCAGGAAAGACAACTATTGGAAATATAGGAATAGCGGTGTCTCCAGCAAATCCGGAAAGAGTTTTTGCATTGGTTGAATCAGAAAAAGGAGGTTTGCTAAGAAGCGACGATGGAGGCGAAACATGGACTGTAATAAGTACTGATGCTAATATTCGTCAGCGTGCATGGTATTTCAGTAAAATTTATTGTGATCCAAAAAATGCAGACGGCATTTATGCGCTTAACGTGAATATGTATCGCAGTACGGATGGCGGAAAAACTTTTAAGGAAATAAATACGCCGCATGGTGATCATCATGATCTGTGGATCGACCCTGAAAACAGGGAAAGAATGATTGTTGCTGATGATGGAGGCGCTCAGATAAGTTTTGATGCCGGCGCTAACTGGAGCACTTACGAAAATCAGCCGACTGCCCAATTCTACAGGGTTTCAACAGATAATAATTTTCCATACAGGTTGCTCGCAGCACAACAGGACAATAGTACCGTCCGCATCTTATCAAGGACGGAGGGTAACCAAATAGATCAATCAAGCTGGACTCCGACCGCAGGATTTGAAAGTGGTTATGTAGTTGCCGATCCTGCTAACCCTGACATTGTTTACGGGGGCAACTACGGTGGCTTTATCTCACGCTTTAATCATAAAACAGGTGAGAACCGTGCAGTAAGTGTATGGCCCGTTTATGATTTAGGCAATGGCGCAGATATATCCAAGTACCGGTTCCAGTGGAACTTCCCGATATTTTTTTCACCTCATAATCCAAAGAAATTATACGCAGGTGGTAATGTGCTTTTTGCAACAGAAAACGAGGGTGCAACGTGGAAGGCGCTGAGTGGAGATCTTACTACCAATGATAAAAGCAGGCAAAAATCAAGCGGCGGCCCCATAACACAAGACAATACAGGCGTTGAAGTGTATTGTACCATTTTTACTGCAATGGAATCGCCGCTTGAAGAAAACCTGTTATGGACTGGCAGTGACGATGGCCTCATAAATGTGAGCAAAGATGGCGGCGCACATTGGGATAATGTAACGCCTCCTGCTGCTGATAAATGGATGATGTGGAATTGCGTAGAGGCAGATCCTTTTAGAAAAGGCACCGCATATTTTGTGGGAACAAAATATAAACTCGATGACTATACACCTTATATTTTTGCTACAAATGACTACGGCAAAAACTGGAAGAAGATCACTAACGGCATAGCAGCAACGCATTTCACCCGTTGCCTGCGGGCTGATAAAAAAGTGCCCGGGCTCCTTTACTGCGGCACAGAATATGGAATGTATATAAGCTATGATTATGGCGATAATTGGAAACCATTTCAATTAAATCTTCCAATTGTTCCCATTACGGATCTTGCCACAAAAAATAATGATCTCGTTGTCGCTACGCAGGGGCGGGCTTTCTGGATTCTTGATGACTTAAGCGTGGTTCAAAACATGAACAAAAATTTTAGCGCAACTGACCTCTATATTTATCCCATAGAAGATGCATGGAGAATGGACGGCTCTCAAAATTTGAATGTAAAAAATGCAGGCATCAACCCGCCAAACGGCATTGTGGTAAATTATTTTCTCAAAGATTTTATGGACAGTGCGCTTCTGAAAATATTTGTATTAGATAAAAATAAAAAAGTCGTCAGCTCATTTAGCACAAAGCCTTCAGGCGATACTGCAAAACTGGAAGCAGCAAAAGGAATGAATCAATTTGTATGGAATATGAACTATGCTCCCGCCGCAAAAATTGATGGAATGATTTTATGGAACGGACCTGTGCCGGGACCAAAAGCAATACCTGGAACATATTTCATCCGGATTGTAAAAGACTCGAAAGATAGCGTCGAAGCTGAGGCGCACATTAAGTCCAATCCAAATTTTAAAGAAACACAACAGGAATATGAAGATCAATTTAATTTTCTCATTACTGTAAGGGATAAGTTTTCA
>JBDTVF010000305.1:0-4119 GCA_040007325.1 Ginsengibacter sp. | reverse complement strand
CAGTTCTTTCTGTGAGTACTGCATCATCTACATCACAAACAGCTGCGCATTCTACTCCAGGTTGTTTCAGCGCCTGCCTTAAATCCGCCATTCCCTGCCCCCTTGCTCCTATAAGTCCCAACACTATCTTATCACCTGCTGCAATTTCTTTAGAAGTGGTTTGCTTTTGGACAGGATTTACAAATCCCTGTATTGCGGATGCAGCAATAATTTTTGCAGTGTTTGATATAAATCCGCGCCTGTTATTTGCCATGATTAATTTTTTAAAAACTTATTTCAAAATAATATTCTTTGCCAATAAATTACAAAATAGACAGCGGATCGCTGCATTTAGTTTACAGTGGTTTTTTTGAATGATATTAATCTTATTTATAAATGTCATAAATACTTTTTGCTGGCAGTAGCATTGCTGTTTACCATTCCGTAATGCATTGCATCAGCGCTCACTTATGTAATTACCTTCGATAACTGCAACGGCAAATACCAATACATAAATATTATTGCACTCAGCTATATTCGGCATCACTTCTAACATCTCCCGGCCTGATATATTTGTAAATATTTTCACGTTGTTTAAGGTTAATATAAATTTCATGGATAATGTTTATAAAACTAAAATAGATTAATTGGACTGATAGCCGTGCTGTTCTATACTGGAAAGTTTCATGCTCTGCATTCAGATGCAGGGAGCTTTAATTTATTACTTCAGAAATTTTGATCATGAAAGTCTTTTCATAAGCAAGATTCTTCGGCAATGTGATTTGTACTCCATTTGTAACAGGAGTTACTCCGATGGTTTTATCTCCTCCAACCAAAATCGCTTTGGCTTTGCCGGTTACTTTGCACCCCGGAATGATTACTTTTTTATTTTTGGGAACGCCGAAAAAATATATATAGAGCGAACCATCTTTTTTTGTAAACCTTAGTTCTGTTTTATCTTCCAGCATAAGATATGGCTTTATCCAGGGCTTAGTGTCGTAAATGCCTTCACCATTAATTTGTAACCATTTTCCTAAATCTAATAAAGGCTTCAATTGATTTTCAGGAATACTCCCATCTGCTTTTGGACCCACATTAATTAATAAGTTTCCATTCTTGCTTACTATATCCACAAGCATGTTTATCAATTGATCTGAAGTAAGAAGATGTTCATTTGTCTCTGCCTGGTTGTAGCCAAAGGAATGCCCTATGCCCCTGCAGGTTTCCCACTTATTTTCGGTAATACTATCCAACACTACATACTCGGGAGTAGAATAATACATTGGCTTATCAGATCGTTTCCACCTGTCATTTACCACAGCATCCGGATTTGCATTAAAACATTCTGCAAAGATCCCGGCCACATCTCCGTTCGCTGGATAGTTAACATCGTTCCATAAAATATCAGGGGAATATCTATGTATCAATTCGTAGTACTGGGCATCAGCATAAGCAGTGTAAGCGACCGATTTGGGCATGCTTTCAAAAAGATCAGGCCATAAATTTGTGATGGGACTTCTATAAAACGTCCAGTCTAATCCGCCGGAATAATAAACGCCAAATTTCAATCCTTTTTTTCTCACTGCCCTCGCAACTTCGCCTGCAAAATCTCGTTTACTGGTAATTAATTCCTTTGCAAAAAAAGGGTTTGGAACGGTGGAAGGATACATCACATAACCATCATGGTGTTTGGTGGTAAAAACTACATATCTTGCCCCGATCTTATAGAAAAGATCAGCCCATGAATCAGCATTCCATTTTTTTGTTTGCTCAAATAAAGAATCAGCAAAAGAGTAATAATTATAACCGGCTCCATATATTTTATCGTGGCGGATCTGCGTAGGCGAACCACTAATTTTCAATGTATTTAAATACCACTCTGCATAAGGATTATTTTTATAAAATGCGTGCCAGTCTGTTACTTTATCTGGCGCATCAAAAGATGGAGCCCAGGCAGGTACAGAGTATAAGCCCCAATGAATGAAGATGCCCAGCTTTGCTTTACCAAACCATGCCGGCACAGGCCTTGAAGACAAAGACTCCCTGGTTGATAAATAGGTTTTTTGACTATAACTTATACTATTGAATAAAATTAAAAAGGTAATTAAAAAATAGATAGGTAGTTTCTTCATCATTTTGAATTAATAGCTGCAACAATTTATACAAAAGAAAAGATGAAAAGGTATGTCGTAGAAAACTATTGATAATGTATCACAAACGTTTTCGCTCCCACGCTACCTGTGCTAAAGTCTGCATAAGTTGATTGCTCTACAATTGATTGTTTATATGCAATATTTTCATTGTCTTCGGATACAGATTTCAGTTTTGCACCCTGCGGCAATAATACATGAAATGATATTTTTTCTCCACCTGTTGCAGCAGTAATGGTAATAGATTTTTTTATTTTAGAGTGCACATACTTATAAGCAACATAGCCTTGTGATGCAGCAAACCGTATAGTGGTTAAAATGGTATCCGCTTTTGTTGTTATCCATCTTGGAGCAATCATAGGCTGCATGAATGCTTCTGTACCTTTGGTGTTTTTTACACCTGCTAATCCTTCCACCATTGCAGCCATAGCTGTGGCAGCAGCCCAATCGTCAGGACCGCCGAACGAAGTTGCTTTCACAGGAACATAATGTTGCTTATCAGCTAATGTAATACCAAGCACTGCATAGATGCCATCTCCTGCGGCTGACTGCAAAATGATCTTATTTATTTTTTTCTGAGGCTGCGGATTGTTAATGGCGCACCAGCTAATCCCCACACCTTCACTCACATCATTTTTTCCATACCATGCTATACCGGAGTAATCTGTACTTAGTTCAGAAAACCACCAGTAAGCAAGATGCTTACCCATCTCAATATATTGCGGGACAATGCTTCCATCATCATATAAAAATTTTACCAGGCCCACTACATTTTCCGATGCAGGTTTGGAGGAAGTGTGCAATAGATAGATACACTTTGCAGAATCATTTACCAGGACCTCTACTGATGAAGAAAAGCCTTTCTGATTTGAAACCGCCACCACAGCTTTTCGATTATTTTGAGAAGGATCAATTACGTCGAAGTTGATACCGGCAAAGGTTTGCTTGCCAACAGGCAGATTATGAAGATCATCTCCCGGCCGCTTTGTATTCATCCAGCCTAAGGACGATTCATTTGGCTCATTGAAAAGATCCATGTTTGCATACGCTGATAAGTCAACAGGCTTATACACCGGGGGTGCAGGTGGCGGTGGAATAGAACCGGTATAAGCAAACCAGATTTTGTTACCATATTTTTTACCTAACTCAAACAGCCGGTTTAAAATATCAGTGGCATAGTTTTCATAGCCGTTTTCATAAGCGCCTTTTGACAATTCACCGGCTACGTGCCCGCCAACACCTCCATTCATATACTGCCATATTTCATTGTGCTCGCCAAATCCTTTTTGAAAAGGAGGATAGATTGCATACCATTCACCCGGTGATCCTACAGGTAAATTATTTTTTAAGTTTAGATAAGTCTCAATGATAGCTTTGGTTTGCGCGCTACTTATATTACGGTTGATAGAGTAAGCGTTTGATTGTGCGATCTGTGATTTTTCATCTACTCCTAACTTTCTATGCACGGTAGAATCTTCATCAATAAAATGGGTGAAGAAATTTCCATTCCACGCCAGTTTATTTAAGCGCTCCTTTACTTCATCGCCACGCGTTCGGTATTTAGCGGCGGCAGTTGAATCCCCACTGTTTTCAAGCATTTCCGCTAACTGGTAGCAGGCAGCGATATAACCGGTATTGTCGCCAAAGAATACACCGAATTTAGATTTTACGGGGTCAATGATCATGCTGTTGGTAATGCCGATGTCCGGCGTGTATTCATCTTCCACTGCAAAGTCCCAGCTATCTATTGTGTAAACACGTTTTAGTAATTGAAATCTTTTGCTCCAGCGTGCAGGATCATTAATAGTATAGTCAAGTGCCCGTTGCGCAGAGATCAGATTTTTTTTCATCCATTCCTTGTCTCCGTCACTTTTCCAGCTGGCATAGATGGTGGTTACATAAATGTACTCGGGATGGTTTTCTGTAGGCTGTCTTACAAAAATTTTATCACCGATCTTTTTACTGTAGCCCGAAAATTTATCACGTGTTA
>JBDTVF010000304.1:0-4129 GCA_040007325.1 Ginsengibacter sp. | reverse complement strand
TTGGCATTGATCAATTTAGCCCGATTTTGAAGATTCAGCAGCCCGGCACCTCCGCTCTTTATGTTTTCTGAAATGCTAAAGCCGATCCCATCGTCGGTCAGTGCAAGCGTAATTAATTTGTCAGACGCATCGAGCAGAACAGAAATTTTTTTCGCACGGCTATGCTTTACCATATTATTAAGCACCTCTTGCACCATGCGGTATAAGATTGTTGCTTTGTCATTATCTAATAAAGGAAGATGCCCGATTTCTATATAAGTTGCTGTAAACTGACCTGTTTTGTTAAGCCGTTCTACTTCTGTTGCTAATGCTTGCGATAATCCGGTCTTCGCAATTCTATCGCTGCTAAGGCTTACTGATAATGATTTAATATCTGTGAGGAGTTGTCGGGTAAGTTCTTTTGTATTCTCAATTTTATCGCGGGCCTTTTCGACATCGTTTAGCTCGACGGTAAATAAATTCAATTTTATCAGACTTGCCACCTGCCCTAAATTATCATGCAATTCCGTTGAAATATGCCTGAAAGTTTGTTCCTGTATTTCGAGCTGAGATTCCAGCAGGGTTTGTGAAAATTTTGCGTGAAGCTGTGCCTGCTCCTTTCTATGCTTGTAAATTCGGTTCTGGTATTTGATCACCGCTATTATGATAATACTTACCAGCATTACCATTACAGCACCTCCCGCAATTACTGTGAAATATATTTCCTGGTCTGTCTTGAACATAGTAGCCCGAAAATTATCAAGGTATAAAATAAATAGTTGAGGATGTAATAAACGATGAAAATTAATTTAGTGGTGATGTCCGGGTTAACCTCTTTTAATGGATTAAAAAAGCCATTCATAAAAAACTGTCCCGAAAACAGAAGCATAAATGCAATACAAAACCAAAATTGAAATGTTTTGTAGATAGTTACTTCGGGGTTTAGAGGTAGGTTAAATAAACTAATCACGCACCAAATAATTATCAGGGTCCCGTCTACATTATATTGCCATGATGGAAATTCTTCAACGCCTTGTACAAAAACAGATATAATGATGCTGTACAAAACAAATACAGGAATAGTAAGTGGTAAAACTTTTTTTAACCACGGAATTTTTAACTGCCTCGAAAAGTAAAGCGTCACCAGGGAATATTCAATTGGAATATAAAAATGATAAGAACAGTAGCGTTTTGCTTCATCAGAATACCGGAAATAGTCACTCACTGTTTCACTTAAAATCGAGAAGAGAAATAACCAATAGATAATCACGAGTGCTTTATCATTCTTAGAGCGAACGTAAGAGATGGCAAAAGCGAGTACCAATAAGACATAATATAAACAGCGCTCAGGTGCCATTTAAAATATTTTATCCAAAACTATTAGTTGAAAAAATAGTTATCCGCCCGTTATGTCGCTATACGTCTTGCGTGGTACAACCTCAAAGATTACATCATTAGAAGTATCAGAACTTTGAGGCGCACTTAAGACCTGCGGTGCAGCCGAAGCCTTTGACGCTTTGGTTTTTTTTGACTGTACCAAATTATCGGTCGGTGTATCATCCTCCTTATCTAAATAGCGTGATCCTATGGCTCTCGCCATTAGAGTGAGCCGCTCATTAACTGTTCCATGGCTATCAGGAATATCATTAATTCCAAAAGCAAAAGTAATTCCTTCTGCATTTGCTTGTGAAAGCAGCATGAGTATCGCTTCTTTCCCAAAAGTGACTTCAACGGTTTCATTTTTTATGGAACCCCTGTAATTCTTAAAAAGCTTTTCAAGCCTTCTTAAAAATTTATCCTGCATATGCCTGAAAGCATTTATAGTAATAGGCTGAGAGAAGCCTGCCACTGTATCATCAGGATTCAGTTCAATTTTTACCGGAAAATTTTTAACCCATGGATTTTCTTTGCGGGTCTCATCATAATCAAAACCCGGGATCGAGATTTTTGTTTTTCTTTTCATGATTGTATTATTGAGAGTAAAAGATGCGCCAAGCTACCAATCATTTTTTATTTTTTAAGCGGCCTGTGCATAATCCGTTTGATTACTAGCAAAAAAGAGTGTAATCACCTTGGCTTGTTCAGTTGAAACACGGTTAGGTATTAAATATTTAAGCAGTATTGTTTGAGAAACCTGGTGAGTTCCACGCAGTGATTCACGTTAAAACTGAAACCAGCGAAATTTATAAAATCCAAAAAGGTGAAAAACATTTAGAAAAAAGGGTTTTTTCACGGTAGCGCGGCAATTATTGAAACACCATCTTTGTATCAGCAATTCGGAAATATAAAATACAACTTATTAAAAATATAGCGGTGGTTTTTCGATTAGAGTTCAAGGTGCCCCACGGGGCATTTTGAATTTCAGGGAGGTAAGTAACACAGCTGAAGTATTAGGAACGATTTGCCGGGTTTATTTTTTCTTAAAGTCTCCGCGTTTCCAGGCCTTGATAAATTCCGCCCAGGCCATCGGGTTAAAGATATTTTGCGGAGGAAGCTGACCAGCTGAATAATATTTTTGGGCAGTTTGTTTCAGAAAATAATTATTTGCTTCACGTCCGTCCCGCGGGAGTGTCGCCATTATCGCCCTGCGGTTAGCTTCAGAAAGGTTCTGTCGTGCAATTTCCTGCTGATCATCGGGCACATCTATGCTTGCAAAAGCGCGTTCAAACTCTTCCCGAGATGGGAGTTTTTTAATGATAGTTGCCGGCAGGTACACAGTGTCTTCCACCATAAGCTGTATCATACTTTGTTGGTTTCCGTCCAGCGTTTTAGGGATCTCCACTTTTTTTGGCTTATACCCTACACTTGTAAATTCAACTTCATCGCCTTTCAAAACAACAATAGAAAATACACCCTGATCATTCGAAATTGTTCCGCGATTCTGCCCACTTATCACGATGCTTACAGCTGGCAATGCCTTAAGGCTGTCGGCCGACATTACAACACCATACAACTGAACTACTGAATCTTTATAGGTCTCAAACTGCGCTTTGGCGGCTATAGGAGAGAAAAATGAGATGAATATAAAATGTCGTAAAATTTTTTTCATAACCCCAACCCTCAAAGGGTTTATTTTATTTTTTTTAAAAGTATTTAAAGTTTTTTATAAAAGACTTTTTACCCAACGGGGTATGAAGGTTAATTTAAACAAAGTAAGGCTATCAATGGTTAAATTTGCAGACGCAAATTTGTTTTTAACAAAAAATTGAACGATGACTGAAAAGGATATTTTGACAGCGCTTGGAAATGTGCAGGAACCTGATTTGGGTAAAGACCTGGTAACCTTGAACATGGTGAAGGATGTGAGTATTAAAGGCGATAATGTTTCATTTACGGTAGTGCTTACTACGCCCGCATGCCCAATGAAAGACTTGATAAAAAATGCATGTATCAATGCAGTTCAATTATTGGTAAATAAAGAAGCAAATGTAACGGTGAATTTTACCAGCAATACCACCACTCTCAGGAAAGACCAAAATGTTTTATCTGGTGTAAAAAATATTATCGCAGTAGTCAGCGGAAAAGGCGGCGTAGGTAAGAGTACTGTCGCCTCTAACTTCGCACTAGCTCTCGCAGAAAGTGGTGCAAAAGTTGGTTTAATGGACGCAGATATTTACGGGCCCAGCGTGCACATTATGTTTGGCGTAAGAGGAGAGAGGCCGGTAATGAAAGATGTAGACGGCAAAGGAAAAATCGTTCCGCTTGAAAGATATGGTATCAAATTGATGAGTATAGGTTTGTTGGTTGATGAAAAGCAGGCGGTAGTATGGAGAGGTCCCATGGTGAGCAGTGCTATCAGGCAGTTTGTTACTGATGTAGACTGGGGAGAACTTGATTACCTCATAATAGATATGCCCCCGGGTACAGGAGATATTCATCTTACGATTGTGCAAACCGTGCCGGTAACGGGTGTTATAGTTGTGACAACACCTCAACTCGTAGCACTTGCAGATGCGAAAAAAGGTATCGCCATGTTTAACCAGGCTCAATTAAAAGTTCCCGTAATTGGATTGGTTGAAAATATGAGCTACTTCACACCTGCTGAACTTCCTGAAAATAAATATTACATTTTTGGAAAAGAGGGCGGCAAAAATCTTGCTGAAGAATTCGACATACCGTTTCTTGGAGAAATACCATTAATTCAGTCGAT
>JBDTVF010000303.1:0-4137 GCA_040007325.1 Ginsengibacter sp. | reverse complement strand
GGCGAACGGTTCAAGATTCCGCGGCTGTTTGCAAGGCCAATGACTACCGTGAGCATGCAAACCAGTCCAAATAAAATTATGACCGGCATTAATGCAGGCTGAAAAGGAGTTTCAAACATATACCTCGCCAGCGCCCAACTGGCAGCCAATGCGAGAAGAATTCCGGTAAGTGCAGCGAGTGCCCCGAGGAAAAAATACTCTAAAGCAGTTATGGTAAATATCTGTTTCCGGCTTCCGCCTAAGGTTCTCAATAAAACACTTTCCTGCAAGCGCTGGTATTTGCTTATAAGTACCGAAGATACCAGGACGACAAGACCCGTGACAATGCTAAAGCCTGCCATAAACCTGATCACAAATCCGATCTTACCAAGAAGATCATCAAGCACACGCAACACGAGCCCTAAATCTATTATCGAAACATTTGGATAAGCTTTCACCATTGCCTGTTGAAAATTTGCAGACACTTGCTGCGAAGGAACCCGCGTAAGCAACACATGAAACTGTGGCGCATCTTCAAGTAAGCCTGTTGGAAATAGTACGAGAAAATTAGTTTGTATACCGCCCCAGTTCACTTCACGTAGGCTACCAACAACCGTTGGCATTAAAGATCCCTGAACATTAAACGTAAGCGTATCGCCCATCTTCACGCCGCTCCTGTTGGCAAAATTTTTCTCAAGAGAAACTTCGGGCAGGCCAGAACCGTTAGGTTTCGGCGGCCATCGTCCGTCGGTAATTTTTTCAGACTCTGTCAGCGAATCCCTATAGGTGACCCGATACTCCCTGCTAAATAGCCATCGCGATAGATTAAGTGTTGAATCTTTCCTGGCTTGCGCTGCAGTTATGCCGTTGATGGTTTCAAGGCGCATATTTACAATTGGCACTCTTTCTTTTACCGGTAAACCAAATTGTCTTGCAAGTGCTGCCACACTATCTTCCTGTTTGGTCTGAATATCGAACAAAACAATGTTTGGTTGATTCGCACTTGTAGACAATGTGATTCGGTTGATCAATACAGACTGTACAAAAAGCAGCGTACAAATCAATGCCGTGCCCAGGCCAATCGAGATGATAAGCACGGTGGTTTGATTATTTGGCCGGTATAAATTAGCAAGCCCCTGCCGCCAGAGATAGTTCCATGATGAAGGAAAGAAATGCCTTACGAGCCACATGAGCGCACGGGCAATACCGGCCAAAACCAGTAACGCTGCTGCGATACTTTCGGTAAAATACAATGCTTTTATCGCATCATCCATTTGTATGAACGTGAAGCCATACACGAAAAGAATTACCAGTAAATACACGAGCCACTTTACGGGGTCTCTTTGCCGGATGGGTGGCTCGTATGAAACTCTTAAAGCATTAAGAGGTGAAATTTTTCTTATTGACAATAAAGGCAACAAAGCAAACAATACCGCGATGATAACACCCAGGGCCATTCCCTGGCCTACAGCAGACCAGGACACGGGCGTGCTCACCTTCACAGGTAAAAAATCCTTTATAACATACGGAAGAAATTGCTGGATAAAAACGCCTAAGGCGGTTCCGATGAGAGAACCAATAAGTCCAATACCAACAATCTGTATCAGGAAAATAATAAATGCCTGTGATGCTTTTACACCAAGACAACGAAGAATAGCAATAGAGTTTACCTTTTCTTTTATATACACATGAACGGCGCTTGCAACACCGGTGCAGCCAAGCAGTAATGCAATAAAGCCAACCAACGAAAGAAATCTTGTAAGGTTCTCAAACGAACGCCCGGTATCTTCTTTCTGGCTTTCTACTGTTTCATACCTGAGATCATTTGCTTCAAGCCCTGGCTTTAAATTTTGAACGAGTTGTTCAACATCTGCATTCCTGTTGAACTTAAAGTAATAACGATAACTTATGCGACTGCCTTTCTTTGCCAGAGCAGTCTGTTTCATATACTGAAGTGGTATATACACTATCGGCGCAATAGATGCCGAAAGACCCGTTTGCCCCGGCGCATTTAAAAGCTTTCCGGCAATGGAAAATGTCACATCACCCACTTTTATAGAGTCACCGATTTTTGCATCGTATTGCAACATCAGGGTTTCGTCTACCAGTGCCTGTTGGTTATTACGAAAGGTTTGTGCCGCTGAAACCGGCGATGTTTCCAACGACCCATAATAAGGATAACCACCCTGCAATGCCCGCACTTCTGTAAGACGTGTACCATCGTTCTTTGTAAACAAAACCATCGAAGCAAAGCTTTGTTGGGCGGATCGATTCTTACCAATAGTATCAACGATCTTTTGTATGGCAGCATTTGTGGGATTACTCCCCGAGATTTCGAGATCTGCGCCGAGTAGTGACGCGGCCTGCGAATCGACTTCATCGCTGAGGTTATTTCCCAGCGAATAAATAGCAACAAGCGCTGCTATTCCCAATATGATCGATGAAATAAAAAGAAAGAGCCGTGACCTGCTTTTTCTGCTATCGCGCCATGCCATCCTCATTAGCCATAAAAAATTATAGCCTTTGTTATGAAGCCGCAGTTCTTTTGTTGAAATTATTTTTCGATCCATTGTTATTTAATTATGCCACTAAGACTCAACGGCGCTAAGAAACACAAAGGCCAATTTTGTGATTCAAAACATCTTCAATGTTTTTCCTCGACTTTTTTTTCTTCGTGCTCCTTCATGTCTTTGCGTCTTTGTGGCAATGTGCTATACAACAGCCATTGTAAGTTTATCCGCCACTACCCTGCCCCCCTTAAGCTGCACAATGCGCTGTGTTCTGGCTGCCAGTTCAAGATCATGTGTCACCAACACCAGCGTGGTGCCTGCTTCTGTATTCAAATCAAAAATCAGTCTTTGAATAATGGCGCCCGTTTCAGCATCAAGATTACCTGTTGGTTCATCAGCAAATAAAATAACAGGTTCGTTGGAAAATGCTCTTGCAATAGAAACACGTTGTTGTTCACCTCCACTCAACTGAGCAGGATAATGATGACTGCGATTTGCCAGCCCAACTTTATCCAGCAGATCCATAGACCTTGCCCGGACTTTTTTCTCGCCGCGAAGTTCCAATGGCACCATAACATTTTCCACTGCAGTCAATGTTGGCATCAATTGAAAATTTTGAAAGATAAATCCTACATATTTATTTCTTACGGCTGCAAGCTGGTCTTCGTTTAGATTTTCAAGTTTGGTATTCTGTAAAGCCACACTTCCTGATGAAGCACGATCGAGTCCGGCGCACAACCCGAGCAAGGTTGTCTTACCGCTGCCTGAAGGGCCAACAATCGATATCGTAGAACCGCGCTCAATTGCAAAGCTTACATTATCAAGAACAGTAAGCTGTTTATTTCCGCTCTTATAAATCTTAGTTACTTCCTGCACATTCAAAATTTTCTCCATGTTGCTAAAGTTAAATGGTGCAGTCATTAATTATAACTGGCATAATTTTATTACATCATTTAAAAAAACCATTATAAATAAAATTACCTGAATTATCATTTTAAATGCAGCCTATTATCAACTTTACAAACTATTTAATGAATAGATCACATTTACTCTTCTTCCTATTTTGTATTTTCTTCATAAGTTGTAATAACAACAAAACAGAAAATACTGCCGTTCCAAAAACGGAAGCCGACACTACTGTAAATACAGATTCTTCATCTAAAGTGAAGACGATTGTTTTTTTCGGAAACAGTCTTACAGCAGGCTACGGCGTTGACCCAACAGAAGCTTATCCAGCGCTTATTCAAAATATTATTGATTCTCTAAAGCTCCATTATAAAGTGATCAACGCGGGTGTGAGCGGTGAAACCTCTGCAGGTGGCAATGGCCGAATAGAATGGATACTGAGGCAACCGGTAGATGTGTTTGCACTTGAACTTGGCGGCAATGATGGCTTGAGAGGTATTCCATTAACCGAAACAAAAAAGAACCTGCAGGCAATTATTGATAAAGTAAAATCTAAATATCCCGACGCTAAAATTATGTTGGAAGGCATGCAGATTCCACCAAATATGGGACAACAGTATGCAACTGACTTTAAGAATATTTATCCTGCATTGGCTTCAAAAAATAATATTCCCATTTTGCCTTTTCTTTTAAAAGATGTTGGTGGTGATCCCAAACTCAATCAACAGGATGGCATTCATCC
>JBDTVF010000302.1:0-4143 GCA_040007325.1 Ginsengibacter sp. | reverse complement strand
CGCAAAGTAGCTATACTCAGGCTTTGAGAAATGGCTTCGAGCTCCGGATGACTCTTTGCCTTTTCAAACATTAGTTTAGATAATGCAATGTCCTCCTGAATCATTTTGATGTAGCCATTCCTGCCAACCTGCTGCAGAACCAACCATACCTTTAAAGCACGAAAGCCGCGTGAATTTTGAAAACCGTATTCATAGAAATTCAAAGACGCAGTTTCATCCGCTCCAAAATTATAATACACCGGGTGCGAACTGTATGTTTCAATTAAATGATGAGGATTTTTAACTAGCGTGCAACCAGCTTCCAGTGGGCTGTACAACCATTTATGCGGATCAAGAGCAATGGAGTCTGCCTCTTCAATACCTTCGAACATCGATTTCAATCCTGGTATAACGGCAGCGGGTATACCGTAGGCGCCATCGATATGAAACCAAAGGTTGTATCTTTTGCAAATAGCACCAATCCCTTTCAGATCATCCACTGCGCCGGTACTTACATCACCCGCAGTACCAATCACGATTATCGGTTTATGACCGTTTGCGAGATCTGCTTTGATCGCTTCTTCCAGGCAATCATTTTTCATTTTGTTATTGCCATCAGTATCGATCCATCTTACTGCTTTGCTGCCGAGCCCAAATAGTACCGCCGCTTTTTCAATCCATGTATGTGTTGTTTTTGAACAATACACCATCAGCTTTCCTCCATCGGTTGAAATACCTTCTTCCTTTATTTTCTTTGGTGCTTTAATCGTACGTGCAGTTACAAATGCAGTAAAATTTGCCATGTTGCCACCGCTTACTAGAATGCCTCCGTAGTTAGGAGATACACCTATAAACTCAGCAAGCCAGCGTATGGTTTGCTTCTCTATTTCGGTTGCCACCGGGCTTAAAATATTTGCACCGACATTAGGATTTACGGCAGCGGCAATTAAATCCGCTAATGCACCTGCGGGCGCCGCCGAAGAAGTGATATAACCCATGAATTTAGGATGCCCGTTTAATAGTGAATGATTAAAAACCAATTCGGTAGTTCTTGAAAACAATTCTTCAAGCGGAACGCTATCATCAGGGAGTGATGCGGTAGCAACTAATTTTTGCAATTGAGCCGGGCTTTCTGCAGGCGTGACGGGTCTCTGTTTTATACCTTCAATGAAGTCTGCTATTTGATCTATGAGGCTGTAGCCAATTTTTTTGAATTGGCTTTTATCCATTTCAACAGGCGACGTGCGGGTATCTGCCTTCTCTGTATTTTCCATTATTTATTAAATGCGAGAGGTTAGAGATTTTTTTCCCAAATTAAGATTAATGTATGAATCTATTCTTTGACAACTTTATAAATTGCCCCTTTCGTTCCCGATTTGGTGTTCAGTATCTCGCCGGAGTCAATAATCGCTAAACTTTCTTTTGCTGGCGGCTTTGCTTTTGCCTGGTTATTACAGGCATAAAATGTACTAACGAACTCAAAGAGGGCTAAATAAGCCCGGAAAGTTTTCATTATAAACTAAATTGGTGATGATTAATATTTACTAAAAAGCAGTTTTTCTTTTCAAATAATCTCATTTGGCTTCATTGGCTTTTAGAACTCTTAAGAAATTACCACCGAGTATTTTGGTGATATCTTTCTTGCTGTAGCCTCTTTTAACAAGAGCTTTTGTAATCAAAGGATATGCAGTTACATCATCCAGTTGTTGTGGTGTAAGATTGATTCCGTCAAAGTCGGAGCCAAGGCCAACGTAGTCGACACCTACCAGCTTTACGATATAGTCGATGTGATCTATGAGCATTGATAGCGGCGGCCTAATGGCATTTCCTTCACGGAAGTATTTATTGTATAAATAGTCCTGCGTGTAAAAATCTCCCATATCTGCCTTCATGATTGAGTCTTTCTCAGCCTTGTGTATTTTAAAAAATGAGATTTCTTTTTTATCGAAAGTGCTATCAATAAAGCCGGGGTTAAAATTTACCTGGATGACCCCGCCGTTCTTTGCAATCGCCTGTATCTGATCATCTTTTAAATTGCGCCTGTGCGGCGTTAATGCATACACGGAACTATGTGATGCAATGATAGGTTTTGTGGTAACACTGATCACATCCCAAAAAGTCTGCTCACCTGCATGGCTAACGTCCACCATCATCCCAAGTTGATTCATGCGCTCAACCACCTGTTTGCCAAAATCAGTAAGCCCTTTATGCGGCAAGTTTTTTTTGGTGGTTTCATCTGCGGCACTGGTTGCCCAATCAGGTGCTATGTTATGGGTGAGCGTCAAATATCTCGCACCCCGTTTATAAAGTGAATCAAGTTTATTGAGGTCGTCTTCAATCATATGGCCGCCTTCTACACCACACATAGCCGCTATCTTATGTTGCTTTACAGCCTTCATTAGTTCGGCATAGTTTGCAACCTTTTCTATCTTACCGGGATTTCTTGCGATCACTGCATCGAGGCTATCTATTTCTCTATTGGCATAAGCAAAAGGATTTTTTTGATCACCATCGCAATACACTGAAAAAATTTGCACATCCAGGCCACCTGTTTTCCATCTTGCAAGGTCAGTGTGCGTAATACCTTTCAGATTGCGGTCAAAAACAATTCCTTTATCAACAACCTTCATTAGGATGTCGTTATGTGTATCTACTACTATTGCTTTGTCATGAATTTTTTTATACGATTGTGCATACGTTTGCTGAAGACATATAAGGCATAATATGGAGATGAATATTTTCATTTTGAATTTTATCTTTTGGTGCTTTTGTAAATAGATTAGCAAGTTTTGTTTATTTCTTTTATTAATTACTACTCTTTCCATTCATTATTTGTCCTGTCTATGTCGGGTAATACATTGCCAGGATCAAGGACCACGCTTTGAACTTTAGTTGTTGATGGGTATTTGAATGTCCAGGTGCCGCCACGGTGCCATACCTCTACAGGTAATTCGATCGTTCCCACCTCACCGTTAGATTGAGTGATTTTTACAATTGCCGGCAAGATCATTCTCTCTCTATTGCTAATGGTAATTAGAGCACCTTTTGAAGCGTCATTGTCAATATACTTTACTGAAGTAATTGCCTGGTCAAATTTCCACGTCGTAAAAAACCATTCTTTCCAAAACCAGTTTAGATCTTCGCCGGCTGCATTGTTGATGCAATGGAAAAAATCATAAGGCGTTGGATGCTTAAATGCCCACGCTTCTGTATATTTTCTAAACGCATAGTCGAAGCGATCTTTACCGACAACTACTGTCCGCAACAAGTTAAGGCCATAGGCAGTTTTACCATAAAACTGGTAATGTTGTTCTTCATCCATTGCGTCAGAGACTGTCATCAACGGATCTTTATATTGCATGAATTGTTGGTAATCTCGCGACGCGAAAAAGCCTTTATCAAAATAGGCCGGGTCAGTATGATACTCGCCATTGTTGAACAGATCGCTCGCTATATAGTTGATGTATGTATTGAAACCTTCATCCTGCCACATATACCTTCTTTCATTACTGCCTACGATCATAGGATACCAATTGTGGCCTATTTCATGTGATATAAGAAACCATAAACGTGCTTTTGTTTCTTTATAATTATTAAAGATTATTCCGGGATATTCCATACCACCGGTAATACCGGCATTGCTTACCGCCACATTCCATGGATATTCAAAAAAGTTTTTGGAATAAATCTCGATGCTTGCTTTTAAATATTCTGTTGATCTCGTCCATGCAGTGTCGCCTATGCTTTCACGCGGATAACATGACATGGCGAGCGCCTTGCGGCCCGAGGGTAGGTTAATTCTTGCTGCATCCCAAATCATTGCTTTGCCCGCTGCCCATGCAACGTCTCTCGCATTTTTTATGGAAAAATGCCACGTAAGACTTCCTTTGCCTGCAGGGCGTGTCGATCGCTTGCCTGCTTCATCGTCGCTAATGATCGTAACCGTTTTATCACTTGTTTTCGCAAGGGCAAGTCTTTTTATTTCTTCGGCTGTTAGTACTTCTGTTGGGTTTTGCAAATCGCCGGAGCCATAAATGATCATGTCAGGAGACGTGGTGATATAATATTCATAGTCTCCGTAATCGCAATAGAATTCACCAAGACCCATGTAAGGCAAAGTGTTCCATCCTTCCACATCATCGTATACGCACATACGCGGATACC
>JBDTVF010000301.1:0-4150 GCA_040007325.1 Ginsengibacter sp. | reverse complement strand
CAAAAGGCACGACTATCAAGGCTAAAACAAAGGGATTCATGTCATCGACAGAACTGGTGGTACCGAGGTCCAAAATAACGCCGAGTATCATTCCAAAGAGGAATACGCCCGCATAATAAGCAGCAATGCCGAGGATGGCATAGCCCCATTTGTTTTTGGCGTGTTGATCCGCTAGGTTATAATAATATTTACCGATGAAGTAGAGAAGTGCAAGTCCCAGCATGTTAGGTTGGTTTAAAAAAGTGATGAAAGCAGTAAAAAATCCGGATAATGTTTCGATATGATATTAGCATTGGCTGCGGTGTAAAAGGCATGCCCTGGGGCACCTGGCTTGTTTTACAAACACCACTTATTAAAGATATATTGCAGGTGCTGAATCTCCAAGCGATCATCATTTTTTGTTTCCGGTTTTTTGGTAGCGGCTTGGTAACGAAAATGTTGTAATAGACGGAAAGAGAGTCAGCCATTTTATACCAAATCGAGGTATGAAACGTTATATTTTTCGAATGCCATCCCTATGAAATGTATCAAAACGTTTTTTACGTTATCCTTTTGCCTTTGTATATCTATTTCATCACATGCACAAATAGAGGCGCTTCAGAAAGAAGGCATAATTTCTTTCGGCGCCAGCGTGTCGGATTACAACTTTGTAAAGTATGCAAATGATTCTTCCCTGAAATATGCCGTGAGCAACAAAGACCTTGTAAAATCGGGCAAAGCCAGCCTCGGTATTCAGCTGAGTTATTGGAGACATCTTAAGCCGCATATAGATATTTCTGGCAACCTGGGAGTAGATTTTTCTAATTTTCCTGCATTTTTTATAAAAGGAGATAGTATTGGCCAGGCTAGAGTAAGTGTACATGTATCCGGGTTAGCACATTTTATGGCATTTAATAGCGATGCCAAAGTAAACCCATTTTTAACTGCGGGTTTAGGTGCCGGGTTGTTTGGTAGTCATTTTGCTTTTTTTGCACCTGTCGGTGCAGGACTTGCATTTCATTTTAATACCGGGGGCGTCGTCACGCTTCAACTGCAATGGAGAAAGGCCTTAACATCTGGCATCACCAGCGATTTTATGTTTTACAGTATTGGGATTGCACAAGGTATTTCGGGCAGAATTATAAAAAAATATGAAAGCCATAAAGACGAGATAGTCAAAAATGCGATAACCATCGTCAAAAAAATTGATGTCCGAAGCGCTAGGCCAAAGAAGAGCTCAAAGGAAAAAGGCAGCGCAACTACAGCGAATAAAAAGATCGACAAGGTAAGCCCGCCGAACGACACGGACGGGGATGGAGTTCCGGATAAAGATGACAAATGTCCCGGTATGAAGGGAAGTGTTGCTAACCAGGGATGTCCGCTACCCGTAGTAGAAGGCGCGGAAATTTTAAATATGTCTCCCGATTCTGCTACCTATAGTATTCATTTTGACTTTGACCGTTCCGAATTACAAACGGGCGATTTTTCGGTATTGAACAGGATAGTGGAAATTTTAAGATCTGATAGATCATTAAACATAAATATAACAGGGCATGCTGATAGCCTGGGCACTGACCAGAAGAACATGCAGGTATCTGCAGACCGGGCTCAAGTAACCTTGGATTATTTCAGGAGTTATAATGTTTCTGCGTCACGGATCAAATCTTCATATTACGGTGCCACCCGCCCGATCGATAAAGCGCAACAATGGCGTAACAGGAGAGTAGAGATTACCCTCGTTAAAAAATAAATACGATTAATCACGGAGAAAGGATAAGGAAGGTCACGAGAAGGCGATGGACTTCTCTGCTTAAACTCCATTTACGCTTGTTCTCTGCGGTGGATATGGAACGTACAACTTCGGTGGCGGACTAGTAATTCTACGAGTTGTAACAGTAAATTCAGTACTAAAATAATTGAGTAGTGGTTCTCTTGTGCAGGGTATGTTGGCCGTATATCTTTGTATCAGAAGTTGATTGATGTTCAACAAACATTAATCAAAATATCCAGATCCTAAGAAAAAGTCCATATCCAATTATCCAATAGAAAAGTCAAATCTGATATCAGTCAACTTCTATTTTTCTTTATCCGATACCTTTAGAAACAAGTATCCAAATCCGAAGAAAACAACTATCCAATCATCCTGGTGCATTACCTATCCCTGGAATTAAAAAATTATTAAAGCCTGCAGCAATGCGGGCTTTTTTATTACAGGCTTATTTTCTATAAAAGGCGACCGGAGGGAATTGAGGAGCAGAGGTAACGCCAATTGAGATCAACTCTTTGCGCAAACTCCATTTTCTGATTTAACAGTTACCCGGCAGCGTGAGATCGTAAAAGCTTTACTTGTCTTCCGCTGTTTTAAGGTGCCTGTTCTTATGAATGATTCGTTGAAATAGATTTTCATCAGACAAATGCAAAGCGAAAAAGATAGATGGTAGTGCAACGTAATTCATATAAAGCATGTCAAGCCAGCAATAAAGAAATATTTTATGACTAATAAATCTTTTCCCTGCACAATTCTTATAATTCTGGCAGTGATCTTTTCAGCTTGTAAAAAAAATGAAGTTAATATCAGTTCCGATATGAAGTCTGCCACGCTTGGTGATTGTACAAGCGGCTCAACACTTCCTTATATTTGTTTTGACTCTGTATTAATGGATAGCAGGTGCCCGGCCGGCGCGGTATGTGTGTGGCAGGGCACATCAATCGTCAAAGTAAGCTTCCACGAAGAAGCCAACACACATACCTTCATTATGTCGCTAAAAGGGTTTCCCGGCTTAGCCCATAGCAGCGATACTACGATTAACGGCTATACAATTGCTTTCACCGATCTGAAACCGTATCCTGCAATTGGAGGAACGGGTACTGAAAGTCCAACAGCGTATTTTAGTATTAATCATTAAGGCTAAGTGAATATGAGAAATAAACGCAGCCGGGGAGAAAGGAGAATCAGAGACCACGCAGAGTAAGATCCAGTCGCTGTACCAACTCCATTTATTCTCTTCTTTACGGTGCACTGCAGATATAGATCGAGGTTTTGAGTCATTGCCTGCGTGAATTCTTAATCTTGCAAATCCAGATTCAGACAAGGTGATGTTTGAATGCCGAAGCCAGCAGTCCTTTACTATCCCTTTGCCTGACTTTTATATTATTTTAACGAATATAATGTTTCATTTAGCAGGGTAATGGAAATGGGGCGTACAAGTTCCATGGCAGGGTAGTAGTTCTACGAGTTGTACCAGTAAATTCAGTACTAAAATAATTGAGTAGTGGTTCTCTTGTGCAGGGTCTATTGGCGGTATATCTTTGTACCAGAAGTTGATTGATGTTCAACAAACATTAATCAAAATATCCAGATCCTAAGAAAAAGTCCATATCCAATTATCCAATAGAAAAGTCAAAATCTGATATCAGTCAACTTCTATTTTTCTTTTTCCAATACCTTTAGAACAACTATCCAAATCCGAAGAGAACAGCTATCCAACTATCCTGGTGCAAATGCCCAATCCCTGTAGTTAAAAAATTATTAAGGTCTGCGTAAAAGCAGGCTTTTTTATTGTTAGCTATTTCAGCAAAAGGCTTGAAAAAATTTTTTCAAATACGATGCCGATAGGATGATATTGAAAACAGCAAGATTACGTGGTATCATTTTGGAAAAGGGATGGAATTCTTCCCGGGAACAAGATCAATCGTGCGGATTTTACCCCAATCACCACAAGAAACAAATGGGAATGATCAAAAAATAAATGCTGGTTTTCGAGTCAATGCAGGCGAGGTAGGTTTACAACGCATCATATATTTCGCATTTTATCCCGATGGGAAGCATGTCAAGGTCATAAAGTGATCTTTCACCGGGTCTTTTCGATATTATGGGTTTTGGTATATACCTCCCACGGTCGCTGCCATATACCTGTTACTGGTAAGCATACGCAAAGTGAATGACAAAGAATAATAGAGGGCAACACCTGCGCTAAATCATATTAAAATTTCAGCGATTGAGGTGGCAGCGAAAGCAGAAAAAAAAGTATGAGATCGGCCCTAAACAAGCGAGAAACGGAGAGAGCTCGGAGTTGTTTTTTATCTCTGCGCAAACTCTATTTGCTCTTTTCTCTGTGATGAAGAATTAAGTAAACGATAGCAGTTGATCGGTATAATGTAGACTATTGAT
>JBDTVF010000300.1:0-4159 GCA_040007325.1 Ginsengibacter sp. | reverse complement strand
AGGAAAACCGTTAGGGTAAGGACAAGATTTTTCATTTTGTAAGATTAAAATTGGATAAGTTTTTCAAACAGTTTTGGATTACTACATAGTTTACTTCTGTGCAGTTTGCCATGACTATTAACGCTGAAACGGCCGGTTATTGTATAGAGTGAAAAATTATTTCGTCCTGACTTTTTGAAAATTCAATTACAAAGGATTCTTTTCCCTGACAGCGTTTTGCTTTTTGTCTTTTATCAACAATGCCCATTTTTCAAGCATGTTAAGCAGCACGTTTAATTCGACAGGCTTACTTATATAATCGTTCATTCCGCTTTGTATGCATTCATCACGATCGCCCTGCATCGCGTTCGCCGTCATGGCAATTATCACAGGCTGCGTTTCAAGACAAAGCCTTATCATTCTTGTAGCTTCAAGCCCATCCATCTCAGGCATTTGAACGTCCATAAGTAACAGGTCAAAATTATCAAGGCTCACTTTCTCCATTACTTCATTCCCATTCACTGCCATCTCACATTGATAACCAATTTTAGACAGTATTTTTTTTATCCATTTTTGGTTTACCGGGTTGTCCTCAGCTACCAATATATTCAATGGATATTTTTCTGAAAAATTATCGGGAATCAGGTGATTCGATGCGCCTGAACTATCATTATGCCTGATAGCTGTAAGAATGCTATCGAAAAGTGAATGCTGTGTGAGCGGTTTACCAAGCACCGAACTAAAGATATCTGCATCCTTTTTGTAGCGTTCGTCATTTGCCGGATTCATAAGTATCACCGGTGTTTTGGGATATTTCTTCCTGATCTCAGTTGCCAGTTGTATGCCATCCATTTCCGGCATTATTAAATCAGTTATTACAAGGTCAACAGACACCTGGGAAAGTATTTCCAGGGCGTGGCTTGCTGAAGCTGCCAGGGCAGGTAACATTTTCCATTGCTCTAACTGTTTATTGAGAATGGCCACATTAGTTGCATTATCATCTACTATCAGCACCTGTTTTCCTTCAAAACCTATCATTCTATTGCTATCGTATTCAGGCGAAGCTGTTTCAGAAGCAGTGGTGTGAATATCAAATTTAAAACTACAGCCCTGAGCCGGCAGGTTCTCCATGGAGATCTCGCCACCCATTTGCTCTACTAATCTTTTGCATATAACCAATCCGAAACCTTTTGTGACTTGTTTTGTCTGAGTAGAATAGTCGGCGGGAAGAGCCCCTTTAAAAAGCTGGTTAATTTTATCTTTAGGTACGCCCCTGCCGGTGTCGGTAACAGTGAAGCCTATACGTAAATCTTCAGGTGAATTATTTGAAATAAGATCAACTTTCAAAAACACTTCGCCTTTTTTAGTCGCGTGAAGCGAGTTCTCCAACAGATTTATCAACACTTGTTGCAGCCGTTTATAATCACCGGTTATTTGGAGTGGAACATCATTTTCAATCAGGTATAAGAGTTCTATACCAGCCTCAGCAGACTTAATTGCAAAAACGCTCATCACTTCTTCAATACAATTACGAAGGTCAAATTTTTTATTGCCGAGCTCTATGTTTTCAGTGTCAACTTTAGAAAAATCCAACATATCATTGATCAATATTTCATTCACATTCGAAAGCAGGTTGGTACTGCATTCAAGAACCGTATTGGCGTATTCTCTCTGCTCATCATTAAGATCAGTATCTGCCAGTAATGTTGCCATTCCTATTACGCCATTTAGCGGGGTTCGAATCTCGTGGCTCAGCAGCGACAAAAGCTTTCCCTTCGCCTTATAGGCAATCTCGGCTTCACGCTTTGATTTTGATTCCGTTTCCGCAACAAGATCCAATTGTGTATTAAGATCACTGACCTGCTGTATCAATTCCTGGTTGCGGTGTTTTACGCCATTTACGCCGGCATAGAAATATCCAAAAGCGATAAATACTATTACAATGAAAATAATTGTGACGAACAACATAATTAAAAGTTGATGGTGTAGATAATTGGATAATTTTTATTAATGAATGGTAAGCAGATCGGGGTTTGAAGTTTTATAATTTTTATAGTTCCATTCCCAATTTACTCCGAGCACATAGTTTCGTTTTACACTGATCGGGCTGAAGGTGTAAAAAGGGAATGTCCAGTTTTTGTACGTAACACCCAACATAACTCCAGGCTCCCAATTGTTTCTTATTTCAAAGGGATGAGTTACTTGCAAAGCGAATCCGGAATATAATAAGTTAGAAAACTGGTAACCCAGTTCTGACCAATTGAAAAAGAAGTCCTGTGCTTTTTCATTTACCGAAAACGAATATTGCGATTCAGACGAAAAGAATAAATCTCTGTAGTCAAGACTTACATTAGAACCCAGCGTGCCCCCACTCATGCGTCCTAGCACTAAACCCGCATAAGGTTTAAATGAATAGGAAATATCATTCTTAGAAGAGAACATCTTACCTGCGTTAAGTGATACCGTCTCAAGTTCCTCGTAATTATAGCGCACTTCACCAAACCAATTATTTTTATTCTGTAAGTATATTTTAGGAACAATAACTGATGTACCGGAACCCGTATAATAATATTGCTCAAAGCTCCCCTGTTCCTGGCTTTTACCAAGATGTGGAATCATTAAAATCGATATCATTAAAAAACTTTTATGCACTTTCAGTAATTATTATTTCCGCATTAACTAATCTGTTCATTAAAGAAATTTCCTTAAGGTGCGGGTTCCATTGAAAAACAAGTTTATCAATCGGCTGCCAAAGAATAACCCAGCTAAAAATATCAAGACCGTTGTGTAGCGCCGATTTAAAACCTTCATCCGCAGATAAAATCATTGGCACAACCCCATGACATATCATCATAACAATGAGACTTAAGATTAAAAGCAGGTAACTACGCCTCTTGAACTTTTCAAACTTTTCTATCTCAATTAACTTCCTTGCAGAAAAGTGACGCTTTATAGCATATATAAATGGCTCGGTGTACTGCCTGTCAGTTTTATTCCTGCATGTGATCTTATAATAGAAAACCGAATGACGCTTCGCACTCTCTATGGACGCCATTATATATTGCTGAAACTCATGACTCAGCTGCCTTTTATAAATTGGCGCAGGGTCGTTAGGATTAAAATATTCCGCAATTGTTGACTGGTCGAGCGTGAGAAAAATGTTGATCTTGTCTGTAAGAGATGTAGTGAGCGATTTACTTACCGAAGTTGTTTTTTTAAATGAAAAAATTTTTATCAACCACGACATTAAGTTTCCCGGCTGTTTGATGGCTAAGGACATAATGGATTTTAATAAATATTTTTAAATTAGAAAATGGTAATGTGCAAAAATTGAAATCTATACGAGGAACGACAACCCTGCATCGGGATGAAGGCATAGTGTCATTCATTGAGAGAATCCAGTTAACAAACTAAAAAGGATAAACGGTGATGGTCTGAAAATATTATTGGCAATATTTAATTAGTCTTCGATAGCAAATTAATGGGCACTGGCAATCGTTGTAATTCTTACCACCATCAGGTCTTTATCTTAAGTACAAATTCGTGAGTGCGGCAGTGATACTCGCTTTGCGCAATTATTTGTTTTATTAATCGTTACCTGATGAAATATTGCATATAGATCCAATTCTTATTCCCCTAAACCGTTCCGTTTGCTTAAGTATTCCGGCATAAAAAATCTCTGCTACATTATAATTGTGGTTTTGCTCAGCCCATCTTTTTCAAATGGGCAAAGCAGAATTCTGAAGTTTGAGCACATACAAACAGATGCTGGCCTCTCACAAAGCAACGTATTATCTATTCTGCAGGATAGCCGCGGATTTATGTGGTTTGGTACAAGAGATGGGCTCAACAAATATGATGGCTATAAGTTTACTGTTTACAGAAACGATCCAAAAACACCCGGCACTATTAGTAATGATTACATCAACGACATCATTGAGAGTCGTGACGGAAATCTCTGGATAGCCACCTGGGGCGGAGGGCTGAATTGCTTTGACAGGCAGAAGGGCAACTTCACGTATTATAAGTATAATCCAAAGGATCCTAAAAGTATTTCCAGCAACTTTATCACTTCAATACAGGAAGATAAAAAGGGAAATCTATGGATTGGTACCGAGTCGGGCGGATTGAATATGATGGATCAAAAAACAAAAATCTTTAAACATTTTAGGAATAATAG
>JBDTVF010000299.1:0-4165 GCA_040007325.1 Ginsengibacter sp. | reverse complement strand
TTGTTTTGTCTAATGTCATTTTATTTTCATGGTAAGGCAGTATTTCACCAAAGCCACCCATCCCCATAGACCATTGCCCTGGTTCTGCTAAAGCATCTTTATAATCGCCCCCGATAGACATTTCAGCTACATTGCGGCTCCATCCCTGGCGGTTTGCTCCACCCTGGTATCCAAAGCCTCTTATATAATCCCGCTTATCTCCAAACAAATTTCTGTAACGTGGTATATAAATTCCATTCGCGCGGCGACCATAATAATATTTGTCTTCATAACCTTCCATAGTGCCGCCTGCACCTACACCAAGGTGATGATCCATTATATTATGACCAAGTTCACCACTGCTGCTACCTAATCCGTCAGGCCAAATGTCGGTGGCAGAATTCATCAATATCCATGCACTGTTGAATGTAGATGCGTTGAGGAAAATTATTTTTGCAAAATACTGGTATGTCTTCTTCGTTTCTCCATCGAGTATTTCAACACCGGTTGCTTTTTTTGTATCCTTATCGTACAGGATTTTGGTGACAATAGACCACGGTCGCACGGTTAGGTTCTTAGTGGCCATAGCTGCAGGCAACGTTGAGGATTGCGTACTAAAATAAGCGCCAAACGGGCAACCTAGCCAGCATTTATTTCTATATTGGCAATTCGTTCTGCCGGGTAGAGGTTCTGTAATATTTGCATTACGCCCTATGATCATAGTGCGTTTATTTTGATAATGTTCCTTAACTCTCGCAGCCACATCTTTTTCTACGCAATTCATTTGCATCGCAGGTAGAAAATGACTATCAGGAAGCTGAGGCAGGTTTTCAACTGAACCACTTATTCCCGCAAATTTTTCAACATAAGTATACCAGGGCTCGATGTCTTTATAACGGATAGGCCAGTCGATTGCAATGCCATCTTTTGCATTTGCCTCGAAATCTGCATTGCTCCAGCGATAGCATTGGCGGCCCCACATAAGTGAGCGGCCACCTACATGATATCCCCTGAACCAATCCATTCTTTTAATTTCTGTGTAAGGTGATTCCTGGTCGTTTGCCCACCAGTCAAGATTCATTTCGTTTAAAGGATAGTCTCTCTTCAGTACGGGATAATCTTCAATCATCTTCTGCGTACGTCCACCACGGTGCGGAAACTCCCAGATTCCTTTTTGCGCATTTACATAATCTTTTACATGCTCAATATTTTTTCCTCTCTCAAGCATGATCGTTTTTAATCCTTTCTCTGTAAGTTCCTTTGCTGCCCAACCCCCGGAAATTCCCGACCCAATTACAATTGCATCGTAAGTATTATCTGCCATTTTTTTATGAGTTTATAGTTCTAAGTTCTTAATTCAAAGTTTTAGATTTGAAAAAAATAAAAACCTTCGGAAATCAAAACCTTCCAAAGTCCCATTTAGGGGATTTAGCCGTTATTATACATCGCAAATCTGAACTGCTTTCCTAAGTGAAGCAATCTTATCATCTGCGGCAGGAATAAATTCCTGTGCTACATAATCCTTAAAACCGGTCTTTAAAATCGCTCTCATAATTGCGGGATAAAAAAGCTCCTGCGATTCATCTATCTCGTGCCTGCCCGGAACGCCGCCTGTGTGGTAATGACCAAGGTATTGATGATGATCCTGGATAGTTCTTATCACATCTCCTTCATCTATTTGCATGTGATAAATATCATAGAGCAATTTAAAATTTTCTGAGTTAATACTTTTACAAAGTTCTACTCCCCACGCGGTATGATCACACATATAATCTTTGTGATCCACCTTGCTGTTGAGTAATTCCATTTGTACCATAATGTTATTCTTCTCTGCGAGAGACATTATTTTCTTAAGCCCGTCTGCACAATTTTTAAGGCCTGTTTCGTCATCCATTCCATTGCGGCTGCCGCTGAAACAAATCACATTTTTGTAACCAGCCTTTGCGGCAAGAGGAATCACTTCTGTCATGTCTTTAGTAAGAACAGCGTGATAGTCCGGATTGTTCCAGCCTTTTGTTAAACTGTTTTCTCCTGCAGTATAACACATGGAGCTAAAGATGCCATGCTGCTGAAGAATGGGCCACTCTTTGGGCCCGACTAAATCAATAGCACCAAAGCCAATATCTTTTACAGCTTTACACAATTCTTCCAACGATAGAAAATTGTACGTCCACCTGCATACAGAGTGATTGATGTTACCCTTTAATTTATGTTTTGTTTTGTTATCCATCGACGTTGCTAAAGAAACGGCTGGTGAAGCCATAATTGCCGAAGCACCGAGCGCAATATTTTTTATTACGTTTCTCCTGGTTGTTGACATTTGAATATATTAAAATTAAGAAAGCAAGCTTGTTTCCAGTCCTTTTTCCAAATCGTTTCCAGCGATCCTATCTTTCCTGTCATCACGGAAAAGCAGAAGGAATAAGATCACAACAACTACCGCAATAGCAGCAGGTATCAGCCAGATCGTTTTCCAATCATGTCCGTTGGAAACCACGTATGCGTCCACGATAGGCCCCGATATCAAAGATCCTATCATCATCCCAACGCCGTAAGTTGCTAACGTTATTAACCCCTGTGCCGCGCTTTTAAATCTTTCACCGGCAAGATTGTCTGTATAGATTTGGCCGGTTACAAAAAAGAAATCGTAGCAAACGCCATGGAGCAATATGCCTATTATGAGCATCCAGTAATTAGCATCTATATTTCCATAAGCAAATAATACATATCGCAGGCCCCATGCAAGCATGCCTATTGCCAGCATTTTCTTTACACCAAATCTTATAAACAGGAAAGGCATTAATAACATGAATAATATTTCTGACACTTGTCCAAGGCTTTGAATACCTGCCGTAGACTGCATTCCTTTTTCATTTAAAAAAAGATTGGTGAAGTTGTAATAAAATGAAAGTGGGATAGAAATCGCAATAGATGATATAAAGAAGATCAGGTAAGATTTATTCTTGAGCAAGCGAATAGCATCAAGGCCAAGAATGTCGCCAACGGATGTTTTTTCGCCTTTTTTAGCAGGTGGCGTAGCCGGCAAAGTAAAGCTAAACAAGCCTAACAGTATCGCACACACGGCTGCCATCTTAAAAGTATTTGCAAGCAATGCTTCTTCACCCTGCGCATCCCAGCCCACCACACTTATAGCTACCCCGGCAACTATCCATCCGATAGTGCCGAGCACCCGTATGAAAGGAAATTCCTTACTTGGATCTTTCATTTGCCTGAACGAAATTGAATTTACAAGCGCAAGCGTTGGCATGAAGAGTATCATATATATTAAAAGGTATGGAAAAAAACTTCCAAAGTTTTCTGCCATTGATGCATACCATAATAGTATTCCTCCTGCAATGTGCAGCACTGCGAGGATCTTTTGTGCTGAAAAGAATTTGTCTGCAATCAATCCTATGATGAAGGGCGCTACAATTGCACCGATGGATTGTGTTAAGTAAGCAAGGCTGATCTCTGTTCCGCTTGCCTGCAGCTTTTTACCGAGAAATGTGCCCATGGTAACAAACCATGCGCCCCATATAAAAAAATTCAAAAACATCATCGTAGAGAGCTGCAATCGTGTCGTCAATTTCATCCGGAGAGTTTGCTGTTTTTATAGAACAAGTGAATTTTATTTCGCCTACAAGGTATTAATTAACGGCTAAAAAAAGTGATTGAGCTGCAATAATTTAAAATATCTTTTTTTTAAATTCCTTTTATGAATAATTTAGTTGCATTATAATTTCATTTTATCCTTTTAAAATTAGTATATGAGAAAACTTCGAATGGGAATGGTAGGCGGAGGCAAAGACGCTTTTATAGGAGCCATTCACCGCATCGCAGCCAATATGGATGGTTTGATTGAGCTATCATGTGGCATGTTTAGTATTAACCCGGAAATTGCAAAGGATTCTGCAGAATCATTATTTATTCCTCCTGACAGAACATATTATAGTTATGAAGAAATGATAAAAAGGGAAAGCGAACTTCCTGCAGACAAACGCGTTGATTTTTTTACCATAGTCACTCCGAACTTTGCTCACTTTGCCCCGGCAATCATGGCATTGGATCATGGGTTTAATGTGGTGATTGAAAAACCGATGACATTTACATTAGAGGAGGCAAAGCAATTAAAAAAGAAAGTAGATGAAACCGGATTGGTATTGTGTCTTACACACACTTATTCCGG
>JBDTVF010000298.1:0-4172 GCA_040007325.1 Ginsengibacter sp. | reverse complement strand
TCCAAGCTCAGAATTGCAGAGAAAAAAGTTTCACAATAATAACAATAAGAAAAAATGATGCTTGAATGAAGAATGAAGATCAAAATAAAAATAAAATTCAGAAGTCAAAGGGAAAGAAATTTCGAAAGGCATTGGTATACAATAAATGGATTGTTTCCAATATTCCATTTTATCTCTTTGCGGCAACACTGATGATAATTTACATAGCGAATGGGCACTATGCTGATAAGACTGTGAGAAAAATTAATGCAACAGCAAAGCACCTAAAGGAAATGGAATATGAATACAAGACGATCAAGCGCGATGTGATTTTCAGAAGTAAAGAAAGCGAATTGGCGAAAGCTGTCGAACCGCTTGGCTTGAAAGAATTATTAGTGCCGCCTGTAAGATTAACCGACACACTTTTAAACAAATAGAATTTAATATAAGAATTGGATGTAAAAAAAGACATATCGTGGCGTGTTTACCTCTGCTTCCTCGGCGTAGCGGCATTGGGAATTGTGGTGCTGTCGCGTGCTGTATTCATTCAACGGGTACAGGGCGATTACTGGAAAAGTATGGCGAATACACAGCATCTGAAATATTTTGACATCAATGCAGAGCGTGGAAGTATCTATAGCGAGAATGGAAATATGCTAAGCACTTCTATTCCCGTCTTTGACATATATATCGATTTTGCTGCGGACGGTCTTACTGAAAAGAACGGCAAAAGATTTTATGATAATATAGATTCTTTAAGTTATTCCCTGGCACACTTATTTAAAGATGATAACAAAGCCGCCTACCATAAGATACTTTTAAATGGATATAAAAAACAGGAGCGGTATTTCTCTTTAAAGAAGAAGATATCATTTGAAGACTACCGGGCGCTTCGTGATTTTCCGCTAATAAGACAAGGAAGAAACAAAAGCGGATTTATAATAGATGTAAGAGATAACAGGGTAAATCCTTATGGACTGTCGGCAAATAGAACCATCGGGCTGTCTAGAGGTGATACAAGTAAAAATGTAGGTCTTGAAAGATCTTATGACAGTGTATTAAAAGGACAGACCGGCCGACGCCTGATGCGATATATGGCTGGCGCATACGTTCCTGTAGATGGTGGTGAAATAGAACCAGAGAATGGTAAAGATATAATTACAACTATTGACACATACATGCAGGACGTAGCAGAAAATGCGCTGATGAAAATGATGGTTGAAAATAATTCATTGCATGGTACATGTATAGTTATGGAAACGGCAACCGGTAAGATCAAGGCCATCGCCAATTTGGGAAGAAGGCCAGATGGAGATTATATAGAGGATTATAATTACGGCCTTGGTAAAAAAACAGAGCCCGGTTCCATCTTTAAGTTGGCAACTTTGCTTTCTCTGTTAGAAGATAAATATGTAGATACAAGCAGCATAGTTGATTGTGAAGGTGGACAAAAATCTTTTTATGGATTACGCATTCGTGACTCTCACAGTGGTACAGGCAAGATAACGGTTAAAGAAGCCTTTGCAATATCTTCCAACGTTGCGTTCGCAAAAATGGCCGACGAGTACTACCATAATCAGCCTAAAAAATTCTATAATCATCTTCACGATTTACGGCTCGATACAGTTACGGGAATAGATATTGTCGGTGCCGCAGTTCCTTTAATAAAAAAACCAGGTGGAAAATATTGGACGAAGTTCACTATACCGTTTATGGCACATGGCTACGAAGAACTGGTAACACCGCTGCATATGCTGATGTTGTACAACGCGGTTGCCAACAACGGAAAAATGATGAAACCATACCTCGTTAATGCAATCAGGGATATGGGCCGTGAGGTGGAGTCATTTCATCCGACTGTACTTGTAGATAAAATTTGCAGTGATGAAACCCTGGCCAAGCTAAAAGACTGCCTCCTTGCTGTGGTTGAAGAACCACATGGCACCGCACATAAATTGAAAACTGATTTGTATCAATTTGCAGGCAAAACCGGTACGGCCGTAACGGCTATGGACAATCGCGGATATAATAAAGGAAATAAAATTTACCAGTCATCATTTATCGGTTACTTTCCTGCAGATCACCCTAAGTACAGCATTGCTGTTGTTATACAAAACACCAGTGAGTCAAGACTGGCGTATGGAGGAGTTGTTTCGGCGCCTGTGTTCAGGGATGTCGCAGACAGGATTTATGCTTCGAAATTTTCCAGCGAGCCCATGATCAATCAACCGAACCGGGGCGACAGTAATACCTACATGATGTACGGATTAAAGCGGGATCTGAATCGCATCGTCAATGTTTTTCAATATGCATCTGATGATTTTGCCAGCAGGGGCGATACCGTTGATTGGAGGAGTATGGCTTTGCATGGAACACAAGCTGAGCTGAATGCAGCATATACTAATGCGAGTCAAAAAAAGGTACCGGATGTTACCGGGCTTGGGTTGAAAGATGCTGTATATCTCCTGGAAAATATGGGGCTCAAGGTAAGTGCATCAGGTAAGGGAAAGGTTTCACATCAATCGCTGGCAGAGAATGCAAATTTTGTAAAAGGCCAATCAATAAATATAGAGCTGAATTAATGGCATTATTGCAACAAATATTATACAAAGTAAAAATTTTATCGGTCGCAGGTACGCCTGTAACTGAAGTAAAAGATTTACAAATTGATTCACGTAAAGTTGCTGCCGGTACTTGCTTTATTGCGATACGCGGATCTGTCGCCGATGGACACCAGTTCATTGATACAGCTATTACAAATGGAGCTTCTGCAATTATTTGTGAAACCCTTCCGGCAAAGCTTAATGAAAATATGCAGTACACTGTTGTGGAAGATAGTAGTATTGCCGCCGGTGTAATGGCTCATAATTTTTATGGTAATACGTCGGAAAAAATTTCGCTCACTGGTGTTACGGGTACTAATGGAAAAACAACTATCGCAACTTTATTGTTCAAGTTATTTTACGGCCTGGGTTATAAGTGCGGCCTGATTAGCACAGTACAAAACCAAATAGGTGACAAAGTATTGCCGTCAACTCACACAACTCCCGATGCAGTCAGTCTTAATAAGCTGATAGCAGATATGGCTAATGAAGGTTGCACTCACATATTCATGGAGGTAAGTTCTCATGCAATTCACCAGCATCGCATTGCAGGTTTGCACTTTGCTGGCGGCATATTTAGCAACATCACTCATGATCATCTCGATTATCATAAAACTTTTGATGAATACATAAAAGTAAAAAAGCAATTTTTTGATTCATTGCCGTCTTCATCATTTGCTCTTAGCAATGCAGACGACAAGCGGGGCGCAGTGATGCTGCAAAATACCCGTGGAAAAAAATATTTATATAGTCTTAAAACGATAGCCGACTTTAAAGGTAAGATCATCGAAAATTCCTTATTGGGTTTATTGATTTTAATTGATGATATAGAGGTTCACTTCAGGTTGATTGGTGCCTTTAACGCTTATAACCTTATGGCGGTTTATGGAGCAGCCGTATGTCTTGGTGAAAATAAACAGGAAGTATTACGAGTGCTTAGTACACTAACTGGGGCGGAAGGACGATTTGATTTTATCCAGTCGCCCAGGGAGAAGATTGTGGGCATCGTTGATTATGCACACACTCCCGATGCACTGTTGAATGTGTTGGCTACAATTAAAAATCTAAGGCAGGGCGAAGAAAAAATAATAACCGTAGTTGGATGCGGTGGTGACAGGGATAAAACCAAACGACCAGTGATGGCAGAGGTCGCATGTGAGTACAGCGATAAGATCATTTTTACTTCAGATAATCCGCGCAGCGAAAATCCTGAAAGGATTATAAAAGATATGGAAGAAGGCGTGCCTGTGATTGCGCGAAAAAAATACATTTCAATCGTTGACAGGAGAGAAGCCATAAAGACAGCAATAAATCTTGCTCACAAAGAAGACATTGTTTTAGTGGCAGGCAAGGGACACGAAAAATACCAGGAGATAAAAGGAGTGAAATATGATTTTGATGACAAGCAGGTTTTGCAGGAGATGATTACTATGCTCGGGAAATAAGTAAATAAATTTTTGAATAGACAATAATGCTTTATCACCTTTTTGAATGGTTTACTAAAAATGGAATCAAATTTCCCGGTAGCGGGCTGTTCCATTTTATCACCTTCAGGGTACTTGTAGCAGTATTGCTGTCATTAGTCATCAC
>JBDTVF010000297.1:0-4181 GCA_040007325.1 Ginsengibacter sp. | reverse complement strand
GATAAATACAATGACAATGATAAGGGTAAAAGGTAATTGTTGCATTCGTGTATTTTTAGTTTAAAAATTTGAAAGATAATTATCTGAGAGATTGTCAGCCTTGATGAACTTGTTCGACGTATAATGTAAGATTTTTAACTCCCTTTACAATTATTTTTTCATTCTCACTTATGAAACCAGATAACGATTCCGCTTTCCAGATTTCTCCATTTACCCTTACCGAGCCAAAGGGCTGAAGTGTTTCAATTGTCTGCCCAAATTTACCAATTAAAACCTCAATGCCACTTGCAAGCTTGCCGCGCTGTGCTTTAATCCCCATTCCTACCACGAATAAAAAGAACAATGCGGTAACAGCGGTAACTCCGAATATGAGCGCCCGTGAGACAGTGACAAAATTCTCTGTGGAGCTTGAGCGGAACAAAATAAGGGAGCCCAGCAATACTGAAACAATTCCTCCAATCGTCAACATGCCATGGCTTATTACTTTTATTTCGAGCAAGAATAAAATAATTCCGAAAATTATCAATCCAACTCCGGCATAGTTTACAGGCATCGTGTTCATGGCATAAAATGCAAAGATGAGAAATATTACTCCGGCTATGCCCGGTAATATAGCGCCGGGATTAAATAACTCGAACATGATGCCGTAAAAGCCCAGCATCATAAGAATATACGCAACATTCGGATCACTTATTCTGTCAAGAATTTTTTGAAAAAATCCCATCTTCACTTTTTCCAGCTTTGCATTTTTTGTGTGCAAAATTTTTGAGCCAATACTTGTTTGCACTTCCTTGCCATTCACCTGGTCGAGTAGCACCGCATCATTTAACGCAACCAGGTCGATCACATTTTTTTCCAAAGCTTCATGCTCTGTTATGGATACGCTGTGTCGCACTGCATCCTCTGCCCACTCTACATTACGATTTCTTTTCATCGCGATGGTCTTAATAAATGCTGCCGCGTCATTCATGACCTTCTCATTCATGGTGGAGTCCATACCACCCTGCATCGAGACCGGGTGTGCAGCACCCATGTTGGTTTCAGGTGCCATCACGGCAATGTTAGCAGCCATTGTAATAAAAACTCCTGCAGAGCCAGCATGGGCACCGGTTGGAGAAACATATACTATCACAGGCACCTTTGATTGCAGTATATCAGTGACGATTCCACGAGTGGAAGTAACAAGGCCACCGGGTGTGTTCAGGTGAATAAGCAGGCCTTCCGCATTTTCGTTCTCAGCTTGCTTGATGCTTTTATGTATGAACTCAGCGGATGATGGATTGATGCCACCATCGACAGTTATGGAGATCACAGATTGGCTAAAACAAAAAAAGGGAAGTAATGCAAAAAGAATAATATGCAACCGAAATAACTTCATTGAATGGAGCGAGATGCTTTTGATGAAACCTGCCTTGTAATTTACTTAAAAAGAGCAGGAGTAAAAAAAGGCTGCAACGCACGTCGTCTTTAAATCATGACAGTTGTGAAAATATTATGATGAAAAAAGAAAATGGCTACTTGTCGGGTAGCCATTTTCTCTAATAAATATTTCTCTATTAAAATATGTAACGTAAGCCCAGCTGCATCTGCCAGCGTGATGGTAAGTCGGGGCTGGTTGTAAATGTTGACGTAACAGAAGGATCAAAAGTGTAAACAGGATGATTGCTATTGTAAGCAACTGAAATAGGTTGGAAATATCCGGCCGTGGTAGCATATTTTCTTACGCCCCATTTACTGTTGAACAAATTACCAAGGTTAACAAAATCAATACTGAACTGCACTGTATTAATTTTTTCGCCAACTTTAAAATTAAAGTCCTGTAAAATACGCAGGTCAAGCTGGTTGAACCATGGATTTTCCCCTTCATACTTTCCAGTGTATTGACCACGAAGCCCGCTTAGGTATTTATCCTGTGCAATAAATTGCTTAAAGGCCTGCCGTTGTGCTGCCGGAGTTTGTGCGTTGCCAAATACATCAACATATGAAGGATTAAAGGTCATGGCATCGATCTCCCCATCAGTTGGTACATACAACAGATCATTACTGGCAGTACCATCATTATTTATGTCTCCACCATATACATAGGCAAACCTGTTACCTGATGACCATGAATGGAATGTAGAAATTGTCGTAGCAAATGACCCGTGGCCATATTCTAATTTCCTGGAAGTGGCTACAATAATTCGATGTGTATTCCCATACAATGAATTTGACAAAACTGCTGCATTCGCATTGTACAAAATTGGATTGCGATCAAAAGCATCGCTCGATATTTCCGCAGAGATAGAGCTCGCATCCTTTGCGATGAGGTAATTATAAGCAGCCATTAAGTAATAACCATTTTTAAAAGTTTGCTGCACCTGGAAAGAAGCATTGAATTGATAGCCCACATTTGTATTGGTGAAAACATAAGTATTAGCGGTAGACTGGCCATCGGTACCTTTATCTGCTGCCCTGTACACATTCCTGTCGTCTCCGTTATTACTTTGTAAAGTACCGCCTGGCGTGCCCAGGTTATAGTTGCGTACCATCATGGCCTTCACGTCTTTTGTATAAGCACCGTCAATACTGAAGACAGTTCCGAAAGGAATTTTAAAATCAAGGCCAAGATTAGAACGCCACACTTGCGGCCAGCGGAAATTTTTATCAGTCACATTATAAAATCCGGTATAAGGGTTGGCAATCTGGTTACCCAACCATACAAAAGGAAAACGCCCTGTAAACAAGCCTGAGCCGCCACGCAATTGCACTGTTCTATCACCTTTTACATCATAGTTGAAACCAAGGCGCGGTGAGAATAATGGCTTCTTAGTTGGGAAACGTCCATTGTCAAGATCTTTTCCTGCTCCGTTTGTAACCGCTTTTCCATCGGCATCAAATAATGTGAGGTTGTCATTGTTCTGGATAGTTGGCGAGCCGGTAGTGTATGTTCCAAGAAACGCACCGGTACCCGGATCAAAGTCGGGGCTTGAATAGCTCGCATTTAAATATTGAGGAATATCCATTCTGATACCATACGTCAACCTGAACTTATTAGTCACAGACCATTCATCCTGAATATAACCTGATATTTGTCCGACAGTGAGACGGGCCAATGTCCATGCATCTGCCGCTGCTCTTGTTTTGGCTGTGTTAACATCTACATCAAGCGGGTAAGCACCAAACACGACATTGCCGCCGACTGGCACGCTGTCTTTGAATGTCTGCAGGTCAATGGTACCAAATACACTCGGTCCATACGCACCCAGGTTAAATGAATTGGCAAACTTGAATGATTCATAAGAGCCACCAATCGTAAGAGAATGGTTCTTTAAAAATATATTGAAATTATCCGTTGCCTGGAAAGCATCCTGGTCTAACACGTTATGTATCGAGAAAGGTTCATGCCCCGCAACAATGTAAGCCACATCGTTCTTTGTGAGCGTCAGAGAAGGGAAAGGTGTTGAGAAAGGATTTCTATTGTCCCTGAAAATACTATACACCACTCTTAGTTTGTTAGCATAGTTGCCGCCGAAATTGGATTTCAATTCCACATTAAATGAGTGGAGCTTATTGACGATTTCGTAACCGGAATTACGGAACTGTAAAGTAGTGAAATCAGGGCCACGTCTTTGGATAGCACTTGGATGCGCAGGCTTTCCTTTGGTTGCATCAAGCCCATTGTAGGTGAATGATAATTTGTGCACCTCGCTTATGTTCCAATCAATTTTCGCAAGCCATTTATAATTTGTTTGGTTTAGTGTGAAACCCTGGTAAGGTCCTGTTTCGTATCCAAAGCGGCTTTTTAAAATGCTGCTCACATCCTGCAGATCACTTTCGAGTACACGTGATGTGTTAGCCTTGCCCGAGTTGGTTGAGGTGCGTGCCACGTAACTCGATCCTTCATCTTTTCGTTGCTCTGTTTCAAAATTTACAAAGTAGAATAGTTTGTTTTTAATAATGGCACCACCCAAAGAAAATCCAGCTTGCAGTTGACTCAGGTCAGGCACGGTGATTTTATTTTTTTCAACTTTTTTGCCAGTGAGTGCCTGGTTTCTCCAGAAGCCATACACTGTTCCATAAAATGTATTTGCACCCGATTTTGTTACGGTGTTTACGCCAGCCCCGGTAAAGCCCGCCTGGGTTACATCGTAAGGAGCAACGTTTATCTGTATCTGGTCAATAGCGTCGAGCGAGATTGG
>JBDTVF010000296.1:0-4182 GCA_040007325.1 Ginsengibacter sp. | reverse complement strand
CAAAAAGCAGAAGCACAAACAAGGGAAGCACAAATAGAATTATCATTAGAAAGAGTTCGTGCAAAAACAATGGCAATGCACAACAGCGCCGATGTAGGTGAAACCGCAGCTGTAATGGTGGAAGAATTGAAGAAGCTTGGAATAGAAACCGTACGCTGCGGCATCGGGATTATGCATGAACCGGGTGATATGGAAGTATGGACCATTAGTACAAATGAAAACAACAAAACAGACATCATCATAGGCTGGCTTGATATGAATATGCATCCGCTGTTGCATGGTGCTTTCGAAAGCTGGCGCAATAAAGTTGACAGTTATTCTTATGAATTAAAAGATGATGACCTGTTGAGTTATTACAACGCTATCAATAATTATCCGGGCTACCCAATTCAGTACGACACTGCTAACTTACCAAAGCAAATACACCATAACGAATTTCATTTTTCTGAAGGAACCTTATTTGCCTTTTCATTACAGCAATTAACAGACGAGCAACGAAAAATATTTAAACGTTTTGCCGGCGTATTCGGGCAAACCTATCGTCGCTATCTCGACTTAAAAAAAGCAGAAGCACAGGCACGAGAAGCCCGGATTGAAGCTGCATTGGAAAGAGTAAGAAGCGAGGCTATGGCTATGCATTCCTCTGAGGGGCTATTATCTGTAACGCTCGTTTTGCGCGGGCAAATGGCCATACTAGAACAAAAAGAACTTGAATCTATTCTCATTCACATTTATAACGAAAAGAACAATACGTTTGAAGCGTGGTTTTCATATCGTTATCCTGAAGATCCTGACGGGAAAATAATAAATGGTAAATGCGTGCTCGACTGGACCAAAACAAAAAGGGCTTCCCAGGACAAAGAAAAATATTATTTAAAAGAATCCGATTATACCATCGTGGCAGATTACACCATGCTGAAAGAGTGGTATGAATACCTGGAAATACAGGTTCCTGAAGTTGTAGAACATAATGAACATGGGGATATTTTAATACCGGATGTTCTTTATTATAACTATTCAAAATTTTCCGGAGGCACATTGCTGCTTATTACAAATAAGGAGGCGTCAGTCGATTCAAAATATTTACTCAAGCGCTCTGCTGAAGTTTTTAATCTTGCTTATACCCGTTTTCTCGATTTACAAAAAACAGAAGCACAGGCAAGAGAAGCAAAGATAGAAGCTGCATTAGAAAGAGTAAGAAGCCGCACACTGGCTATGCAAAAAAGTGATGAACTGGCAGAAACATCAGCCGTTCTTTTTAAACAGCTCATAGGGCTTGGTATTGAACCCCACCGTTTATATTTCACCATTATAAAAGATAATAGCGGCCAGGCTGAATTTTGGATTACAGATGAAGACGGCACTAAAGTAAGTTCTGCATATACCGCAAATCTCAATGACAACAAGACCTTCAAAAAAATGTTTTCCGGCTGGGAAGAAAAAAAGAAATCCCTGGTAATTGATATGCAGGGACAGGAGCTGCAGGACTATTTTTCACACCTTACCAGCCTAAAAATTCCATTCAAAGATGGGATTTCTCACAAAAGAAGAATACAGCATCTTGCCTATTTCAATAAAGGCTTTATTGGTATGGCTTCGGCGGATGAACAGCCGGAAGAAACTTCACATTTATTAGAACGTTTTGCTGCCGTATTCAACTTAACCTTTACCCGTTTCAATGATTTAAAAATTGCAGAGGCACATGCGATAAAAGCTGAAGAAGACTTAATAAAACTGCAAACAGAAAAGAAGCGGGCTGAAGACGCTTTGAACGAATTGCAGGTTACGCAAAAACAATTGATACAATCAGAAAAGATGGCTTCGCTCGGTGAACTTACGGCGGGCATTGCGCATGAAATTCAAAACCCTTTAAATTTTGTAAACAATTTTTCTGAAGTAAGTAAAGAGTTGCTGAATGAAATGAAAGTAGCCCTGGCGAACGGTGACGCAGATGACGTAGAACAAATAGCGGATGATATTATAAAAAATCTTGAAAAGATAAACCATCACGGCAAACGTGCAGATGCAATTGTAAAAGGAATGCTGCAACATTCGCAGGCAAGTAAAGGGCAAAAACAATTTACTGATATAAATGCTTTAGCAGATGAATACCTCCGTCTCTCTTACCATGGGCTGCGTACAAAACACAAAGACTTCAACGCCACAATCAAAACTAATTTTGATGGAGCGCTCGGAAAAATAAATATCGTTCCACAGGATATTGGAAGAGTATTGTTGAATTTATACAACAATGCATTTTATGCGGTGAATGATGCTTCGGCAGGCTCAGCACTCAACTACCAACCAACCGTTTCAGTAAGCACCAAAAAAATAAATGACAAGGTTGAAATCAAAGTAAGCGATAATGGCAGCGGCATTCCTCAAAATATAGTTGATAAAATCTTTCAACCATTCTTTACTACTAAACCTACAGGACAAGGAACAGGACTTGGTTTGAGTTTAAGTTATGATATTATTAAAGTACACGGTGGTGAAATACATGTGGAGACGAAAGAAGGTGAGGGGACGCAGTTCATTATTAAGCTTCCAATCATGCCAATATGAAATATGTATTTACCATATTACTAATGTTTGTTTTAAACCTTCCTGCAATTTTTGGACAGGTTACACGAACTGATAGTCTTCAAAGACTGTTTTTACTGGCAGAAAAGGATACCAATAGCATATTAACCATAGTGGAAGTTGCCGGAGCTTATCAATTTTTTAATTCAGATAGTGCATTGATATTGACCCATAAAGCTATGGAACTTGCCCGCGAACTACATTTTACCAGGGGTGAAGTAAAAGCAATAAGCCGGCAGGGCGAAGTATTGCACTGGAGAGGTGAACTTCCGCAGGCACTCGAAGCTGAGTTAACGGCAATACAGTTAAGCAGGAAATATCATTATCAGGGGACTGAAGCTGAAAGCTTAATATTTATTGCCACAATTTATTTGGATTTAGCAGATTACCACCAGGCACTAACTTACCTGTTTCAGGCCAGGAACATCTATGACAAGATTGGCCATCAGCTATCTTCCGGAGTAAGCCAACAGTTTCCGCCATATGGGTTAACCAACATCGGTAAAGCTTACGAAAACCTAAATATTATAGACTCAGCATTATATTTTCAAAGGTTGGCACTGAACTACCCCATAGAGATTATATATGAATTGAAGGCAGACATATTGATGGGAATTGGAAGTATTGAAAAGCGCCAAAAAAAACTTGGTAACGCCTTAACTACTTTTCGGCAAGTTTTAAACATAACAGGTATCTCCAACGATCTTTTAAATGGAAGTGGGGCACATTATGAAATAGCAGAAATATACAAACAGCAAAACAATATTGATTCAGCAATATATCATGCGCGGCTGGCATTTAAAATGGGTGAACAATCATCAGCGAAAATTTCGTTATTAACTGGCGCGGGTTTGCTTGCACAACTGTACAAAACGAAAGGCGAACTGGATAGCGCTTTCTTTTACCAGCAAGTAGCAATGAATACAAAGGACAGTTTATTTGGGCTGGATAAGTTTCACAAGCTTCAGTTGCTTACGCTTTCCGAACAACAACGTTTGCACGGGATAACGGAGGAACAGGAACGTTCAAAAGCACGGATACAACGCACCATCTTTTTGTGGTCGATCGGAGTTGTGCTCTTAATAGTATTCGTTCTGTGGCGCTCAAATAAGCTGCAAAAAAAGGCTAATCATCAACTGAATGATAAAAATCTTCAAATCGAAAAGCAAAGCGAAAGTTTAAAGAAAACGCTTAGTGAATTAAAACTTACCCAATCTCAACTTATTCAATCCGAAAAGATGGCAAGCCTTGGAGAACTTACTGCAGGTATTGCACACGAGATACAAAACCCTTTAAACTTCGTCAATAATTTTTCTGAAGTGAATAAGGAATTGCTTACAGAATTAAATGAAGAAATTGAAAAAGGGAATTATGAAGATGCAAAAGCGATAGCCCAAAATGTGATAGATAACCAGGAAAAAATAAATCACCATGGCAAACGTGCGGACTCCATCGTAAAGGGGATGCTCCAACATTCAAAAACTTCTTCAGGACAAAAAGAACTCACCAACATTAATATCTTAGCAGATGAATATTTACGATTAAGCTATCACGGCTTTCGTGCAAAAGATAAAAACTTCAATGCAAAAATCGATACTG
>JBDTVF010000295.1:0-4213 GCA_040007325.1 Ginsengibacter sp. | reverse complement strand
TATATTGTGTGGCTCCATCCGCAATTTCTTCTGCGTTGAAAAAAAGATAATGTTGACCGGTTTCAACAGTAAGAGGCAAACCTTTCTGTTTTGCATGGGCAATAGGCTCTATTGAGTTTGCTGAAGAAAGATGAACAATGTGAACACGACAATTATATTCTTTGCACAACTTTATCATTAATGCGATTGCATCGTCTTCCCATTTTTTCGGCCGTGATGACAGGTAATTTTTATAAGAGCGATTATCGTTAAGATTTTTTTCAGGCTGAAAAGTACAAAGCTCACAATGCAACAGCAAAGGAAGATTATGCTTTGCTATAATTGGCATCACCAGTCTCAAATCGTCTTCTGTTACATTTGGAAATTCATCAATTCCTGAATGCGTCAGGAAAGCTTTGAATCCAAAGACGCCCCTTGCGATTAACGGTTCAACTTCATCAGCATTGCCAGGAATAATGCCGCCCCAAAAACCGCAATTCGTATGCAATTTATTTTTTGAAGCCATAACTTTCTCATCAAAAGCCTTGGCATTTGTAGTTACAGGATAAGAATTTAAAGGCATATCAATCAAAGTGGTAACGCCTCCGGCAATTGCAGCTTTGGTTGCAGTATCGAATCCTTCCCATTCGGTTCGGCCCGGTTCATTTATGTGTACATGCGGATCAATAATGCCGGGCATAATAATCTTATCGCCAACATCGGTTACGCTGCCGTTATAATTTTCAGGAAAGCCATTTACAACATTGGTTATTTTTCCATTGCTTACAAAAACAGTTGCCTCAAGCATCTGCTGCCCAATGATAACCCGCTTACTATGTAAAGCCAGCTCCCTCATTTAATTGGATGATTTAAAATCAATCTATAAAAATAGAAAACAATATTTTAAATTGTCCTTTTGAAAATTGACTGGTGCATTTCAAATTATCGCTCGTTGGCGGGGACCCCAACCAGGGTAACCCGCCATGGTCGGTGTCTTCACCGCCCATGTGCAGTTCCAAAGCGACAATTTAAAATGTGTCCCTTTTGAAAATTAATCACGATCCTGGTTACAATGTTTGTAGTGCACTGATCAACTAATCGTACTAAATGCTGCCTGCTGTCATCTTTTGTATCCTTTTTATAGTACTCATCTTCCTGGTAGTGATGACCTACCGGTTGCGGTCGTTCGAAAAAACAAAAAGTGATAACGAGGCAATAGAGACCGCAGCAACTGAAAAATCAAAAGAAGGGATTGAGCTTTCAAAAGGCTTTGTATATGCAGCATTGATGTCTACCATAATAGCCTTGCTCGCTTGCGTCTATTTTTTTCTTCGGGGAACTATTTGGCAGGCGCATATGATGGATTGGCTCAACCTGTTGATAAGGCTTACACATATCACCTTCGGAATTGCCTGGATAGGGGCTTCATTTTATTTCGTTTTTCTTGAAAATGCATTGAACAGAACCGTGGATGTAAGAGACGAACTTGCGGGTAATTTATGGGCCGTTCACGGTGGCGGTTTTTATTATCTTGAAAAATATAAGATTGCACCAAAGACAATTCCGAAACAGTTACACTGGTTTAAATATGAAGCCTACTTCACATGGCTCTCCGGGTTTTGCTTATTGTTTGTTGTTTATTATTTCAATGCAAATGAATTTTTGATCAATAAAAGTGTTCTTGATATTAGCCCTGTAGCAGGTGTTGCTATCGGCATAAGTTCCTTCATAGTTGGATGGGTTGTTTATGATCTTCTTTGCAAAACATCATTGGTAAAAAAAGGTGTTTGGTTTGCGTTGTTAGGTTTTATTATCGCAATAGGTTTCGCTTACTTCTATGCTCATGTTTTCAGCGGACGTGCAGCTTACATACACTTTGGTGCAATGCTGGGAACCATAATGGCTGCAAATGTTTTCTTTATTATTATACCCGCACAAAAGGCGATGGTTAAGGCTGCAAAGGAAGGCAAGCCACTGAATCCTGAATTGGGAAAAAACGCAGGCCGAAGATCTTTGCATAACAACTATTTTACGCTTCCCGTTTTGTTCGTAATGATCAGTAATCATTTTCCCGCGACCTATGGAAATAAAAATTCGTGGTTAGTTCTTGCAGCACTCACGTTGGGCACTGCGGGTGTAAAGCATTATTTGAATTTGCGGGAAAAAGGACAGCTAAGCGTTTGGGTAATGCCGGTGTCGGTGTTGATCATATTGGCAACTTGCTTTATTACAGCACCACAAAAAATTACAGCAGAATGTGAAGCAGAAATAAGCTTTGCAGAAATAAACATAATCTTTCAACAAAGGTGCATTAGTTGTCATTCATCCCACCCAAGCGATAATACAATAAGTGCCGCACCAAACGGCGTAATGTATGATACGCCGGAAGAGATCATTAGGTATAAAGACAAGATCATGCAACGTGCAGTGGTCACCCAAACAATGCCTCTAAATAATAAAACGAATATGACAACCGAAGAGCGCAATTTACTTCGCTGCTGGATCGGGCAGGGAGCAGTGGTTAAATAGTCTTGTTTTAAATAGATTCAGAAGTAGCTAATTATTCGTATGAAGAGTTAAACCCGAAGGGTTAATATTATTATAGAAAAGAACAAATTGTGACCTTAACCCCGAAGGGGTGATATTTTAATAATTAATCAATTGCATATGTCAGGAACATTTTCACAAATTTACATTCAGGTTATTTTTGCTGTAAAAGGCAGGCAAAACCTGGTCGGCAATAACTGGAATAAAGAATTGCATAAATATATTGCGGGTATTATTAAAGGCAAGGAACAAAAGCCCATAATTGTAAATGGAATGCCTGATCATATACACGCTTTCATTGGCTTACGGCCTGCTATAGCTATATCTGATTTAGTAAGAGATATTAAGAACAATTCATCAAATTTTATTAACGATCACCATTGGGTTAAGGGTAAATTTTCGTGGCAGGCAGGGTATGGTGCTTTTTCATATTCTCATTCACATATAGGCAGCGTCTATAATTATATTCTCAAGCAGGAAGAGCATCATAAAAAAGAAAACATTTAGACAAGAATATTTGGATTTTTTAAAGAAATTTAATGTGGAGTATGAAGAGAAATATTTGTTTGAATGGTATGATTAATCTATTTTTTTAATGTCACCCCTGCGGGGTTTGTGCAAACTATTTCTGGTTTATTCTACAATCATCACACCCTTTCAGGGTGGTGCAATAGTAGTACTGAAAGACTAACCTGAATATTGCTAACTTTATTACAAACAAAAAACCTGTTTGATAACATTTATTTTAAATAAAAAGGAAATTAATACGGCTTTGCCGCCGGGGCTGCTTCTCCTGGACTTTGTGCGCTATCATCAAAATCTTATGGGCACAAAGATTGGCTGCAGGGAAGGTGACTGCGGCGCCTGCACCGTGTTGGTTGGTGAACTTATAAATAATAAACTTATTTATCGTTCAATGACCTCCTGCCTGTTGCCATTAGGCAACGTTCATCACAAACATATTGTTACGATAGAAGGTATAAATACAGAGGATCTCAATCCTGTGCAAAAATGCATGGGTGATGAAGGGGCATCTCAGTGTGGTTTTTGTACACCGGGTTTTGTTGTTTCATTGGCAGGCTTTTGTTTAAGCGATACAACACCAGATTATAAAAATGCGATCGCTGCTATCGACGGTAATATTTGCAGGTGCACTGGCTATAAATCAATTGAGAGAGCCGCGGCAAAGGTGTGTGAAATAATGAATGAACGAAAGATAGTAGATCCAATAGATTATGCTATCGAAATGAAAATGATACCGCAATATTTCAAGGAAATAAAGCAACGTTTATTTGCCATAAGGAGTAACACTAATGGCTTTTCAAAAAATGCTAATAATAAATTTCTTGGCGGAGGCACTGATCTTTATGTACAGCAACCTGAAAATATGGTGCATGAGGAGATTGGTTTTCTCTACGATAATTCGCATCTGAAAGGAATTTCGAGGAAAGGTAACTTACTGTCGCTCGGAGCATCAGCAACAGTAAGCGACATCCTTGCATCTCCTGTTTTTAATGAATACTTTCCGGGTATCGATCGATATATCAAGCTCGTATCATCTACTCCAATAAGGAACATGGCAACCATTGCCGGCAACTTTATTAATGCATCACCTATTGGCGACTTCACCATTTTTTTCCTGGCACTCAATGCACAATTAGTGCTAAGTGATAATGAAAAAGAAAGA
>JBDTVF010000294.1:0-4244 GCA_040007325.1 Ginsengibacter sp. | reverse complement strand
CGTTGGCTTTCCAATACGTTTAAATAATTCTGCCGGGCCTCGGCAGTCATTTTAAAGTTGTCCGGCTCCTTAATCTTATTCTCCCAGTGGCTAACCATACGCAGCAACTGGCCATCGTTGTACAAACCCTTTTCCTGTTTTTCTTTTAGTAACCCGACCGTATACACGGCGAGCTTATTTCTTAATTTCAATCGGGCCTCATCTTCAGGCATATCATTGGTGCTCTCGAAAAGCTTAGACCTTTTAATAAAATATGGTAACGTAAGACCCTGGATCAATAACGTAAGCAGGATAACCATAAACGTTATAAAAAGAATAAGGTTCCTGTAAGGAAATGGTTCTCCGCTCTGCAATGTTAGTGGGATGGCTAAAGCTGCAGCCAGTGATAGCACGCCACGCATTCCGGTCCATCCTAATAAAAGCGGCAGCTTCCACATGCTTTGTCTGTTACTTACGGTGGGAATTACGCTTGGTCTGAAGATAATTGTTGCAAGCAGTGCGGTATAGGAACTAATAATTCTTGCCGCTATTAAAATAACGGTTACCCAAATGCCGTACTTAATAGCCGTGGCCAACGGTATGCCGTCTGCATGCAGGCCCTCAACTATTCGCGGCAATTGCAGGCCAATAAGCATAAATACAATTCCATTAAGAATAAAGATAAAAGCTTCCCAAAAATTATATCCTTTTATGCGGCTGGCACTTGACAAGAACACAAGTCGCCTGTTTGCCAAAAACAAACCGCCGGACACTACGGCGAGAACTCCGGAGGTATGCAACTGTTCTGCCAACCAATAGAAAAAGTAAGGCTCGATGAGAGTTAAAACAATATCGGATGAAGCATCGGTAGGCAATCGCTTATGCGCCTGCATGAATAGCCATCCGAGAATGAGCCCGATGCAAATGCCCCCAATCACCATCCATGTAAAACTGCCAATTGCCTGCTGAAAAATAAACTGACCTGTACCTACAGCCACCAATGCAAACCTGAAAATAATTAGCGACGACGCATCATTAAAAAGGCTTTCACCCTGGAGAATGGCAGAAGTCGATTTGGAAATTTTTACAAATTTCATAATTGCTCCTGTACTTACAGCATCCGGTGGCGATACGATACCTCCAAGTAAAAAACCCAATGCAATTGTAAAACCTGGAATAAAATAGTTGGCGAAGATGGCAACGGCCAATGCAGAAAAAAGTACCACTAAAAATGCGAAGCTGCTGATGATGCGCCACCATTTTTTCATTTCTTTTAATGAAACACCCCATGCCGCTTCAAATAGCAGCGGTGGTAAAAAAATAAAAAATATCATGTCAGGATCTACCTGCACTTTGGGTAAAGCGGGTATAAACCCGATCAGTAAACCCGCCACTACCAGTAATACCGGGTAAGCGATTCGCAGTTTATTTGCCAGCATCTCTATCAGCACAATGGCTGCAACGAGCGCCAACATGAATGGTAATTGTTCATGCATATTTTAAATAAATATAATTGAGCAGTGGGAAACAGCAAATATAAAGGTGCTGTGAGTATTTTTCTCTCGCGTGGGAGTTTGTACTTTGAAGAGAAAGAACACCACCGTTGAGAAGAGAGAAGCAAAGATCATGGGAGTTACCTTCTTACTCTGTACGTAAACTGCATTTGCTCATTGCTTTTTTGTGAATTAAATAAAGCGCAAGGCAACCGTGGACAAAAGAGAAGAAGAGCTATCGCAGAATTGTTATAAATTTTTTCGGGAAGTTGGTGAATAATAAACCCCGACTATTTGTAAGTTACTTTTCTATGGTCTACGCGCTGGCTCCTGTCCACGCGAACCACCTTATTGGAACAAGTTCGAGTCACGTGTCATTCTTTCAAGTTTGCCGGTTAAGTGCCCCCGGCCTGATTGAAAAAGGCGAACTTCATACCAACCCGTTTATAAAGCGTATCTTGTAGCAATGAGTGACGATAAAAAAGTGCAATTTGTATGCTTTGAAACAGCACTGGACAAAGAGGCATTTATTAAGCGATGGGAACAATATTCCCGGTCTGCGAACAGTAACAAAGATGTGACGCTACAGCAATCTGAAAAAAACGGGGTGTTTAAATACATTGCACAACATCGCTTTGTTTCCGGCGAATTATCTTTTGTATTTTCCAAAGAAGCCAGGACATCACGCCTTGCGCAAACAATCATAAAAACGACACAGGCAGGAGGTTATTCAATGATGCAGGCCGAAAGATTGCAAGTTACTAACGGAAATGAACGCAAGATTTTCGTTTTTCTTACGGATCCCAGAGCTGATCTTACAGAATATAAAGCACTTCATTCTTCCGGTAAATTAAATATCTACGAGGCGTATTATGAAAATTGCAAGTATGCTTATATTCTCGAATATTTTGTACATAACAAAGACACAGCAGAACTTATCAATAAACTAAACTCACATGGTATTGATGAGGCTGAAATTTATAAAGAATGTGCTATCGCTAAAAATTCGAATAAAAAGAAGGAGATAGATTTTTATGTGTGGCCTACCGTTTAGTATAAAGATGATCCCCACACCATGATTCGTTTCTTAGCCACATTCTTAAATTATAACCCAAGACTTCTATTTTTATATTTCATCTAAATATTCAATCGCCTTCACTACCCGGCCGCTTAAACTCCTTTTGATTACCCTGTAATGGAGAAATTTTTGGTACTTTTATTTTCGTATTTTCAGACTTCATACCCTCCGAAAATTGAATTTGCAAACCAATCACGATTGAGTCTCTGTCAAAAAAAATATTTTAGCTCTTCTCCGTCTTTTGGGTTCAGGAGTTTCAATACTATTAGCCGAATCTTAATTTCATGAATACGATCAAAATTAATTTTAAGGGAGGTATTATGCCACCCGCTGACCTCTTCAATATTTTACTCGCAGCTTCGAGATCGGGATTGCATTTTGTAAGATTTGGATTGCGTCAGCAACTTTTGCTAGATGCAGAAGTTGCTCAACTCAATTTCCTGTCAGCAGAGCTTAACAGGCTTGGCATTAGCTACGAGATCAACGCAAAGGAATTTCCAAACATCATCAGCTCTTATCCTGCTGAAGAAGTATTTATTACTGATACCTGGCTTGATGCGAATGTGTATCACGAAATTTTTGAATCCATTAAGTACGAGCCACGTCTCAAGTTAAATATTAGCGACGCCAACCAGAGTTTTACACCTCTTTTGACCGGTAATATTAATTGGGTTGCATCACCAGCCGAATCTCACTTCTGGCATTTATTCATACGGTTTCCTAAAACAAATATTATATACGAGTGGCCACAAATAATCCATTCAAAAGATGTAGGCGCTATGTCCTCCGCGATAGAGGAAGTTATCATGAATAACAAAGAAAATTTTTATGATAACGAAGCAGCCAATGGAGAAGAATTATATAATAAAATTGATTCGAATGCTTTTGACACAAGGGCTGCCGGTGGCCCGCTAACTCTGCCTCCTTTCAATCTGCCTTATTACGAAGGCCTCAACCGCTACAAGGATAAATACTGGATGGGCATTTACCGGCGTGATGAGTTGTTCAGCATATCCTTTTTAAAGGATATCTGCCAGCTTTGCCTGGAAACAAAAAGTGGCCAATTGTGTTCTACTCCATGGAAAACGATCATCATAAAAAACATAAGTGAACTTAATAGAAACGACTGGAGTTACCTGCTTGATAAACACCAGATCAATATACGGCATGCGGCCAATGAACTGAACTTCCAGGTGGAAGATAACAGCCTGGAAGCTTTAAAATTGAAGCAGCTTTTGGTGAAGCATTTGAATGATGATGACACAAGGACATTTGGCGTGTGCATTGGAATTAAGACCAGGAAAAAAAGTGAAGTCTTTAGTAATATTCTTGTGCGTCGCAGATCGCTATTTACTATTGGAAAGTGGACCTTCTTTAATACTTATGATGTCTTATGTGCAAAAGAGTACAATCCCAATGAACGAACCGATTTCATTTTTAGCAGCGGCAATCCTAAAATTGTCTTAGCCGAGCAGGTACGGCGTGCAGTGCTTTCTTATTATAAATTCCGTAGCCCTGATCTTTTCTATGAAGAGCTTCATGAATATGAGGATAGCTATACAGAAGAATAGAATTTTGGAGTCATTACCGTGGGAATTACGTGATCACTTCACATACCCTTCGCTTTCTCTATCTCCGCCTGTATGTCGCCCGAAACACCCATGAAGACAATATTGCCATCTTTGCCAATAATA
>JBDTVF010000293.1:0-4249 GCA_040007325.1 Ginsengibacter sp. | reverse complement strand
TATCCGATTGTAGATGCAGGCATGAGGCAGTTGAATGAAACTGGCTTTATGCATAACAGGGTACGTATGATCACGGGAAGTTTTTTATGTAAAGATTTGCTCATTGACTGGAGATGGGGAGAGGCATATTTCGCTCAAAAGTTATTGGACTTTGACCTTTCTGCTAACAATGGCGGCTGGCAATGGGTTGCAGGAAGTGGATGCGATGCGGCTCCATATTTCAGGATCTTCAACCCGGAACTGCAGACGAAAAAATTTGATAAAGATTTAGAATACATTAAAAAGTGGGTTCCGGAATTCCAGGAATTCACCTACCCTAAACCGATAGTAGACCATAAAGAAGCTCGTGAACGATGCCTTGTTGCTTATAAGGAGGCGCTTCAGCAGGGTTGAGCTTCCTTCTTCAGACAAACATTTCGACCTGTGATTGAACATTTACGGATTGCTTCTTATCAGTGGAGGTAAGTACATCGGCGAGGTAGCGGATCGCTGCTTTACCATCTGTGCCAAGGTCAAGAGAGTAATCATTTACATAAAGATCGATATGCTTTTTCATTACTTCAGTATCCATCTCCTGTGCATGATCTTTTACATATTGTGATAATGACGGGTAATTACTAAAAGAAAATTCAATGCTTTTTTTTATTAGCATGTCTACATCGCTAACGGTTTTCCCGCTGATTCTTTTATGCGCCACAATACCACCTAACGGTATTGGGTAGCCCGTTTTTTCTTCCCAATAATTGCCAAGGTCTACAATTTTGTGTAATCCTTTCGCTTCGTAGGTAAAGCGGTTTTCATGGATGATAACTCCAAGGTTTTCTTTTGAGCTTAAAACAAAATTTTCTATTTCGTCATATCTTTTAAAGACCTTGTTCTTTGCATTAGGAAAGGCAACCGTGAAAAGCAGGTGTGCCGTAGTGTTTTCCCCCGGGATCGCTACGACCTGTTTGTCCACATCATCAAATTCAACAAGATCTTTTGAAATCAGGAGCGGGCCTACACCTTTTCCCAAAGCACTGCCACTATTAAGTACTTTATATTGATGTATGATTTTAGGTAATACTCCGTAGCTGATTTTTGAAAAATCAAGTTCACCTCTCAACGCCATTTCATTAAGCGTTTGAACATCTTCCAGCCGCACATCAAATTCGATGTTATCCGTTTCAATCTTATGGTTGACTAATGCATCAAAAATAAAAGTGTCGTTCGGGCAGGGAGAAAATCCTAATGTATATTTCATAGAGAAGAAAATTTTGTTATCAATATCTGCAATTCATCATTCAGGCTTGCAATTGCCTCTTTCAATTTCCATTTTGATTTATCACGTTCACCAACCAAATTGGAAATGGCTCGGAGTTGTAAAAAATTTACTCGGTTCATCAGGCATACATAATGAAATGCTGCCCCTTCCATACTTTCAATATCAGGCTGAAATTTGTCCGCTAATTTTTTTATTTGGGATTGATCGTCAATGATCTTATTGACTGTAATACCCGATACACTTGTTAATTTGATATCGGTTAACAACTGAGTATCATTTGTAAGCCATCCTGACTGATAAGGAAATTCGTTTTCGTTGGCCAATCCCATTTCAAATAAAGTTTTAAAAGTGCCGTGATCATCGGCACCAATATCTGCGAAAGTGTCTTTATCAACTACAACGGCATTCTTACTGTCAAACTTTTCAGCAAAAGTGCCGGCTATTCCGGCCTGTATTACAAGGTCGAATTTTTCTGAAGCCAATTTTTTTGAAAGGTTGAATATAGTAGCAGGTACACCAACTCCTGTAATAAAAATACTGGTCTTGGGATTTGTTTCAATAAATGGTGCTATCTCTTTTTGTGTTGCCGCAACTACTAACAAGTCCATGATGCAAATCTCGTACTTTTAGCCATCGCATTTTGATTTTCTGAACCTACCTTTGCGAAAATTTTTGAAGAGGATGGTTTATTTAACTCGGGTTGAGCATTTCAATGCAGCGCATAAATTGTATAACCCACAATGGAGTAAGGAGAAGAACGAAGTGGTTTTTGGGAAATGTGCTAATGAAAACTGGCACGGTCACAATTATGAATTGTATGTGACGATAAAGGGCGAAGTAGTTGAGGAAACAGGTTTTTTATTTGATGTGAAAATACTCAGCTTACTTATAAAGCAATTTGTGCTCGATAAGCTTGATCATAAAAATCTGAATGTAGATGTTGATTTTTTAAAAGATAAAATGTGTACGACAGAAAACCTGGCTAAGGCTATCTGGCAGCAGTTACATCCACATTTGCCTCAACCTGTGCAATTGCATTGCATTAAGCTTTACGAGACGCCACGCATATATGTTGAATATTATGGTGATTAATTTTGAAATAGTAAGTTTTTAAAATGGGTAACAGAGTATCAGTTTATAGGAGAGAACATTTTAACGCAGCACATCGCCTGAACAATCCAGCATGGGACGAAGCAAAGAACGATGCTATTTTCGGCAAATGTAATAACCCTTCGTATCATGGGCACAATTACGAAATGGAAATAAAAGTGACAGGTGAGCCTTCTGCCGAAACAGGTTATGTGATAGATTTGAAATTGCTCAGCGATATCATCAACGACCATGTTATTGAAAAATTTGATCACAAAAATCTTAACCTTGATCTTCCTGAATTTTCAAAACTGAACCCAACCGCGGAAAATATTGTTATAGTGATATATGCAATTTTGCGGGAAAAGATCGATGAAGATCTCGACTTGCAAATTCGCCTGTACGAAACACCCCGCAATTTTGTAGAATATCCTGCAAATTAATTTCAATAAAATATAATTGAATGGCTTATAAAAAAACAGAAGAGTACGACCAGGATGTAACTGATGGCTTAATAAAGTCATACACGGATGCACTCACGCTTATAGGTGAAGACCCTCAAAGAGAAGGCCTGTTAAAAACCCCGGAGAGACTTGCAAAAGCTATGCAGTTCGCCACGCAGGGTTACCAGGGTGATGCAAAAGCAATTTTAAATTCTGCCAAATTTCATGAAGATATCAGTGAAATGATCATCGTAAAAGACATTGAGCTTTACAGTATGTGTGAGCATCACATGCTTCCTTTTTTTGGCAAAGCTCATATTGCCTATATACCCAACGGATGGATTACCGGTTTAAGTAAACTTGCCCGTGTTGTTGATGTTTTTTCACGAAGACTGCAGGTACAGGAACGGCTCACTACTCAAATTCTTCATGCCATTCAGGAAACTTTGAATCCCTTAGGCGTTGCAGTTATCATAGAAGCCGCTCACTTATGTATGATGATGCGGGGTGTGCAAAAGCAAAATTCTGTAACCACTACTTCCGCATTCTTTGGTGAATTTGAAAAGGAGCCTACGAGAAGTGAGTTTATCAGCCTTGTAAAAGCAGACCTTATAAAAAGAAGATAAAGGATATTTAATATGAAGCATGCGTATATTTTTCCGGGCCAGGGTTCACAATTCAGTGGAATGGGCAAGAGCCTTTACGATGCAGACCCGTCAGCAAAAAAATTATTTGATGCGGCAGATGAATTGCTTGGCTTTAAGATTTCGGAAATCATGTTTACAGGCACAGCTGAAGAATTGAAACAGACAAGTGTAACCCAGCCTGCCATCTTTATTCATTCAGTTGCTGCATTTAAAACCTTGCCTGGTGTAACTCTTGATATGGTTGCAGGTCATTCCCTTGGCGAGTTTTCAGCGTTGGTTGCTAACGAATGTCTTTCGTTTGAAGATGCATTACATCTTGTTTCTATAAGGGCCAAGGCGATGCAAAAAGCCTGCGAGGCAAACCCATCATCTATGGCGGCTATCCTCGGGCTCGACGATAAAAAGGTGGAGGAAATCTGCGCCGGTATCGAGCATGAAATTGTGGTGGCGGCGAATTATAATTGCCCGGGACAAGTCGTTATATCCGGATCAAAAAAAGGCGTGGAAGAAGCCTGTGTATTGATGAAGAGTGCGGGAGCAAAAAGAGCTTTGGTACTACCCGTTGGCGGTGCATTTCACTCACCTCTTATGCAGCCGGCAAGAGAAGAACTCGCTGATGCCATTGAAAAAGCAAACTTTAAAAATCCTGTTTGCCCGGTGTATCAAAATGTAGTTGCTACTTCAGTCACTGAACCTGACGAAATAAAAGCGAATCTCGTAGACCAGCTAACCGGTCCCGTTATGTGGACGCAGTCGGTAGAAAAAATGATTGCTGATGGAGCAAGTCATTTTACAGAAGCCGGCCC
>JBDTVF010000292.1:0-4261 GCA_040007325.1 Ginsengibacter sp. | reverse complement strand
TGGCACAGACCCAATGGCTGCAAAAATGCGTGAAAACCCAAATTACTATTTTATACTGATGAAGCAGCTTACACTGCTCGGTTATTATACTTCTGAAATCGGCTGTACGCAAGCGATGCGGTATATTGAAACGCCAGGCCGCTATGATGGATGTGTTCCTTATGCCAAAGGAGACAAAGCATGGGCTTAATACTTATCTGATAGGGTAAGCCCACTTGTAGCAGCTTCACTAATCCAGAAAACTATTTTGTACTGTCTGAAGACACCATTAGGGTGTCTTTTTTTTGGGTGCCTATGCCTATTGTATTAGTAGTATCAGGAATTCCTCCGTTCACATTATCAATACCGCCTGCAGTATTTTCACTTTTTATCACCTTCTTCTCACCACTTTCATCTTCTTTGTATTTCATGTCATTATCGGAGTGGCAACTTGCAAAAATCAAAACCATTCCAAAAAGTCCAATTACCTTTTTCATATAAAATCTTTTTTTTCAGTTAATGAAAATTATGTGCTATTGCAATTATCTTAAGCTAAAGTGTTTACTGTCTTACAAAAGACATACCTTTTTTTAGTCTGCTATTTTTTATTGTTTGCTCGTTTTTGCAATTCTTCAATTGGCATATAAATTAATCTTCCCACGAGAGTTTTCCCCTTATAAGTAATCACCTTAAGCATCACAGATTCTTTAGGCACTATAATAGGTTTTGAATATTTGGGAGAAAACCTGTCCGGGAACGAGTTGTCGAATGTGTAATAAATATCCAGGCCATTGGGCTCAATGCTTAATTCAACTTTTAATTCTTTATCATCCATATTGCTTGCAGTGAACATAGGGTCATAAGCACTTGGCGCATAATTTACCTCCGATTCATCCAGTCTCTTGAATTGATTTTCTACCCTTGGGAAAAAATTATCCCAGTTCCTTTTCTCTTTAGGAGACCATAATGCTTCAGCAATCGCAAAGCCACGAGGCCACGTCATATATTGTGCATGCCGGAATGTATAAAGCTGCTCCGACCATAAATTTGCCTGGCCTCCTATTATATATTTACTATCCACGCCTTCCGGTACGGGTTCAAACTGGTAAGACTTTTTAAGCGTTAGTGTTGCATAAATATGCGGTTCAACTACCGGATCTCCCTGCATATAGTCGATATAAGCAAAAGTAGTCGGGCTCATCACCACATCGTGCTTCATCTTTGCGGCTTCAATTCCCCCCTTCATTCCGCGCCAGCTCATCACGGCAGCGCTTGGTGCAAGTCCGCCTTCAAGAATCTCATCCCAACCCATAAATTTTTTCCCTTTTGATTCAACTATTTTTTCAACACGCTTTTCAAAATAGCTCTGTACTTCTTCCATGCTTTTCAAATTCTCTTTTTGCATAAGCGCTTTCACGGCGTCGCTCTTTTCCCAAAACGTTTTAAATGTTTCATCACCACCCATGTGTATGTAATCAAATGGAAAAAGCTGGGCGATTTCTGTCAGTACCTTATCCAGAAATTCATAAACATTCTCATTCGCAGGACAAAGGTTATCATCGATGAGAGCAGTATGAGTTGACCAGTCTTTAATATTTTGCCCGGAACTCACTTCAGGCTTTGGGCCTTGTCCGGCAGAGCAAGCTAACTCAGGATAAGCCGCGATTGCAGCAAGGCTATGCCCCGGTACATCCACCTCAGGCAGAATATCTACAAACCTGTCTTTTGCATATTGAACTATTTCCCTAATATCATCTTGAGTATAAAAACCACCATAATTGCGTGGTTCATCCGGTGAGGGTGGTTGAAAGGTACCGAAGTATCCAACTCTCTTTACATTCCATGCGCCAACTTCGGTAAGCTTTGGTAATGATTTTATTTCAATGCGCCATCCTTCGTCATCAGTAAGATGCCAATGCAAAAGATTGTATTTATACTTCACCATTTCATCTATATATTGCTTTACCTCATCCTTGGTAAAAAAATGTCTTGCCACATCGAACATCAAACCTCTCCATCCAAAACGGGGATAATCTGTGATAGTACAGGAAGGAATTTTCCATGCAACATTTTTCACCGCATTCTTACTTTCAATTTCATTTGGCATTAATTGCAAAAGAGTTTGCATGCCATAAAACAGGCCAGCCGCCTTATTTGCGCTTATAGTTACAGAAGCAGCCGATACAGATAATTTGTATCCCTCATCGCCTATAGTGCGATCATTTATAATTAACAGGTTTATACTACTGCCGGTCTTGGATAAACTTTTCACTACCGGTATAGAATAGCCGGTAGTTTTCAATTTAGCCGCAAGGAAATTAGCTACCCTGCTTACTCCGGCATCAGATGATACAACATGAATAGTGGCTTTATTGTTTATCGTGAAGCTTCCTGTCCCCTCGCTTAACGATACAGGTAAGGGAATCAATTTGTGAGCAATTCCCTGCTCCTGCGAAAAGCAAACGGCGGATGCCACAGAGGTCAAAAGGAATAAAATAAATCTCTTCATGTTTTGAGATGTTTAATTTAAATAAAGGATGAAATGCTATGTTGGAATAAAAAATAAGTATTCATAAAAATCTACAGTTTGCCAACTATTTGGTTCTCTTTAATTGTGCAATAAGTTCGTTCAAAGGCGTTTCAGTTTTATAATCAACTATAAGCTTTCCGCTTTTATCAAACAGTGCGGTATACGGCGTTGATTGCAACTGGTAAAGGCGTTGCAAAAAATAAAGCGGCTGCTCTATTCCCACAATCATATTCTTGTATGCAGCGGTCTTATATTTTTTTTCAAAATCAGTTATTTCATTCATCGGCTTAAATGATACAAGCAAAATAGTTGCGCGGTTAAATTGACTCATTTTACCAAACATAGCACTCAATAACTTCGTGCAGTGATCACAATCAGGTGCAAAATAAATAAGCACAACCGGCTTTGTGTGGGGGAGCTTAGCGGTATTTAAAGTTTTACCATTCGATTGCAAAATCGAAAAAGCAGGCATCTGTTGCGCATGCACCGCTGAACTAATAAAAAACATTGAAGACAGAAAAGCAATCTTACAGAATCGGAAAATTATTTTCATTTAAAGTATTTAGCAAAGGGTAATTTTTGAAATGAATGCAACGCAAAATACTTACTGCATTCACTTATGGATATCCATCAAATTTAAAGAAATAGAGCTGATAAAAACTCTTTCAATTTTGGAGAATTTATTTTGTTATATTTTTCAGTAAAATAAATGGAGGTGCCTTTTGCCATTCCACTTTTGGGCGGTTTAAAATAGGGCCGATAGAAAAATTCCCAAGTGCAATATCGATCTTTCCATCACCATCCATGTCGCCTACATCCATTGTGAGCCAGCGTCCCACCTCTGTTCCAGGCACATTCAATGGCGTAAAATGTAAATCACCAATATTTTTGAAATAAACAAATCCTTCCTGGGGCTGGTGGGTATAGTCAGCGAAAAACGAAATGGCTGCAATATCAAGATCGCCATCACCATCAAAATCGCGGGCCATAGCTTTGTAACAACCATGTATTGGATAGAAATATTTTTGAACAAAATGATTCGTTTTATCATTCATAAAAATATAAACACCATGATATGGTTTCAATACAGTTGAATAATCGGCATTATCCCCACATGTGTACAAAATATCCGGATAACCGTCATCATTAAAATCATCGAGCTCAAAATATGAAGAACCATAAGCAGCTGGAAAGCTTAGTAATTTCTCTTGTTTAAAATTGCCGTTACCCGTGTTTGTAAAAAGTATAATCGATTCATCACCCTGAGCAAACAAAACAACAATATCGGGCAGTCCATCATGATTGTAATCATTGACATAGGCTTTTATAGCGCCCGGCAAAGGACGTAAAACATGGCGCACATATTTATCTCCTTTATTTTCCATCCACGATAATGCGCCGGTAAGAAAGCCAAATTCGCAAACGAGATAATCTGTTTTACCATCCTTATTTAAATCTGCTGCGGTAACCTGCACAGGCCTTTGTAAACTATCAAATAATGGAGTTGACTCTTCAATGAGTTTTCCATCGCTACCTGTATGAAAAAGAATTGCGCTACCATGATGCCCGTTATTAGGATTCATGATACCAATATTACATCCAAGCAGGTTTGCGCCTTCCCTGTCAAAATTTACAATGGGCCCCTTGTTAGCAATAGAGTCGATAACCTCCAATTGCTGGTTTAAAACAAAAGTCATTTTCCGGGAAACATCACTTAAGATTATTTGTCTCTGTTTTTGTGAGGTATCAATA
>JBDTVF010000291.1:0-4274 GCA_040007325.1 Ginsengibacter sp. | reverse complement strand
TTTTGCCTGATTCTTTCCCGTTACTTTATAGTTTCAACTCCAAAGGTCCTTTGGATATGCCCCGTTAGCTATTAGTGCATCGATACTTTTTTTCACTTCAGGCGCGTCTTCTCTATACGTTACTCCAAACCATTGAGCGGAAGTATTGATCACTTTTATGTTCTGATCTTCTTTTGTTATAAAAGCGTCGCCGATAATTGGTATAAAAAATTCAGACTTCGGATTGCCGCCATTTTCCCTTAAAAATTTTGAAAACAATGCCTGGATGAAACTAAATACCGAAGGATCGAAGCCCCAAAAATTCATACTTACAGGCGTATCCTCAGGAAGGATGGTTTTTTTATCACCATCTTCATAAACGATCTTACCATCTTCCCTGTACACTTTTATCCGCTCTACGATGCCGATAAGATTATTGTCTGCATCCACTTCACAAACACCCCTGCTTACGGTTCCGTTTTCTGATAATGTCTTTGACAACTGATACCCGATAATGCAATAAGTTTTTTCATTCACTTCACCAGTTAAAAATTTAGCCGCCTTTTCAAAAGAATCTCTTCCGTAAAAATCATCTGCATTAATCACTGCAAATGGTTCCTTAATGGCATCTTTGGCGCACAACACCGCATGTGCTGTACCCCATGGCTTGCTGCGTTCAGAGGACAGCTCAAAGCCATCTGTGAAGGAATCTATTTCCTGGTACACATATTCCGTCTCTATCTTACCTTTCAGTTTTGCCTCAAATATTTTCTTAAAGCTATCGGCGAAGTCTTTCCTGATGATAAAAACAATTTTTCCAAAATCACTTTGTATCGCATCGTAAATGGAATAGTCAATAATAGTTTCGCCACCAGGGCCGAAAGAGTCCATTTGCTTGATACCGCCATACCGGCTACCCATACCCGCTGCGAGAATAAGAAGAGTTGGTTTCATTATAGAATTATAAATTTATAGGTGTGTTCAGAAAAAACTAAGCCGCTGCGAAAATAAGAAAGAAAAATTTTATGTATAAAGGCATCATTTTATGAAATACTTTCAGGAACTACTAAGCGCCCGGCCGGCGATTGATCAATTGTACAATGATGCTTATTTGTCGAAAGGCATTAACGTTTCTATGTTGAGATTGGATAAAATTCACCCGGAAATTTCCGGTAACAAAATATTTAAGCTGTATTATTTTCTTAAAGAAGCTATGGAATCATCTCATAAAACGATTATCACTTTCGGCGGTGCATGGTCCAATCATCTTAGTGCTACAGCCTATGCATGCCATATTTTAGGTATAAAATGCATTGGATTTGCGAGGGGCGAAGAACCAAAAGCTTATTCTCACACTTTGCGATTTTGTAAAGAACAAGGCATGCACCTGCGATTCATCAGCAGGGAAATGTACAAGAAAATAAATTCTAAAAATTTTATTGAAGGATTGAAGAGCGAATTCGGAGGGCATACCCTTGTACCGGAAGGTGGCTTTTCCGTTAGCGGCGTAAAAGGCGCTGAAAAAATTATGGGCTTTATTGAAAAAGAAAATTATACCCATGTCTGTTGCCCGGTAGGCACGGCAACTACTTTTACCGGCCTCGTTAATGGAATAAATGGTAATATCCAGGTAATCGGTTTTAGCGTTTTAAAAAACCTGGGTGATATTACTGAAAGATTAAATACACTTAAAGCTGATTTAAAAAAGAATTTCGTTTTTAATGGAGATTATCATTTTGGAGGTTATGCAAAGAAAACGAATGAGTTGATTGCATTTATGAATCGGTTCTACGAGGACAATAAAATTCCACTTGATTTTGTTTATACTGGTAAAATGATGTTTGGAATAGATGATTTAATAAATAACAATTATTTCGCCCGCAATACAAATATTCTGTGTATTCATACGGGCGGCCTGCAGGGCAATCAATCATTACCAGCAGGAACGCTCAATTTTTAAATTCCATTAACAACCGGTTATATTTGCATTTCTCAAAAAAAGATAGTTTCGTCATCCTATGATTAAGTCAATTTTCATTATACTTTTTTTGATAGTATTTCAAAGACTTGCTTTTTCACAGGATACTTTGCCAAAAATTTCTGTGACGCAGATTGGCACCAAAGTTTTAGTATCATGGACCAATCCTTATACCAGCGTAACCAATATCGGAATTCAAAGATCTTATGACAGTATCAAAAATTTTACAACCATCGGAAGCGTATTGAACGTAAAAGCGGCTTCAAATGGTTTTGTGGACACGAAAGAATTCATTCCCCCACAGTACTACAGGCTATTCATTTCTTTCGAGGGTGGCACTTATATTTTTACTGACTCGCATCGCCCAACCAAAGACACGGCGAAAGCAATACCTGAATCCGTAACCGTAACGCCGGAAGTCACTAAGCCCGTGCAGACGTGGTTTGTGCCATCAAAAGAAATTTATACGGGGAAAGATAATAATGTGGTAATGTCTTTGCCTGACGCTGCAAAGCAAAAATACTCAGTGAAATTTTTTGAAGATGATGGCACTTTTCTTTTTGAAATACCGAGAATTACGGAACCTTTTCTTACTGTCGACAAAGTAAATTTTGTTCACGCAGGTTTGTTCAGGTTTGAGTTATTTGAAAATCGCGTGCTTATTGAAAGGCATAAGTTTTATATACCAAAGGATGGGAAAATTATTCCGCCTCTTGATGAAGAGGGATATGAAGTGAGGTGATAGAAACGCCAAATACCTTTTCAAAGTTTTTGATAATTTTTCTCTTAACCTCTGCAAAATCTACGCTGTAGCCCAGTTCTTTCTCGATAGATGTGACTTGCTTATTTACTATGCCACATGGTACGATGTTATCAAAATAAGTTAAGTCGGTATTTACGTTCAAAGCAAAGCCATGCATTGTTATCCAGCGGCTGCAACGTATGCCCATGGCGCAAATTTTCCTTGCTTTACCTGGTGTTCCCGGTTCTATCCAAACACCGGTTTCCCCTTTGCTCCGCTCACCTTTTATACCATATTCCGCAATAGTTTCTATAATAACTTCTTCGAGGCTTCGCAAATAAATTCCTATATCTGTATAAAACTTTTCAAGATCTAAAATGGGGTAACCAACCACCTGTTGCAATCCATGAAAAGTGATATCGCCTCCACGATTGGTGCGAAAGAATTCAATTTCTTTTTGCTCCATTTCTTCCTCATTCAAAAGTAAATTCTCTATATCTCCGCTTTTGCCAAGCGTATACACGGCTGGGTGCTCACAAAAAATCAGGTGATTGATAGTTGGGAGAGTTTTACGATCTGCCTGTAACTCTTCATTGCTATTTTCTCTTCGTCGTTTTCTATCCTCAGCTTTAATGTCAAGATTGGATCTTGACAATTTTTCCTGGTAATCCCATGCAGCTTTATAATTGATAACACCGAGATCTTCAAAAAGCACATTCTGTTTATCCAAGCTAAAACAATTTAATTTGCAAAGATAAAAAGAAATAAAGGCATGGAGTTGTCGCAGCATTAGTGCAACATCTCCATTTAAATGGCAGAAAGGAATTTTATGAATGACGAAGAAATACATAATGACGAAAATGAAGAACTTTTTGAACGATTAACAATTGTTAGTGCAAAAGGCCAGGAGCCACTTCGTATTGATAAATTTTTAATGAACCGTATTGAAGGCGCGACCCGAAATAAAATACAACAGGCAATTCAGGCGGAACGGGTATTAGTGAATGAGCATCCTGTAAAATCAAATTACAAGGTGCGCCCTGAAGACAAGATCGTTGTTTACGACACTTATCTTCCGGATTCGACCGACATAGTTCCTGAAAATATTCCATTCAAAATAGCGTATGAAGATGAAGATGTGCTCGTGGTTAATAAAGATGCAGGCATGGTGGTCCATCCCGGCAGTGGGAATCCGGGCGGCACTCTGGTTAACGCAGTTGCGTGGTACCTAAGGCAACAAAATCCGTCGATAACGGAAACAGAACTTGCACGATTCGGGTTGGTTCATCGCATTGATAAAAATACAAGCGGCCTGCTGGTCATGGCGAAAACACCTAAAGCGATGACCAACCTGGCGAAACAATTTTTTGATCATACAGTTCATCGTCGCTACATAGCATTAGTATGGGGAGATTTTGAAGAAAATGAAGGTACAATCGTAGCCCACGTGGGAAGACATCAGCGTCATAGAAAATTATTTACCGCCTACCCGGAAGGTGATCATGGCAAGGACGCCATCACGCATTATAAAGTGCTTGAAAATTTTAACTATGTAACGCTCGTGGAGTGCAGGCT
>JBDTVF010000290.1:0-4292 GCA_040007325.1 Ginsengibacter sp. | reverse complement strand
AATCGCAGTTTTTAAATGCTGCATTGATTGCAACATCGTTGATTGCTTTTTATCAGGCGCTAACAAAGCCAAACTTTTTTCTGTAGGCATCTCTACATTTATGCTAAGCCTGTCTGCCCACAAACCCGCTTCTTTAATCAGCTCTTCACTGGCCCCGGGTATTGTCTTTAAATGTATGTAGCCATGAAAGTTTTCTTCTGTTCTTAATTTCTTGGCAACTTTTATTAATCGCTCCATTGTATAATCTGCATTGGTAAAAATGCCGGAGCTTAAGAATAATCCTTCAACATAATTTCTCCGGTAAAAATTGATGGTAAGGTCAACCACTTCCTGTACAGTGAAAGCGGCTCGTCTTATATCATTGCTTTTGCGGCTCACACAATAGGCACAATCGTATATACAAACATTGGTAAGTAAAATTTTTAATAACGAAACACAACGGCCATCTTCTGTGTAAGCGTGGCAAATACCATTGCTTGCATTTCCCAGGCCTTTGTTTTTATTGGTTCGTTTGCTTCCGCTGCTGGCGCAGCTTACATCATATTTTGCTGCATCTGCAAGTATGCAGAGCTTTTCGGTAATTCGGTCGGCGTTCATAAGTTAACTCAAATTTGTAGTATAAAAATACTACAAATATTGGGATTCTTAAATCATCATTAAGAATTTTTAGTCCAAAAAAATTACAGGGAACTAAACAGGGCATGATAGAATATAGATACAAGAAGATTCTTCTGAAAATACTACGCAGAATTTGAAGTCCTGTTATTTCTTTGTCTCAAACAAGTCACTTTTCGGAACCACTTTTACTTTGTCATTATTTTTTAAAGTCTTTGATACTACATCATAAGGTCCTGTGATTACTTCGTCACCTTCTTTGAGACCGTCAGTTATTTCAATATCATTTATATCCTGGATGGAAGATTTTACTTTTTGCTTTTTCACCGTATTATCTGGCTGTATCAAAAATACTACCTCTTCAAGTTCATTATTATTATTGGCATCGGTATTTGATACTGCCATATTGTTATTGGTATTATCACTAGCCTGTGTTGCCATCGTTTTAGTTCCTGTTGAGTCATTCTTATCGCGGGTAGTAACAGCATTTATCGGCACTGCCAATACATTTTTATGTGTCTTCGTTTGTATGTCGGCACTGGCGCTCATCCCCGGCCTGAAGGGAAAGCTTTTTGGCCTTGAGGGATCAATCAGATCTTTATATGAATCCGGCGAAAGCCGGATATAAACCTTATAATTTGTTACATCGGTGCTGGCGGCACTCAATGACGACTGTGTAGCTGCGCCATTGTTACTGCTGGCTATTTGTGTAACGACACCTGTAAATTTCTTATCGTTATATGCATCTACTTCTATTGTAGCGCTGTCACCAAGATGCACTTTAGGTATATCGTTTTCACCTACATCTACGCGAACTTCTATTTTGCTCATATCTGCAATACGCATCATCTCGGTTCCGGCCATCATCGAACTTCCTACTACCCTCTCGCCCTTCTTTACACTTAATAAAGAGATGACGCCGTCCATTGGTGCCTCAAGTGTTGCCCTGCTAATGTCTTTGTTAGCTTTTGCCAGAGCAGCTCTTGCGCTTTGCACTCCGGCCTTGCTCCCGACGATGCCCTCTTTGGCGGCGTTATAATTTGCCATTGCCGATTTATATGCTGCATCTGCGGTATTGAATTCATTTTTTGAAATCACCTTTTCATCATATAATTCTTTCTGCATGTCGTAGGTCTTCTTTGCCTGGTCGAGCGATGCAGCCATAGCACCAATAGATGCTGATGCATTTGCTGCCTGAGCCTGTTGCTGGCTCACTATTGCAGCCGCCTGGTCACGTTGTGTTGCATAGATATCTCCATATATCTTTGCCAATACCTGGCCTTTCTTTACGCTGTCTCCTTCTTCCACATTGAGCTCTACTATCTCACCGGAAATGTCTGGGCTCATCTTTACTTCTATCTCAGGGTAAATTTTTCCACTTGCATTTACTGTTTCGGTTATAGTTCGCCTGGCTACTTTTTCTGCAGTCACTTTTATTCCTTCTTCTTTACCAAGTACACCGGCCTTTTTCAGTACTACCAATAGTATGATCAATGCAACCAGTGAAATAATTATCCATTTTAATTTCTTGTTCATATTTTCCTTTTCAACTTCTCACGGGCAGAAGTTTAAGTTTTAAATAGTAAAAAAATATTTTCAAATTTATTATGCCGGTTGCTGCTTTACGACGAGACATCTACTTCTTTATAATTTTATACCCTGCCCCTTATAGAATTCAAGCACTTTCATCTTGAACACGTAATCAAACTGGTTTAATACATACTGAAGCTTTGCCCTGAATAAATTATTTTGATCTGTTACAAGCTCAAACGTACCCAACATACCCACATCAAATCTTTTTAACGCAAAGTCATAGGTGCGTTGCGCGGCATCCACCGATTTTGCAGATGAATTAAATTTCTCCAGCGCTACGATGGCTGCATTATATGCCTGGTAAATATCCTGCTTCAATGTTTGATTATCGAGATCTATTTGATATTGGAGCGTTTTAATATTAAGCTTAGATCTTTCATAACTGGCTTTCGCCTGCCATCCGCTGAAGATAGGCACTGATAAGCTAATGCCAAAAGCCTGCCCAAAGTTGTTACTGAATTGTGTTCCGAGAGGATCGGATGTAATGTAACCGGTTTTGCCGCCATTGGTAAAAAGTGGCCGCTGCACATCAATAAAACCTCCCATACCATCGCTTACTACGAGCCCACTTGACGAATATCCTGTTAGAACTTGTTGAAAAGTCGGCGAACGAAAATGACCATAATTAGTACCAAGGCTACCATATGCGCCTATCGTTGGATATAAAGCACCTTTAGCAGCGAGCGAATTTTTTTGGGCAGCTTTTAAATTAAAATCATTCACCCGCTGTTGCGGCAGATTTTTTAACGCCAGCGCATACACATTCTCCGGCTGGAGTTCAGAAATAGGATCCAAAGGGATCTGGTCGGCGGAGGGCTCGTCTATTTCAAAAGGTGCTGCGGCATCGAGGTTCATGTAAGACTTTAAAACATATTTTGCCTGGTCTACACTCCCTCTTGATGAGATATAGTTGGCACTATCACTTGCGAGTTGTGCTTCCAATTCTACGGCATTCAGTTCAGGAAGTGCGCCTGCATTTACTTGCTTCCGCACAATATCAAGTTGTGCAGCAGACTGTTTTATCTGCACGTCTGCAATCTCCTCTTGCTCGCGGGCAAGTAATATCTGCAAGTACGAGTTTGCAACTGTTAAGGCTATATCATTTTTTAACTTATCTGTTCCGGCTTTTGCCGCCTGCAATGACCATTCATTTGCAAGAATGGTGTTCTTTTTAGAATACCAGTTAAAAATATCTACGCTTGTCTGCAGTTGCAGCCCCACCTGGAAAAAATTCTGGCTTTCCAAAATACCAGTGGACGGGTTTTGCGACTTACCAAACCTGTAACCTTCATTGTTACTAAAGTTCGCATTTGGTATACGTGATAGCTTACTTTGCTTGTAATTGATTGCAGAAACATCTGCCTGCACTTCCTGTTGCTTTATGGAAATGTTATTTTCAAGAGCATATTCAACGCACTTTTGAAGTGTCCATTTTTCCTGTGCCTGGGATATAGAAGTTATCAGGCAAAGAGCAATCAAAATTTTTATTCTTCTATACATTTGGCAAAAATAATAAAATCAGGCCTTTAGTGTTTAAGTGATTTACAAGCGGCGTTAAACATATGGCCATGGCAGTTATACCTTTTTTTATAAATGGTCGAGCGCCTGGGCAAGATCTTCGATGATATAGTCAGCATCTTCAAGGCCTACATAGATTCTTACCATCCGGTGATCAATATTTCCTGCATCAAATTTATTTTGCGGCGTCGCAGCACAACCAGGTATGATCAGCGATTCATGTCCGCCCCAGCTAACAGCCATCAGTATATGCCTAAGACTTTCACTAAATTTTTCTATCTGGTAAACGGTCTGTGCTTTCACAATAAAAGAAAATAAGCCGCAAGCTCCCTCCATTTGCTTTTTCGCAAGATCGTATTGCGGGAAAGAAGGGTCAAAAGGGAAAAGCACTTGTTCTACTTTCGCATGTTGTTTCAGAAATTGAATGACCCTGGTTGTAGTCACCGTAATTTTCTCCAGCCTCGACGGTAGAGTTCTCAAGCCACGTAAAAGGAGCCATGCGTTAAACGGCTGAATACCGCTACCTACCGTCATAAATTCGCTATTGAAAATTCTTTCGATCATTT
>JBDTVF010000289.1:0-4296 GCA_040007325.1 Ginsengibacter sp. | reverse complement strand
TAGAGTTTGAGCCATTCTTTTTTAATGAACAAGTACGTTACTATGTAAGTGTGAACGCCGGTCCCAAAGATGTTTTTGTTTGGGATACTGATGTGGAGCTCTTTAGAGCTATTGATGATAGCGCAAGTGTATTGCCGGTGGGGCTGGAAAAAGCAATTAGTGCAAAACTCCAAACACAAGATCTTAACTAAACCAATACTGAGCTATCCTGGGTTGGTATCACTAATGATCTTTGTTCAACGTTATCTGTTTATGAAGTAACTTTTTATGGAGAACGACCGGCAATCAATAATATACACCTTGATCAATAAAATATCTTTATTGCCTCTGCAAGTTCCCCCCACCATCATAAATTGACGGAGCATCATCAATTACGATGCGGCAGGATATCCCAAAACATTCTTCAGCGTTTCAGCATCACCGTTACTATTTTCTAATTTCGAAATAATGGTGATATCGCCGGTAGTCTCCAGCACTATGACTTCTATTTCATTTAAGTCGGCAATGCCACTGGCTCTCGCTTTCATATAAATTTCTTCAATGGTGATTCTTTCCCGTGTCATAGCATCGCCAAGCAGCTCACCTTTATAAAGTAATAGCGCCGGTTGGCCGGTCACCAGTTTTTTTACTTGCTTTACCCTTACAGAAGTCCAGGTGATAATAAACTGCAGGAATATTAAAGTGAAATAAACCATTGCCCCTTCCGCAAGTGCAATATTTTTATTTAACGATACCGCAGCAAGGCAGGAGCCGAGCGCAATCGTTACTAAAAAATCAAAGGCATTCATTTTAGATAAAGTTCTTTTGCCCGATATTCTTATAAAAATAATAAGGGTAACATAGGCAAGAACGGTCAAAATAAAAGCCCGCAAAAGACTTTGCCAATCGTCGAAAAACATGTTGTGCATAGATCAGTTTTTTGTAGTAAAATATTGCCGGAAGCAATGTGTAAGATTAGAAAGCGAACAGGTTATAATATAAAATAGACGTTCGTTTCAAAATTAAAATTTAATCAAGCATTGTAACGCATTGCTTGTATTCACAACGTCACAATAAGGTTGCCAATAATTAAATTATAGCATTTTTTCAACAGAAGATTGTACATTGAATTCCCCCCTGCTGTTGGCGTTCACAACAATAGCAGTATAAGACAAGGAATGACTTTGTTTTTTTACTTTTATTATCTATTAACGCTTTTATGTAAATAATCAAATGAAGAGCAATGACTGCTGCCAAAGTAAATAATGTAATAGTTAAGCCCGCGAATGCTTCGAAGTTAAGCAAGATATGGGAACGCGTAAGCCTGGCTTTCCGCGAATTTTTAAAAGTGCCTACGTTGATCATACTTGGTTTTCTAGTACTGTTCATACTTTCAAGTGTTATAGACCATGAAAGATTTGCAGCACTGAAACCAATAAGGGATTTTTTTAAAGACAATATTTTCAATGACCCTAAAGCTACCAGCGACCTATTGGGCACCATAGCTACCAGCATTATTACGGTAAGCTCGCTTTCGATCACACTGCTGCTGATAGTAGTACAGCAAACTGCTTCAACAATGAGTACTGAAGTGTTCGACCAGTTTTTCCGCAGCCGTCATAATCAAATTTATTTTGGGTTTTTCATTGGGCTTGCGCTTTATTCCATCACTGTTCTTGCAACGGTGAGAGACAAATTTAATCCTGTGTTTGGAGCCTCACTGGCAATCGTATTTATTGTTACTGCTCTTTATCTTTTAATAGTCCTTATTTACACTACAATCAACGACATGCGGCCTGTTGCCATCATCGGCAGGATCTATGACCTAACTCTGAATGCAAGAAAAAAACAAATGCATTTTATTCCTAAAACCCGCAGAGACGCAACGTTTGAAGGCCCGTGCAAAACTTCCATTCAAATAGAAGAACATGGCTATATAAGTCATATTAATTTCGACAGGATATATGAAGCTATAAAAAAGGCGAAGGCTGAAGTGGAAGTTGTGCTAACAATTTCAATGGGCGAATATGTGACATACAAACAAGAAATAGCTTTCGTAACTTCTGAGCATAGTGCAGATGGCGAAACCGTGGGCAATGTTGTCGCTAAATATATTTCTATTCACGAAAAGGTTGACATTGGCAGGGATCCCTACGGAGGTATTATAGAAATTGAAACCATTGGTTGGACATCTATATCCACTGCTAAATCAAATCCGGCGCCCGGCCTGATAGCCATCCGTGCCCTTTGCACGTTATTGTCACGCTGGTCATATACAAACATGGAACCCGGTGAAATTATTTATCCTATCGTGTATAAAGACAATGTAGTGGCAAGATTGATGGATACATTTACCACACTAACGGTAGCGGCTTCCGAATCTATGCAACACCAGTCCTTTATTGAAATTCTTCATGCTGTCACTCTTGTTTTCGGCCATCTTTCACCGCATGATAAAATAAGAGCAGAAGACATCATCTTACGCATTTTATCTGCCATGGGCGAGTTTGTGCTTACCCTGCCCTTAGAAATTTCTATAAATAAACTGTTGCAAACTCTTTTGGACTCGGGAAGTAATGGAATAGCCAGGGCGGTGGAGGCCGCCAAAAATAAATTGAGCCAATCTATCGGTGAACTGAACTCGCGGGCAACCCGGGCTCAATAAAATAATTATTCGGGTGTATCAAGGAACAGCATTTTTTCTGCTAAAAAAAGATCGTTGCAATTTCTCCTTTATTGTATTTTTTTCTTCACAAAATGAAACGAGTCTGACCATTTAGCAATACTTCGTTTCACGCCGGAATATTTCTCATGATGTCAAAACTATGAATGCCGTTTTGCGCATGGTAGGTAATAAGCAGATTGTTTACATCAACAATTTTTTTAACGATGGCCAGTCCGAGCCCGTTTGATGGCTCCTGGCCCTCTCTTGATACACGTAGTCTCGTAAATAATTTTTCAGATGCTATCGGGTTCTCCATACTGGTATTGCTGATGTGATAATCGTTTTGAGAAATTGTTATTTCAATAGTTCCACCATTATAGTTGTACTTAATGGCGTTGCCAAGCAAGTTAGAAATCAGCGAACCGGCAAGCACCGGATGAACATTTATAATAAAATTATCCTGAAAATTTGTTTTGATGTTCAGTTGTTTTTCCTTTATAAATTCATCGAAAAGATGCAGATACTTTTTGCTTAATTCTGCTAAGTTAATTTCTTCTATGGTTTCATATTGGTTGTTCTCAATTTTAGCTAGTAATAACAAGCCTTCATTCAATTTGCTCAAACGGCTTAAAGCTGTAGCCGACTCAAGAATCGATTGTATCTGTTCATCTTTTAAATTATCATCCTGCAGCAGCAGTTCCAGCTTACTTTGTACAATTGCAACCGGGGTCTGCATTTCGTGCGCTGCATTTTCAGTAAACTCTTTCATGTTTACGTAATCCCTGTACATTTTACCGGCCATATAGTTTAGCGAAGCATTCAATTCGTTAAACTCCTGTATGTTCGTATTCTCAAAATGAATGGCTTCCATCTTTTGCAACTCTGCGCTTCTTATTTTACCAAGTGATTGCCGGAATGGTTTCCATAATCTCTTGCTAATAGCCCAGTTGAAAATTAAAGTAGCGGCAAACAATCCTGCGAATACAAACAACATAATCCTGGTAACACCTGTTACCAAAGCAGCTTTTTGCTCCTGCGATTGCTTAATTATTATTTGATAAGAATTCCCATTAATTGAAACCACCTGCGATAATTGCCGGTAAGGACTCTTATTATTTCCTTCGGCGCTGTACCCGTAAATATTGGCAAGCGTAGGATACTGCGCTGTAGCAGCATCAGTAGGATACACAGAAAGCTCCGGCGATTTTAAAACGAAAGTTATCCCGTTATCGGCTTCTGACTGAAGATATTGAACCCACCCAATTTCCTCGCTTATAAGTTCTTTGTCGCTGCGATAATTTATTTCTTTACTGAATTGATAAAAGAGGTAGCACCCTGTGACAGCCAGCAACGGAATCAGTGCGATTAAAAAATACAAAGTAGTTTTTGTAAGAAGTTTCATAAATATTTTAGTGCTAAAATCCAGTTGCCATACATTGCCTAATCTGTAAACCTGTATCCTGCACGATAAATGGTTTTGATATAATCTCCGCTGCCCGCATCAATCAATTTTTTCCTAAGATTTTTTATATGTGTGTATATGAAATCGAAATTACTCACATGCTGATATTCATCGCCCCATATATGTTCGGCAATTGCTGCTTTGGTTAGCAGGCGCCTGCGGTTGGCGATAAAATATTCAAGCAACTGGT
>JBDTVF010000288.1:0-4311 GCA_040007325.1 Ginsengibacter sp. | reverse complement strand
CACGAAGACGACCGTGCAAAGAATGATATTCTTGAAACCGTAGCAAGAATTATAGGTCCGATTGCCAAGCCAGATAAAATTCAATTTGTAAAGGGCCTTCCTAAAACAAGAAGTGGAAAAATTATGCGTCGGATTCTTCGCAAAATCGCTGAGGGGGAAACGGAGAATTTAGGAGATACCACCACACTTCTTGACCCTTCAATCGTGGATGAGATAAAGAAGAATAAGGTGTAGATATCTTAGTGAAATATTTATGAGCGCTACTAATTATGAATTCTGCTATCCGCTTTATGCATCCAAAGAACCTTTCAATCGAAGATTACAGTTACACACTTCCTGATGAAAAGATTGCCAGCTATCCATTAGAGAAACGTGACGAATCGAAGCTGCTGATATTTCGCGATGGAGATCTTTCTCAAGATCAATATAGAAATATAGCCGATCATTTACCGCCAGGATCACAGCTCGTTTTTAATAACACAAAAGTTATAAAAGCGAGATTACTTTTTAAAAAATCTTCCGGCGCTATTATCGAAATTTTTTGTCTTGAGCCTTATGAAGAAAGTCATGATTATGCTATCGTACTTCAGCAACAAGAAAGTATAAAATGGAAATGTATGATTGGCGGGGCAAGTAAGTGGAAGCAAAAATTGCTGCAGAAAAAAACAATTATAGGTGAAACGGAGATTACATTAACCGCGACATTGCTTGAAAAATTACCCGATGCTTATGTTGTGCAGTTGGATTGGAATCCCAGCGCTTATTCATTTGCTGAAATACTGGAGCATGCCGGCGAGACGCCGCTTCCACCTTACATTAAAAGAAAAGCTGAAGAGCTCGACAATTCGAGGTATCAAACTATTTATTCTAAACCTGAAGGCTCTGTTGCTGCACCCACGGCAGGATTACATTTTACGGCAAATATTTTTAAAACTTTAGAGCAAAAAGAAATTAGTGCGTTATTCATTACGCTGCATGTTGGTGCCGGCACTTTCAAACCAGTGAAAGCAGAAAGAATGGAAGGCCACGAAATGCATGCAGAATGGATGGAGATATCACAGCAGTTTATAGAAAAGTTATTTACAAATATTTCTGGAAAAATTATCTGTGTAGGAACAACAAGCGTAAGAACTGTAGAGAGTCTTTACTGGATGGGCGTAAAAGCTTATCTGAATCCGGGAATTGCTGTAAATGATTTAGCAATACAGCAATGGGAAGTGTATGAAATGTTGCTTCAGCAAAACCTAAGTGCGGAACAGGCTTTAAATAGTTTGTTGAAATATTTTCAAAAAAATAATCTAGATAAACTTCTTGTACAAACGCAGATCATCATTGCACCCGGTTATCAATTCAGGCTTACAAAGGGATTGGTTACAAATTTTCACCAGCCAAAATCTACCTTGCTATTGCTTGTAGCTGCTATGGCAGGCGAGCAGTGGAGGAAAATTTATGAATATGCCCTGGCAAATGAATTTAGGTTTTTGAGTTATGGTGATGGATGTTTGATCTTTCAATCCTGAATCATATTTTTATGTCGCCTTAGCTGACCAATATTATGTTTGCGATTCCTAAACAAATTCCCGTCAAAGTTTTACTTTCCCTTTTTTATATCATTTTTATTAGCTTGAGTTCTCACCTGGCGGTGGCCCAATCTTCAATAACATTCGCCACCGGCGGAAGTATTGATCTCAACAATACACAGCCCTTTTATCACATCCCAGTATCCTTGCAATGGAAGCCATTTCCAGGATCTCAAAATCCTTTCATGGTGGAAATAAATTATTATATTCCATTTAAAAGAACCGGAAGTGGGCTGGCTTATTCAGCAAATCCGGCGTTGCCGCAACAAGTGAACCTTAAGGAAACGATAAGTCCATATTTGCTCGCCATTAGTGCCGGCGGTTCTTTTTATTTATTTACTACTAAACAAGGAAACAAATTTTTTCTCAACCTTCTATTGGGCTATTGCAACCAGAATTTTAAAGTCATGTATTTAAACTATGACAAAGCAAATTATGAAGTGCTCAATCCTGATGTAAATAAAAATAAATGCAGCTTTGTGTTTTCTTTCGCCGGAGTTTATAATTTTCATTTGCTACAGCGGGACTTACAATTGAAGTTGAATTTGCAAACGCCTCTTTTACTGAGCATTGGCAGATATCCCCTGTCTTACAAGTTCGTTGCGCCGCTTTCATTAACTTTTGGCTATAATCTTTATTACAATAAAATAAAATGAGCTTTGTAAAAAAATACCTGGCATTGTATGGGTTTATCTTACTTGCCCTTTCAGGTTGTGCAAAAAGAAATTTATATCCCGACACAGATGATCCGGGATTAAGCAGATTCACGTCACATGGCTACAATATTGCCACCGCATACATTAACGGGGATGCATATATCAATCCATTTTTAGGAAGCCTTAGGGGCAATGCATTACCATCCATCGGCAAGCTTTCAACTGCTGCTCCGCTTGATTCGCTGATGATATCGTGGCAGCTTGAATTAAATACTGATCTTACTCCACCACCGCTTAGCCCTTATCAAAATATTGTTTTGATGCTACCTGTTTCGAAGTCTTTTACTGCGGGAGATTTTTTATTGTGGAATGGACAAAGATTTTCTCTTGACTCAAATGCCGTGGTTCTAAACTCATTTAGTGATCCGCTAAATAGAAGGACAGGTCCGGCGAATATCTATTTCGTGAAAATAGATATTGACAACTCCAACACCTCTTCTCCGGCATACCAAATATCAGGTTTGTTTGATGGAAAGATTGGTGACAGCATTACAATAACGAAAGGGAGATTTGATTTTAGAATTCCAACGAGTAATTTGAATTTTTAAGATCAGCAAAAATTGCTTATTGCTCTATGGTTACGGGAGTTCCGACAGGAATATAGCTGTAAAGATCTTTTGCCTCCGTGTACTTTAGAGAAATGCAGCCATCTGTCCAGTTTTGATAGTAATCAACCGTCCATTCTTCCTGCGGCCTCGTCGCATGAATGGCAATACCGCTACCGATCCTGGCATTACGTGGCACGATACCTTCAGACTTCCTCTCTTTAAATTTTTCTACGCTTTGCTCGTTGGGATAATCAAGCAAAAGTTCAAACCCCCACTTAGGATGGATCTTTTTAAGCAATACTTTAAATTTTCCCTCAGGAGTTCTTTTGTCGCCTTCCATAAATTTATCACGAAGATCATTGCTGCCAAATACGCAGGGATAAGTAGCATACCATCCTTCATCATCATATACCTTTAGCTCGTATGATTTTTTGCTGATGACAATATAATAAGGATTGTCGCTCTTCTTTTTAGCAATGGGATTGTAACGATAAGAATAGTGCGAGCCGTTATTATCCTTTGATGTAAATGAAACAAACATCAAAGAAAAAAGAAGTACGAACGGGATATAAATATTACGGTTATTCATTTGGCGGAAAGCTTGCTGCAATTTAAAATTAAACGGATTGCACTGCAAATTATTTCTGCAGATTACTGCTTATTTAACTTTTTTTTCAACAGGAATCCTCACTGGTATCAATCCCATTCAGCTTCGGCTTTTGCTTTTTGCTTGTCCACTCTTTTACTGATGAAAATACTAATCTCGTATAGCAGAATTAGCGGGACTGCTACTATAGTCTGGCTTGTCCAATCGGGAGAAGGTGTTATCACAGCGGCAACAACGAGGATAACGATATACGCATATTTACGATAAGTTTTCAAAAATGCCGGCGTAATTATACCAATCTTTGACAGCACATAGGCAAGAACCGGAAGCTCAAAAGCGATGCCGCAGCCAAGAATAAGTGAAGTAAGTGTATCAATGTAATCATCAAGAGTAGGTAAGTATTTATAAACACCTACCGTGCCTAATTGAAAGTTTGCCAAAAAATTAAAGGTAAATGGCGCAAGTAAATAGTACCCGAATGCAGCGCCGGAAAAGAAACAAAGGGAGACCCACCAGATACTTCCCTTGGCATAAGACACTTCTTTCGACGTTAATGCCGGCTTCACGAACCGCCATACTTCCCAAAATAAATAAGGAAACGCAATAATAATGGCGCCCATAAATGAAATAGAAATAGCGGACATAAACGGTCCGCTTACGGTGCTTCCCAATAGTTGAATATCGATTGGCGGCATGCATAAGGCATCGCCGAGATGCAGGGTATGCCCAAGATTACAAAGCCCTGAGTAGGTTACGAAATCTTTCCGGGCAGGTGCAAAAATAATGTGATCAAAAATCCAGTCTACATATATAAAAATGAAAATCGCTACCACCACAAGTACTATCGCAGATCTTACAAT
>JBDTVF010000287.1:0-4323 GCA_040007325.1 Ginsengibacter sp. | reverse complement strand
CAAGTGACTATTGGAGACAACTGCATTATTCACCCCAACGTTTCCATTTATGATTATAGCGAAATTGGCAACAATGTTGAAATACATTCAGGAACTGTTATTGGAAGTGATTCATTTTATATGAACACTAAAAAGACCAGGGATGTATGGTACAAGAAAATGCAAAGTTGCGGAAAGGTGGTAATAGAAGACGATGTAGAGATTGGAGCAAACTGCACCATCGATCGTGGGGTAAGTGATGCCACCATTATTTGTAAAGGAACAAAGATTGACAACCTGGTTCATATAGGTCACGAAGTAGTAATTGGTAAGAATTGCCTGATTGCTGCGCAGGTTGGTATTGCAGGTGGAACTACTCTTGGCGATGGCGTTATTTTATGGGGACAGGTTGGAGTTAATAAAACTATTACTATAGGCGATAATGCAGTGGCAATGGGACAGGCCGGCATCACTTCAAGCATCGAAGGCAACAAAACTTATTGGGGTACGCCCATCCAGGAATTTTATAGTAAGCGAAAAGAACTCGTTCTTATTAAAAGACTACCAGAAATATGGGATAAGGTCAAGAATATGAAACTATGATGAGAAACTAAGATCTGAAATCATAATTTTATTCAATCATATAAATTATAGTTCAGACAAACATCCTACTCCGGCGAGTAATCGTAAGGTAACATATCACCTATCTTTTTAAAACCAAGATATCCATTTGTAATAATATCTGTCTGGTCAAAATAATATCCGTTTTGCTCGATCACGATAGGCTCATCGGGTGCAAAAATCAAAGTTGAGATCTGTACATCTTTATTTGCTGTTTGATCAAAGTCGAGATAAGCTTTTTCTGGCTTCGCCTTATTATAAATAACAGCAACTGTATTTTGATTGGGTTTAAATTCTACTGTATTTGTGCTGTCATCTTTATCATAATTAAGTGCACCATATAAGTTCAATAAAGGGATAGTTGTTTCTTCATCCTTGTTCTTTACGATGTATTGCAGTTCAAAGCCATTATCAGTAAGTTTCTGATTATAGAGGCTGCGCATAAATTGCAGCATAGATCCTTTGTACGCAATAGCCCTGTTTTTTGCCCACATCTCTTTTTGTTCCGGCGTGCCTTGTATCTCTTCAAAAAGAGGATATCCTACAAAAAGATTAGTACTGGTATTATACTCGTAAGTAAAAGAATCGATCGCAAATTTGAGTACATATCCCAAGGCAAAGTTTTCTACACGCACTGGTTCCGTTGCCATCACTTTTAAACGATTTCTTTTTTTACTAAAATAAAAATGCAGTACTTCCGGATTTTTAATGAGTGTCTGGTTGGCAAACTTCGTTTGCCCTATAAAGTTATGTGTAAAGAAAACGCCATACTTTTCCCAGCCATTTTTTACTTCATTGCTTATGGCGACGGAAACTTCTTCAAGCGATTTTTCCTGCGGAGCCATTTCAAGTGTGACGTTATCATTTTGAGCGTTATTATTACTTATTCTTAATGACTCAGTTTCATAACCTGTGTAGGTTACTACAAGCGAATAGCCACCGTTTGGAAGTTTAATCGTAAAATTTCCTTCAGCATCCGTTGCCACACCAAAAGTGGTGTTTTGTGCAAATACCGATGCACCCTGCAATGGGGCCTTGCTGTTTTTATCCACCACTTTGCCCTTTACAGTATAATAGGTTTGTTGGGCAATAACCGGTGCTGAAACGAGCAAGCAAAAAATAACTAAAATGCCATGAAAGATATTTGTAGTGTTAGCTCTCGCTACCACCGGAGTTATCAGTTGAAAACTTTTTTGATTGTTTTTCATAGAAATCATTTCAGGTAAGGAATTATTTAAGATGATATTTTTCTTTTAAAGCCTGGCAAGTATGTTCTATTGTTTCCGAAATACGAGTAAATTTAAATGACGGCAGCGCCTTTAAGATTTTGCTGTTATCAAACCGAACGGTGGTTAGCGCTGTTTGAGCAGTTTCTTTAGTGAGCAAAGATTTTTTTCCTGTCAACGCTGCTTTCAAAGCCTCAAGCCTCCAAACTATTTCAGTCATAAAAGAAGTTACTTTTTTATGAGGTGGTTTTTTATTGAAACATTTTGCTATCGAGGTAAACACGTGCCTGTAAGATAGATTTTCAGCGCTTAAAATAAAACGCTCATTGGTTATTTCGCTGTTCATTAACAAAATCATGATTTTGGCCACATCTCTTACATCAACGAATCCACCACCACCTTCAGTATACCATTTAAACTCATTCCATGCAGATTTAAAAACTGCTGAGGAACCATCATCCCAGTTATCACCGCCCAATATTAGTGAAGGACACACAATCACGGCCTCCAATCCTTCTCCTGTGCCGCGCCATACTTCAATCTCTCCAAGGTATTTTGATTTGCCATAAATACTATTGCTGGTTTCTTCTGTCCAATTCATTTGCTCGCTAATGAATTGGCCTTCTCTTATCCGGCCGAGTGCAGATACCGAACTTACATGTATCAACTTTTTTACACCAGCATCAAGGCACGCATTTACCACGTTCGCTGTACCCTCAATATTGATTTTCAGCAACCGATATTTTTCTTTTCCTTCAAATGAAACGATAGCCGCGCAGTGGTGGACACAAGTAATTCCCTGCATGACATCATATAACTTTGATACATCAAGAATATTACATTGTTCGGTTGTTAAATTGGGATGTGTAATCCCAATTGGAGTGGAGTTATATATGGCGGTCACAGGGTAACCTTGCTCCAATAGCTGATGAAGCAATTCATTTCCTACAAGTCCGGCACCTCCGGTTACTAATATTCGTTCCTTTGATTTGTCGGGGTTATTCGCCAAACATATTTCGATTATATGAGAAAATTTTTTTTTTGCAAGCTAATGAAAGGAACTGTTATCCCGCTCTTGATTAATAATCATAAAAGCCTTTGCCGGTTTTTTTACCAAGTTGATTTTTACCAACTTTTTCTTCCTGTAATGGCGACGGTGTAAATCTTTCGGCTTTGTCAAAAGCCTCGTAAATACTTTTTGAAACCGTTAGATTAATGTCGATGCCAATGAGGTCCATCAGCTTAAACGGTCCCATCTTGAATCCGGAAGCCTCCAGGATTTTGTCAACGTCTTCATAAGAGGCAACTCCATCTTCCACCAACTTTAAAGACTCTAAATAAAAATGTCGTGCAACGCGATTTACTATAAAACCAGGCGAATCTTTACACATCACCGGCGTCTTTCCCATCCGTTTACATATCTCATAAACAGTGTTTGCTATTTCATCATTGGTTTCCTTTCCCTTCACAACTTCCACAAGTTTCATAATATAAGGGGGATTAAAGAAATGCATTCCCACTACACGTTGCGGAACAACGATCTCTTTTTGAATTGCCGAAATTGACAGGGATGATGTATTGCTTGCAAAAATTGTTTCTTCACTGTTATACTTTGACAACTCATTAAACAATGAAATTTTTGCCCCAGCATTTTCAATTATTGCTTCAATTATTATTTGACCAAAGCAATGTTTTATATCATTTATAAATGCTATACGGGTAAAAATTTCATTTTTTTCAGAATCAGAAATTTTCTTCTTGCCGACAAGAAACTGGAGGTTATTACTTATTACCTTTTTTGCATTTGCTAATACTTCTTCATTAAGATCAAAAAGAATTGTATTGAAACCGCTTTGTGCGGCTACCTGGGCAATACCGCTGCCCATAGTGCCTGCCCCACAAATGCAAATCGTGATTGTCATAAATGTCTCCGAAATTTTCTCCACGCCGGGAGAATTAAACAGCGCTTGTAAACTGCCTTAAAAACCTGATGTCATTTTCACTAAATAGCCGAAGATCTTTAACCTGGTATTTCAGCATGGTGATTCTTTCTATACCCATGCCGAAAGCAAACCCTGAATATTTATTATTATCAATTCCACAATTTTCCATCACGTTTGGATGTACCATGCCGCAGCCAAGAATTTCTACCCAGCCCGTATGCTTACAAACATTACATCCTTCGCCGCCACATATAAGACATGTTATATCCATCTCCGCGCTGGGTTCTGTAAAAGGAAAATACGATGGGCGAAAACGAATCTGGATCTTCTCGCCAAACATTTCTTTCACAAAAAAGTAAAGTGTTTGTTTCAAATCCGCAAAGGACACTTCCTCGGCAATGTAGAGGCCTTCTACCTGGTGAAAAAAGCAATGCGCTCTTGCGCTGATTGTTTCATTGCGATATACCCGCCCCGGGCAAATTATTCTAATAGGCAAAACACCTTTTTCCATCTCCCGTATCTGCACATTGCTCGTGTGGGTCCGCAACATCCAT
>JBDTVF010000286.1:0-4349 GCA_040007325.1 Ginsengibacter sp. | reverse complement strand
CAAGACCGCTATGACAATGGAAAGCTAAGTACGCAATGGGCTGCCGGTGCCTTTGGCGTAGGCAATGCTTTTAAAGATGCCATACCGGAGATTGAAGATTATGTAAAAGTAGTAGAAAATGGAAGGGTAACTACCGAAGTAAAAAACCAGCCGGTAAAAATTGAAAAGGTATTCTTCGCAAGCAAGTCTTTCTTCAACATATTCACACTCCCGTTAATTGCCGGCGATAAAAACACCGCGTTAAAAGAACCCAATACGGTCGCACTCTCTGAAACGACTGCGCGACAAATTTTTGGTACAACTGATGTAATTGGAAAGAAACTCGAGCTAAACAGGAATAGAAGCTATGCCATTACCGCCGTGTATAAAGATGCACCGGTTAACACACAGCTAAAGCCGGACATGCTGCTTTCTTATGCAACTTTTGTGAAGATGCGCACAGATTCATCGGGTGATGGTCCTGAAAATGCCTGGGAATGGGATGGCTGCCTTACGTACCTGCTTATGCGTAAAGACGCCGATCCAAAAACAGTTGAAAAGAAATTTGTTCCCATAGCAGAGAAGTTCGTGGGTGCTGATATGAAAAAATTTAATGCAGCCGTGGTATACAAAATGCAGCCGTTAAATGATATTCACTTGTATTCACATTACATGATGGAGCCGGGTGAAACGGGGGATGGAAAGACGGTTTATCTTTTATTGGGTATTGCTTTTTTCATCGTGATCATTGCATGGGTCAATTATATAAATCTTGCCACAGCCCGTGCAATTACCCGGGCACGTGAGGTAGGCGTGCGTAAGGCAATTGGTTCTTTGCGCAAACAACTCATCATACAATTTCTTTCCGAGTCTGCTTTGCTGAATGGCATTGCATTGGTGCTGGCAATCATTCTTGTTATAGTCGCGATACCTGGTTTTAATTCGCTGTCAGGACAACAACTTTCTTTTTCATTATTTGGCAAACCACAGTTCTGGCTGGCGCTAGGTGCATTGTTTATAACAGGCGTTTTTCTTTCAGGCCTCTATCCTGCATTTGTATTATCAGGCTTCCGTCCCATCGAGGTGCTCAAGGGAAATATGGGCAGCACAAAACAAAGTAATGTTCTAAGAAAATCTTTGGTAGTATTCCAGTTTGCAGCATCATTATTCTTATTGGTTGGCACTGTTACAGTATATCGCCAGATACAATATATGCGCAGTCAATCGCTGGGGATTAATGTAAATGAAACACTGGTGGTAAGTGCGCCCATCGTGGGAATCGATTCAACCTATATGCAAAAAATGAAATCTTTTAAACAAGAGTTAGGTCAAAATACTTCTGTAAAAAATATAACCATTTCAACATCTATACCCGGTGAACCGGTGCAATGGAATGCAGGCGGCATCAAGCTGGTGGGGCAGGATGAATCAAAGCAAAAGCAATACAGGGTAATAGGTATCGATTATGATTATATAAAAGCGTATGGATTGAAACTGGTAGCAGGCCGTGCATTTTCAAAAAGCTTTGGCACGGATGACAGCGCTGTGATCTTTAACCAGAAAGCCGTAGAGCAATTAGGGTTTAATAAACCTGAAGAAGCATTGAACCAGCGGATTGATTTCTGGGGACGGCGGTACACCATTGTAGGTGTGGCAGAAAATTTTCACCAGCAGTCTTTGCACGAATCTTTTGAACCATTGATCCTTCGGTGTATACCGGACGTGAACGGTTACATGTCTGTAAAAACTTCCGGTGCCGATGCTGGTAAAACAATTAATGTAGTGAAAGGTGAATGGAATAAATTTTTCCCCGGTAACACGTTCGATTATTTTTTTCTCGACGATCATTTCAACGATCAGTACAAAGCCGATCAGCGCTTCGGGCAGGTGTTCGGTTTATTTACCAGCCTTGCGATATTGGTTGCATGCCTGGGTTTATTTGGACTTGCTTCATTCACCACGTTGCAGCGTAAGAAGGAAATTGGTATACGCAAGGTGTTGGGCGCTTCCGTTGCGAACATCCTCCGGCTTCTTTTCCGCGAGTTTTCATTGTTGCTGTTAATATCGTTTGTAATTGCAACGCCTATTGCGTGGCTTACTACATCCAATTGGTTGCAGGGTTATGCATTCCGAATCAATATTCACTGGCTTTACTTTTTAATTCCTTTTGCTTTTATGGTGGTGGTCGCATTAATAACAGTGAGCTTTCAGTCGATCAAGGCGGCGATTGCAAATCCGGTGAAGAGTTTAAGAACGGAGTAAGAATATCTGAACCATGATTAATCTGGTTTACAGATGAACATGATTCGGAAGAAATCAACTAAATCATTTAATCATAAAAATCTGGTTCCGACAATGTTTAAAAACTATTTCAAAATTGCCTGGCGCAACCTGATGAAGTATAAGTTTATTTCCTTCATCAATTTGTTTGGATTAATGGTTGGCCTTACGTGTTGTCTTCTTATCACGACTTATGTGCTTAACGAATTAAGCTATGACCGTTATAATAAGAATGCCGACAATATTTACCGAATCACCCGTACGTTCAACAACCAGGATGGGGTAGTGTCTTTAAAACTTAGCACCATCTCACCACCATTCGGTTATTATTTGCCATCAGAATTTCCGGAGATACAAAAGATGACAAGGCTCCTCAACAACGGCACAACACCGCTTAAGTACAAAGAGAAACTGCTCAATGAACCCGATGTATATTTTGCCGATGACAATCTCTTTAAGATGTTTACACTTGATGTATTAAAGGGAGATCCTGCCACCGCATTGAAAGAACCCTTCTCTGTGATGATGACGGAAGAAGTAGCAAAAAAATATTTTGGTAATGAAGACCCGATCAATAAAGTATTAAAAGCAAATAACCAGTTTGATGTGAAAGTGACAGGAATTTATAAACCTTTTCCTGCGAATTCTTTTATGCATCCGGGTATGCTGGTCTCATTTAATACATTGAAGGATTCTGCGGTGTATGGCGAAAGCAACCTGCGCACTAACTGGGGCAACAATTCTTTTTTTACGTTTATTCAACTGCCTGGTCATTACGATGCCAGCAAAATGCTGGCGAGGTTTCCGGCTTTTCTTGATAAGAATATGAGCGGGCAATATGGCGGCCAGAAGGCATCGAAGTTTACATCGCTAGGCTTGCAAAAGCTTACTGATATTCATTTGTATTCACATACGGATTATGAAGCAGAGTCCAACGGCGACATCAGCAGGGTGTATATTTTTTCCGCAATCGCTTTATTCATTCTATTGATCGCCTGCATCAACTACATGAATCTTTCCACTGCACGCTCCGCCTTGCGTGCAAAAGAAATAGGGATAAGAAAAGTGGCCGGTGCCCGTAAAAAAGAATTGATATTTCAATTCCTGAGTGAGTCGGTATTAATAACATGGGCCGCTACTTTGATAGCATTCCTCTGCCTCTACTTTACTTTGCCACTTCTTAACAAACTTTCGGGGCAGCAGTTGTCGGTCGCAATGCTATTGAGATGGCAGATTTTAGTTCCGATATTCTTAGCACCATTTGTGGTAGGCATCACCTCAGGAATTTATCCTGCATTATTCATGTCTTCGTTTCAGCCGGTACAAACTTTAAAGGGCCTTTTTAAAGCAAGAGGCAGTAGCATCTCATTCAGAAAAATATTGGTGGTGGCGCAGTTCGCGATTTCAATTGTGCTGATCATTACTACCATCATTGTTTTTCAACAATTGAATTACATGCAGGAAACTTCGCTCGGCTATAATAAAGAACATATCATTACACTGCCATATTCTAATTCTCTCAATCCAAAATATGATGCGTTCAGGAATGATCTGCTGCAAAATACAAGCATAAAAAACATTGCACGATCGTCGCGTGTTCCTACAGGGCGGTTGCTCGATGCGAGTGGCGCTTCAACGATGTCGGGTGATTCGTTGCGCCCTGTTACAGCCGACATTAAAGTAGTGGCCGCCGATTATGACTTTATACCAACTTACGGTGTGCATGTACTCGCAGGAAGAAATTTTTCAAGGGAATACAGTCTTGATACCACTAATTTTATTTTGAACGAAGCTGCGGTAAAAGCTATTGGCTGGAAGTCGCCGGAGGATGCTGTGGGCAAAGATTTTGCTTATGATGGAAGACGAGGCCACGTAATAGGGGTTGCTGCAGATTTTCATTTCGAATCATTACGGGAAAAAATTGTTCCGCTGGTCCTGGAGAATACTCCCGTTTCTCTGACTGATTCCCGTTTTAATTATTTGTCAATAAAAGTTGCGGGCAACAACATTCCGTCCGCTCTCGCAACAATGGAACAATCATGGCGGAGATACCTTCCTGAGTTGCCTTATCAGTATACTTTTCTTGATGA
>JBDTVF010000285.1:0-4352 GCA_040007325.1 Ginsengibacter sp. | reverse complement strand
CATCTTATATACATTAAATCACTTTTAAAAAATACAATTATGAAAAAGATTTTTACAATGATTTTGTTCGCAGCAGGTACCATAAGTTTCGCTTCTGCACAATCTCATAACCAGAAAGACATAGCACGGAACGACAATAGAAAAGTAAGCAATGTTTACGATCAACATTCCGGCTACGCCAAAAACAACAGTGTCTCTTACAATGACAATTATTTTTCCTACAAAGAAATGCAGAAAAGAATCGTAAGGATCAACCGTGAATATGATCAAAGGATTGCCGCTGTTAGAAGTAACAGGTTTCTAAAAAATCGTCAAAAGAACAAGCAAATTGAGTTTTTGCAAAATCAAAAGAAAAATGAAATAAGCAAGGTGCAGTTTCAATATGCAAAAAGTAATCAAAAGACCGATAGAAAAACACCGCATCATGATTCACACAAATGGTAAGTAAACCAACTCCTCCAGTAACGTCCTCTAACGAGGACGTTTTTTTTATGGCTAAGTTGAATAGAAAGATTTTAATTCAATTAGCCTGGAACCCCGGCTCCTTCGGAAAGTAATTTCAACAAACTGTCTTTTAGATAAAAGTTCCATGCCCCTTCGCAACCCTTATAGCACTCTATGCCGGGCACAAGACCTACATGTGTAAAATCAATTTTCGTAATATCATTCTGCGACGAAATTTCCCAAATTATTTTGGTATCCTTCCATTCTTTCTTGTCTTTAAGCCAATGCTTGTAGCAATCAATCACATGCCACATTATTTTTTTGCCAGGCACCATGTCAACTACTTTAATTGTAATAGAAGTTTCACCGAAACGCACAGTAAAAACATCCCCGGTATTCTCCGACTTACCTTCAAAGTCTTTTGACCACCATGCCGGAACATTAGAGATACTTTCATATGCTTCTTCAGACGAAACATCTACGGTGAGGCATGATGTATAATCTTGTTTATTCATTTTGTTATAATTTATATAATCAGTTTAGTGTTGACTTTCCAAAGTTTTTTCATTTTCAGTTTGGGGCTTACCCTTTCCATTCGGCTTACCCTTACCGGTAGTTATCAAATTGAGCAAGCTGCTTTGGATATAAGTAGTCCATGCATCTCTGCATATCTCATAGCATTCATATTGTGGAGTTAAGCCGGCGTGCGTGAAGACAAGTTGCGTTTTGCCCTCCTTTTCAGAAATATCAAAAATGATTTTTGTGCCAATCCATTCTGTTTTGTCTTGAGTAAACTTGAAGTAATTATCCAAAACCTCCCAGACAATTCTTTTGTTTGGAACGAATTCAACTATTTTTATCTTGCAACGATGCACATCTTCATAATGATATTTGAAGACTTCATTAAGTTGATTGGTATGCCCTTCAATTTCTTCTGACCACCATCCCCGAACATTATTTATGGCGTTAAATACTTCTTCGGGCTTTTGATCTACGACTATCATAGAAGTAAAATCTGTTGTTTCCATCTTCATTATAATTTTTGGTGAATAAAATTGTAATCCCGATTGAGCAAAAGAAGCTAAACCAGGTATGAAAAATAAGTGCAGGAACAAAGCATGCTTTACGATCCTTGCGTACTTAAATGTGTTGATTTTTTTATTAGGCTTCATAAAATTGTTAAATCAGATTGTAAAGTTACAGTCCGAATTCGGAACTATCAGGGTGTGAAATAGACTTTGTGTCGGGTTGATTTGGACAAAATTACGGGGTACATTTACTAAAAAAATTCAATGAAGCAGGTCACTATAATAATTCCACAGGGAAACATAAATCTCAGCAGCATTACAGGCACTTTCGAAATCCTCACCAGGGCAAATTCTTATTGGGTGAGAATGGGAAACAGGTCAATGATGGAAGTAAAAATTGCCGGCCTTACAAACAACGTAGACACAGATTCTGGCTTTTTCTCTCTCCATCCACTACCGATTACAGACCTTAAAAAAACGGATCTTATAATACTACCTTCTCTTTCCTATGATTACGATAATGTAATAAGGGATAATAAAATGCTCATCGATTGGATTACCGATCAATATAAGCATGGGGCGGAAATTGCAAGCATTTGTACCGGTGCTTTTTTACTTGCAGCCACCGGCTTGCTTGATGGCAAAACCTGTTCTACACATTGGAATGCTGCAAATGATTTCAGGCGACTGTTCCCGAATGTGAAACTTGTTACAGACAAACTAATAATAGTTGAACCGGGCATATATACTAACGGCGGTGCCTACTCTTTCTTAAACCTTATATTATTTCTTGTGGAAAAATATTTTGACAGGCAAACCGCGATTTATTGTTCGAAAGTTTTCCAGATAGATGTTGAGAGATCATCGCAATCATCTTTCTTTATTTTCCAGGCACAGAAAAATCATGGCGACGATTTGATTTGCGAAGCACAAACATATATTGAAGACAACATCAGTGAAAAGATTTCTTTTGAAGAGCTTGCTTCCAAATTGGCGATCAGCAGGCGCAACTTCGACAGGCGATTTGTAAAGGCTACAGGTAACACGCCTGTGGAATATATGCAACGCGTAAAAGTAGAAGCGGCCAAAAGTACCCTGGAAAAAGGCAGAAAAAGTATTTTTGAAGTAATGAATGAAGTAGGCTATTCCGATGACAAAGCGTTCAGGGAGGTATTTAAAAAAGTAACAGGATTGTCTCCTCTCGACTACAAGTCGAAATACAACAAGACTTTTGCTTTATATAACTAATTTATGTTTTGCAGATGGGAAGTTCTTTTTAAAATACCTTATTTTAAACGTCGAAAGGTAACCTGTTAATATTTGAGGTGACTTCGCTATGCATTCACATGCATGAAAAGAAGTGTGCCGATGACAAAAAAATATACTGTGATTTTTTTTACGCGTAACATTTCAGTTATCTGGAGATGATGATTAGCGAAAATAAATATCTATTGGAGCTATAAGAAATAATGCCAATAATTTGTTGTTACGATTTAGAAAATAAACTATCAGTCGTGATAGGCACATTCACTGATAGTGCTCACCATATCCTTTATATTGAATGGCTTGGGAATAAACCCATAGGCTTTACACTCCCGCAGAACCTGATCTTTATTGGCATGAGCAGAAAAGAAAATAATGGGAATTGAAAATGCCTTCCTGAGATCTTTACAAACCTCCGTTCCCATTCGGCCGGGCAACATAATGTCAAGTAAAATTACATCGGGAGAACAAGCGGCAACCTGCTCTGTAACACCCAACCCGGTGCTATACGTACATACATCAAAGCCAGCATTCTTCAGAACGTATTTCACCAGGTATAAAATATCGGGATCATCGTCCACTACAAGTACTTTTTTCAAAACGTGCGATTTTTAGGTAAGTAAGGGTAAAAGGTCATTATCACAATAAGCAGGCCAGTACAATCCAACTTTACAGGGGAACAATTTATTAGGTACGAAAATACGCTGGACATAGTTTTTGCAATTTTATAGGAATGATTCGCTAAACCATTTGCCATCAATCAAAGGTACTGCCTGGTGATGATCAAAATGTACAAGATCCGGCTCCATATATTGCTTTTTTGCCCTTGTTAAATTGAATATATCTGTCGCAAAATGGAATTCCATCAATTACTTAAAATTGTATTTCTGGTGTGGAAATTCACGAATAAAAATCCCGAAAAGTACCGGTGTTGGATTTTTTAATAAAATGATGAACCGCACGTATAGCGGCAACTGTCAGTGTTGCATTATACTTTTGTTTCGTGCCTATCAATTCCGTGAAACCAATCAATTGTCTGCAAATGTTTTTAATCGAATTGTCACGGTCCTGTTTTGTAATGGGTATCCACGCCAGTCTCAAATGTGCCTCATATGTAAAACTAGCGGGACTTACAGTATAGTGTTGAAAAGCCTTTTCAAATCTTGCATCTGTCAGTTCATAATGCTGTTCCGTTCTTTTCCTTTTAGCAAAAATTAAATTTTACGGTTTCCTGTATTGTCGCTGAGTCTCTAATTTGACTAAGGCGATCGATAAATTCATTCTTTGATAAATTCAAGGTAATCAAAATTCATATTCCCATTTCCAACTATATGCATTGTGAGAAGATGCATTCCTCTTTTGAAATGAATAGTGGTTAGTGAATCCATTTTATTCCAATGATGCCATTGTCGCCATGCCACTGTATCTAAATCATTATGAGTAGAAAGAATTTTTAACGAATTCGCAGATGCCGCACCATCGGTTTCAATTGAAATGCTTCCATTGTCATTTGCTGTATACATTAACGCTACCCGGTAGTTTCCTGTATTTTCAACCATTATAGTATAATTTATCCATTCGCCCGGTTGTGTCCATCCAACATATAATTGATCCATT
>JBDTVF010000284.1:0-4359 GCA_040007325.1 Ginsengibacter sp. | reverse complement strand
TTTGCAGTTGATACTTCTGCCGATCCATCGGTAATGACCCAAGCCAATCTGAAGCAATATACCATGCTGATTTTTCCAAGTACCAACAATGATGTTTTTGACACAGATGATCAGCGGCTTGCATTCCGTCATTATATAGAGGCAGGTGGCGGTTTTGTGGGCATTCATTCAGTAACAGGTACCGAAAGAAACTGGAAATGGTTCAAGATGATGCTGGGCTGCACTTTTTCGTGGCATGCAAAATTTCAAAAATTCACCGTGAAAGTTATTGATCCGTCACATCCTTCTGTGCAAGGCATTCCAAAAGTTTGGGAAAAAGAAGATGAATGTTATTTTGGAAAAGAATTATACCCCGGGCGTGTTGTTTTGATGGCACATGATATTACCACTTTAAATACCAGTGACACTGCACAAAAAAATAAGATAATTCAAAATGCCGGCGGCTATACAGAATTATACCCTTCAGTATGGTACAATGAATTTGATGGCGGCCATACCTGGTGTACTGTGTATGGACACGATAAAAAAGACTATGAAGATCCTGTGTATGTACAACACATATTCAATGGCATCCGCTATGTTGCAGGCCAGGTAAAAAATCTTGATTTTAAAAAAGCGTATGCAGATACAAGAGATACTCCCATAAAATATTAACTATAATAAGTAAAAAACTAAGCCGTGGATTTGAATAATCAATTTTTACTGACAAACAAAGTGATAGTCGTAACCGGAGGCACCGGTATATTAGGAGAAGCTTTCATACACGGCATTGCAAATGCCGGTGGGATTCCATGTATACTGGGCAGAAACGAAAAGGTAGCAAATGAAAGAGTTGCGTCAATTACCCGCAAGGGCGGAAAATCAATTTCTTTAATTGCTGATGTTACCAGTAAGGAGCAACTGATTACTGCGAAGAAGAAAGCTATAGATGCTTATGGAAAAATTGACGGCCTTGTAAATGCGGCCGGTGGAAATATTGCGGGTGCCATAATACAATCAGATGCTGATATTTTTGATTTAAATTTTCAAGCGTTGCAGGAAGTAATGAATTTAAATCTTTTTGGTACATTGCTACCGACGCAAATTTTTGGGGAAGCTTTAAAAGACAATGACAGCGGAAGCATCGTTAATATTTCTTCCATGGCTCCTCAAACAGTAATAACAAAAGTGCTTGGTTACAGCATGGCAAAAGCAGCAATTGATACCTACACCCGTTGGTTTTCGGTTGAACTGGGGAAAAGGTATGGCGATAAAATACGAATGAATGCAATAGCTCCCGGTTTTTTCCTGACGGAACAGAACCGGCTACTCCTGACCGATGGAGATGGCAAACTGACTGAAAGAGGAAATCTTGTGATCAGGAATACGCCATTCAACCGGTTTGGAAATCCCGATGAGCTTGTGGGAGCGCTGATATGGCTGTTGAGCGATGCTTCTAAATTTGTAAGCGGTACCGTGGTAAATGTTGATGGAGGCTTTTCGGTATTTAGCGGGGTGTAAAATGATAAGCACAAAAATTATGAATTATAAAATGGAACAGACGTGGAGATGGTTTGGACCATCTGATCCGGTGAGCCTGCAGGATGTGAAGCAAACCGGCGCAACCGGTATTGTAACTGCACTTCACCACGTACCGCATGGAGATGAATGGACAGTAGAAGAAATAAATAAAAGAAAAGCCGGGATGGAAAGTATGGGACTTAAGTGGTCAGTAGTGGAAAGTATAACTGTACATGAAAATATAAAAACACGGACCGGTGATTATAAAAATTATATAGAGAAATATAAAACTTCTATACGCAATGTTGCCCAATGTGGCATCCGGGTAATTACTTACAATTTCATGCCGGTAAATGACTGGACCCGTACAAAGTTGGATTATAAGATGCCCGATGGCTCGCTCGCATTGTATTTTAATTGGGTTGATCTTGCGGTTTTTGATATATACATGCTTAAAAGAAAAAACGCAGATGAATCATATACAGAAGACATATTGCGGCAGGCTGAAGAACGCTACAAGAATTATTCGCCAGCCGATCTCGATGCGCTTGCAGGGGTAGTAATGTTCGGTATTCCCGGCGAGAAAAAGATCTCAACAAAAGATATGTTGCAAAAGCTCGAATTGTATGATGATATCGATGCAGATGCTTTGCGAAATAATCTTTGCGATTTTCAAAAAGAAATAAGCGCGGTTGCTGAGGAATGTGGCGTTGTACTGGCTATTCACCCGGATGATCCGCCGTTTCCCATACTTGGACTGCCACGTATAGCAAGCACGCAAAGCGATTTTGAATATTTTCTACATAAAACGAATAATGCTGCAAACGGTGTTTGCTTTTGCACCGGGTCGCTTGGCGCCTCTGCCGGAAATGATCTAACGGGAATGATCAAGTCTTTTGGTGAAAGAATTCATTTCATTCATCTCAGGAATGTGACCAAAGACCCAGAAGGAAATTTTTATGAAGCAGATCACCTCGGAGGCGATAATAACATGTATTCCATCGTAAAAGAACTTTTGCTGTTGCAACAAAAAACTAAAAGGTCTATCCCGTTTCGTCCCGATCACGGCCACCAGATGCTTGACGATCTTAATAAAACATCCAACCCGGGATACTCTGCTATTGGCAGGTTGCGGGGCCTTGCGGAAATAAGAGGGCTTGAAGAGGGTATTTTGGGATCACTATAATTAGAAGGCAGCAAAAACCCGCGACTAAGTTTTTATCTATAATATAATTGCAATCGTTTTGATACATCAATTACATCCCGAACATTTTATCTGAATATTTTCTTGATATTATTTTATGTTTGCTACATTGTATTAGTTCAAGAGGACATTAGCGCACCACACTTAAATATTTTAAGAAAAAGTGAGCGAAGTATAAACTGCTGATAATAATATGCGGCGTAAACGGATATAACATTTTCCATGCACAGGAATCTTACCTGCAGATTGCTTTAGTTTTTATTTCACAGTAGAAGCGGCATGTTTTAATAATGATTGCTCACACATAAAATAAAAAAGATGCCAGAGAACCCGGCGGGACAAGGCTTAAAAATTCCCGTAACCAAAATCAACAAAGCGGTTGGCAACTACAGATGGACCATTTGTACCTTAATTTTTTTCGCTACCACCGTTAATTATCTTGACCGCGCGGTTATAAGTCTTTTAAAAAGTGATCTTGAAAAGATTTTTCATTGGACAGAATCGGACTACGCAGATATTGTGATTGCATTCCAATTTTCATATGCAGTTGGAATGTTGGTGGCCGGGTGGTTTATAGATAAGGTGGGCACTAAGATAGGCTACGCATTGTCTCTTTTGCTTTGGAGCATCGCCTCAATTGCACATGCTGCAGTTCGCAGTACGCTCGGTTTTGTAATCGCAAGGTCTGCGCTGGGTATTAGTGAGGCAGGAAATTTTCCTTCAGCCATAAAAACCACAGCAGAATGGTTCCCTAAAAAAGAAAGAGCATTCGCTACCGGAATTTTTAATTCAGGTACAAACATAGGTGCAATACTCGCCCCGCTCACTGTTCCCTTTATTGCTGCTGAATGGGGGTGGCAATGGGCATTTATCATTACAGGTGCTTTTGGTTTACTATGGCTCATATTCTGGTTTATGTTTTACGAGATACCTGCAAAGCATAAACGCCTTTCAAAAAAAGAGTACGACTACATACACAGTGATCTTGATGAAGTGGAGACAGTGCCTCTTACAACTAAGGATCTTGCCGGGAATATTGAACCTGAGAAAAGAGTTTCATGGATTACTCTATTGAAATATAACCAGACATGGACATTCATCCTGGGAAAATTTCTTACGGACCCTGTATGGTGGTTTTATCTTTTTTGGCTACCGGCTTTTTTGAAAGCTCAATATGGCATCGAAGGGACAGCGGTAGCATTGCCGGTTGCTGTAGTTTACACCATGTCAACTTTTGGAAGCGTCGCCGGCGGATGGCTGCCATTATATTTTATTAAAAAAGACTGGGCGGTATATCGCGCCCGAAAAACTTCAATGCTTATCTATGCTTTTTGTGTGATACCGATTGTTTTTGCCCAGTGGCTTGGTTCCATCAATATGTGGCTTGCAGTGATTATCATCGGCATAGCGACTTCTGCTCACCAGGCCTGGTCCGCGAACATTTTTACAACCGTATCTGATATGTTTCCGAAAAAAACCGTTGCGTCTGTTACCGGCATGGGAGGCATGGCAGGTGCGCTGGGTGGCATCCTGATTGCTTTCCTGGCAGGTCATTTGTTTGACCATTATAAAGCGGCAGGAAATATTGAAACAGGCTATTATATTATGTTCATCATATGCGGCTGTGCCTACCTGTTAGCATGGATATTAATGCA
>JBDTVF010000283.1:0-4369 GCA_040007325.1 Ginsengibacter sp. | reverse complement strand
CTGATTTCATTCCGGAATTTAAAGACCCTGCAGTGCTTGATAAATTTAACGCTGCGGATTCAAGTTATACTACCGTACCAGCCAAAAGAAATATTACTATACGTGATCTGCTCACACATACTTCGGGTATTGACTATGCCGGCATAGGCAGCGAAAGTATGCGGGCGATATATGCAAAAGCCGGACTGGCCGCAGGTTTTAATATGGCAAAGAAAGACCAATCACTACTGGATGCTATGAAGATATTAGGGAAGTTGCCTTTGGTGCATCAGCCTGGTGAGCGCTGGACCTATGGCCTCAATTTTGATTTGCTTGGTGCCATTATTGAAGTGATCAGTAAAACAAGCTTAAATGATTTTTTCGCCAAAAATATTTTTGAGCCGATGGGCCTAAAGGACATATACTTTAATGTACCACAGTCAAAGGCGAACAGGTTGTCTCATGTTTATACCGAAGACTCGCTGCATCACGTAATTGCATGGGATGCTGAAAAATTAGGAATGGATCCCGGTTACCCATTGGCAACAAAACAATATTTTTCAGGCGGTGCCGATCTTACCTCAACCGCACATGATTATGCCGCATTTCTCCAAATGCTTTTGAACGGCGGTGCTTATAATGGCCATCAAATACTCGCACCACGAACTGTTGAAATGATGATAAGCAACCAGCTTGATTTTAAATTTAACGGAGTTAATGATTTTGGATTAAGCTTCGAAGTAGTCTCAGATAAAGGCGCCGCAAGAGGCCCGAGAAATAAAGGCACCTTTGCCTGGGGTGGCTTCTGGGGTACCACCTATTGGGCCGATCCGAAAGCTCACCTTGTATGCCTTATCATGACGCAACAGACACCTAACAGTCACGGAGACCTGTCTTCTAAATTTGAAGCAATGGTTTATGCAAGCCTGAAATAAAAGCAAATTATCAGGCATTAGCTTATGTAAAATTTAAGCCCGGGTTCCTGGAAAAAGTTTTAATTTACTACTGAAGTAATGGTTTAATTTCTTCTTCACTATTAATTTCTTTTATGACAACAGCCAGCCTAAGCAGCAGGATCATATATCTTTTTGTATGTGTAAGTATTCTTATTTTTTCTAATTGCACACCGGGTAAACAACCACAAAGTGCTGCAGGGGACAAAGATCAACAACTTGCGACTTTAGACTCCCTGTTGCGTGACTCTGCTTTTGCAGTGGCTATGGCCACAACTCTTGACTCGTCGTATTATGCAGGTATTGGCCAGGAGTCGCCGCCTTTTCTGCTCCCGGCAGATGACAGCACTTACATTACTACAACTAAATTCCAGGAGAAGGTAGCCACAAACCTTGCAGGATTTTATGCCCTGGAATGTGGGATAAATATGATTTCGTCCCGGTCGGGTGAAAAGCCGGTAGCTATTCTTAAAGAAATTACATCAGGCGCTGTCGACAGCGATGAGGTTTTTTTGTTGAATCGTTTTGCCAATGCAACCTGGAAGGCGAGCCAGCCATTCAGGGGACTTGGCAGGATCACAAGATCAAATTTTATTGTCGCGAGCTCGTTAAGTAAAGAAGAGGTTGATAAAGACTATGTGCAAATAAAAAATGCCGCTGTGAAACTTTTATCATCTCTTGAATCCAAAGCCGATAGCTCCATGGAGCGGCAAATGATTGCCTTGCGTGGGCTTTTGCAAGATTCCGCTTATGCCGTGTCCATGGCATCGTTCCTTGATTCTTCTTACTATGTTAACCTAAGCCAGCCTGCTCAACCATTCTTTACAACTGATGATACTGCCATAATAAAAAAGACCAGTAAAGGGATGAAGATTGCGACGTCTATTGCAGGCTTCTATGCGTTGGAGTGCGGCGTAAATTATTTAGTCACAAAGACCGACAGGCTGCCTGCTGATATTATTAAGGCAGTTGCTAATGATGCTATGACTGCCGCCGACAAAAACTTATTTGCCAGATTTGCCAATGCCACCTGGAAGGCCGGGCAACCCTTCCGTGGTATCAGCCGCATCACGCGAACTACGTTCACACCTTTTTATTTTCTTACACAGCCAGATATCGACAAAGATCTTGTGCAGGTAAGAGCAGCTGCAAGAAAGGTATTGCCATTGTTGTAGTTGAAGTCCGAACTGATGGCTCTGCGCCGGTTCTCTTTCTTTAGCCGTGTATATGGCTAATCATTGTTACTGAAAAAAGAAAGTAAATTGAATCAATATTAATCATTCAAAATGGTTAGTCATATTCGGGATAAGGCAGCCTGCAAACCTTGAAGTCAATTTTGCACAAATTGAAAAGTAATTATAACTATGTCAACAAACAGGAGAAAATTTTTAAAAGGAGCAATATTATTGCCTGGAATTTCAATGGGAAGTTCTTCCATGTTTTCATTTTCTGAAAATCTTTTTAAAGAATCTAAGACGTATAAAAGAATCAGGCCAAAAGATGCGCTGTGGCCCTCACACGAAAAGTGGGGACAATTAAATAAAGCTGTAACTGGTAACCTTATAAAAGTTGAATCGCCATTGGTGGCCTGTAAAACTTCCGGAGCTGATAGCGCCTGCAAGGAGGTGTTCAGAAACCTAAAAAATCCTTATTATAATGGCGACAATCCCGCGCTTACTCAAAGCACCGGCTGGCTTGATGCCTGGCGTTCTGAACCAAGTGTGTATGCGGTGGCTGCTAAAACTACAGCCGATGTTGTTGCCGCTGTTAATTTCGCCCGCAATAATAATTTAAGACTTGTCGTAAAGGGTGGAGGACACAGTTACCAGGGTACTTCTAATTCAGCAGATTCATTGCTCGTATGGACAAGAGCTATGAACAGTATTGTGATGCATGATAGTTTTGTTGCTGAAGGATGTAAAGGAAAACAACAGCCTCAGCCGGCAGTGACTATAGGAGCCGGTGCTATGTGGCTGCAAGCTTACGATGCAGTAACGGTAAAGGGTGGCCGTTATGTGCAGGGCGGCGGCTGCACAACGGTAGGCGTAGCAGGATTAATACAAAGTGGAGGTTTCGGTAGCTTCTCCAAGCACTATGGTTTAGCTGCGGCAGCATTGCTGGAAGCGGAGATAGTAACAGCAGATGGTTCTGTAAAGTTGGCTAATGCCTGTACCAACCCTGATTTATTCTGGGCATTAAAGGGTGGGGGAGGCGGAAGCTTTGGTGTTGTGACAAAGCTTACTTTAAGAACACGTGAATTGCCTGAAAACTTTGGTGTTGTATTCGGAAAGATTAAAGCAAATTCTGATGAGGCTTACAAAGAATTAATAAGCAGGTTTATTGATCTATACCAGCACAAACTTTTTAATGATCACTGGGGAGAGCAAATTACTTTTCGCGCGGATAATACCATTAATTTAAGCATGTTATTTCATGGCCTAAGTAAAGAGCAGGCGCAATCAACATGGCAATCTTTTGAAGAATGGATAAAAGAAGCCGGTGAAAATTATACATTCGAAATGCCACTTACCATTTTAGCTATTCCCGCACAACATTTTTGGGACGTTGATTTTCTAAAACAAAACGCTCCTGCTTTTATTGCAGAAGACGACCGGCCTGGTGCGCCGGGCGGGAATATTTACTGGAGGTCGAACAGAGATGAATCAGGCCAGTTTTTATATGCTTACCGGTCTGCATGGTTACCGGTTTCATTGTTGGAAAAAGACCATCAGCAGAAGTTATCGGATGCCTTATTTTCTGCAAGCCGTAACTGGACAACTTCCTTACATTTCAATAAAGGGTTAGCCGGCGCCCCTGCCGAAGAAATAGCTGCTGCAAAAAATACCGCCATGAATCCTGATGTGCTGAGCGCCTTTGCACTTGCTATTATTGCCGGTGAGGGAGCGCCTGCCGTGACCGGTATTACAGGGTATGAACCTGATATAACAGAAGGCCGCAAAGAAGCCGGACGAATTAATACAGCGATGGATGAATTGCTGAAAGCCGCGCCTAATGCAGGATCTTATGTATCTGAAAGTAATTACTTTGAGCCGCACTGGCAGCAATCATTCTGGGGCTCTAATTATTCAAAGTTAGCTGCGGTGAAAAAGAAGTATGATCCCGAAGGTCTTTTCTTTGTACATCATGGTGTGGGCAGTGAAGAATGGAGTGATGATGGCTTTACCAGGAAAAAATAATTTTAAAGACATCTGCTCATTGATAAAACAAAACATCATTAGAAAAAGGAAAGCGCTAATGAAGTCGACATGAAACTATGATGGATAGCAGGGTGGAAAATAATGACGGTTATAGATGAAGCCCTATGCATAAAAAAAGCCGCAGTGAAGGTTGCGCGTGATAACGTAAATATTAGTTTCGACCGCATAGCTTAAATACCAGGATTAGCTAATACTGAAAACCTAAATATTAAATTAATT
>JBDTVF010000282.1:0-4400 GCA_040007325.1 Ginsengibacter sp. | reverse complement strand
GAAAAAGTTCGCATGACTGAAGCCATCATCTATTCTGATAAACCTATTGATGGATTACAGGCCAATATGAAAGCTGCAGGAAACTGACTTTAATATTCAAAACCAACTGCTATGTTCATCATAGAAAATTATTCTACGGCAATTATTTTCTGCGTAATAACCATGCTTTGCTGGGGCTCGTGGGCCAACACGCAAAAGCTTGCGGCCAGCACGTGGCGATTCGAATTATTTTATTGGGATTACGTGCTTGGTATCTTGCTTCTTTCAATAGTTTTTGCATTTACGCTCGGCAGCACCGGCGCTGGCGGCAGGGGTTTCGTGCAGGATATTTCGCAGGCGGATAGTAGTAATATTTTTTCTGCGCTCATTGGAGGCATCATCTTCAATGCTGCAAATATTTTACTGGTAGCGGCCATTGCAATTGCGGGCATGGCCGTGGCATTCCCGGTAGGTATCGGGCTTGCGCTGGTGATAGGCGTTATCGTGAACTATATAGATAATCCTATTGGTAATCGTATGCTTCTTTTTAGTGGCGTTGCCCTCATCGTTGTTGCTATTTTGCTTAATGCAAATGCCTATCGTAAAATGCAATCAGGTAAAAATAAAACTTCCTCAAAAGGATTGTGGCTGTCTATTATAGCCGGTGTATTAATGGGATTCTTTTACAAATATGTTGCGGCTTCTATGTTCCCTGATTTCAATGTGCCCGAAGCGGGCAAATTGAGCCCATACACTTCGGTTGTATTTTTTGCAATTGGTATAGTGTTGAGTAACTTTTTATTTAATACTGTTTTAATGCGGAAGCCATTTACAGGTACTCCTGTTAGTTACCGTGATTATTTTTCCGGCAGGTTTTCCGATCATATTACCGGCATCTTTGGCGGAGCTATATGGTGTATTGGGATGTCATTTAGCATTATTGCCTCCGGTAAAGCGGGCCCGGCTATTTCTTACGGGCTTGGACAAGGTGCAACCGTTGTGGCAGCGTTGTGGGGTATTTATATATGGAAAGAATTTCGCAATGCACCCAAGGGAACGTCTATTGTTTTAAATATAATGCTGCTTCTATATTTAGCCGGATTAAGCCTCATAATCGCGGCACGGTGAAAGTAAATTTTTAATATCTCTATATCGATTCTACGTTTTGCTTATACAAAAACAACCAACATGCGATATAAAATATTTCCTCAAATTTTTAAACGCAGGTGAGTATTAAAAATATACCATCTAAGATTTTCAATTTAGAGGAATAGTTCCGATTGAAATTCTTAGATGGTATACTACGGTAGAAAAAGAACCGATCAAATTCCGGGTTATTGTTTTACTATTTTGTGGACAGCAATCAAAACATTGCTCTCATTAAATAATGCTGCGATATAATTGCCACTGCTTAAATTAGCAAGTGATAATGATAGCTCTCTTTTGCCCTTATTGAAACTGAATGTATTTTCAGAAATCGTTTTACCGCTTGCCGTAAGTAACAGAATTTTTCCGTTAAAATCTTTAGCAGCATTCACCATCAGTTTAACTCCTCCGTTTGTCGGGTTTGGATACACATCGCTGGAGACAACATATTTCTGTGCGAATATGTTAGCTTCATCGGTTTCTGAAAGTAAACCCCTTTGCTGGCCTGCCACGGTTGCTGGCGTTTCAGCATTAATAGAATATTCTGCAACAGCAATTTGCCCGTCCGGGTTAGTGATTACAAGGAAGTAATTTCCGCCCGGTTTGTTCTTAGTGTTCAGTTTAAAACTGATGTTAGTGGGATCCTTAAACCTGATGTTGCTCACAACTATGTCCCCGGTTGACTTTACCGAAAGGCGGTTATAGCCCGGCCCTCCCTTATCTTTTCCAGGATCAAAAAATCCTGAATTATTTGATGACTGGCCTTTAAGCCATATCACCGTATCTGCCTTATTTGATATAGCGCCAAGGGGTGCCGGAGTCGCCGGTGGCGGCGCTTTTACCTGTACCACCCGCACTCCATAACTATCATCCACGTTAGCATATTCCTGGAATGTCCATATTGTTTGATCATCCGATGGATCCACAACTGTTTGGCTAAAGTCTCCCCACCGGTTAACATAAATGTGAGAGCCGCCTCCTAAATCAACATAAGGCTCATACATGGCAGTAGTTGTAGTGGCCTTTACAGGACTGTTTAAAATTCCTTTTGCGTCATCATTATATCTGCCGGCTACAAAAACATTCAAGTATTCATTATATGCATCTAACGTGCCACTCAAAACCGCATGCCCCTGACCGCTTTGCGCAATTGTCGGATTAAAGTATTGTATGGCTCTTCTGCCGCTCGGTTGTTCATAGTCATTCACTGTACCTGCCTGGCGTAAGTTAGGTTGCGAATAAATATTTTCAATTTCATACCATCGTGCACCAGTTCTTGCGTGCTTTACAAAATCACTGTCCGTACCACCAGGGTAATGCCCGGATTGATCCACACCAATAGCGTGAGCAGTCCACAAGCTGCTTTTTCCATTTAGCTTATTAGTATGTATCGATGCTTCAAGCAATCGCGTGTCATTAACATCAAGCGGCCCAAGGCTTCCGGGATGACTGTTGTCCCGAGGACCACTAAAAGGTTCCACGGGAATGGTTGTTTCCACGAGCAATGGCTGATTTTTTTTATCATAACGTAGCGTAGCCAACACAAGTCCATCCTGGTAATAAGTAATGCCTGTAAAAAAACTTTGCCTGGCTGAAGGATCATCATTATAAACTCCCTGTGGTGTGTACATTCCACTTACACTTCCGTCGATAAAACTTGCCATACCTAATTCAATAGGATATATAACCAGTTTGCCCTTCAATAATTTCTTTTTATCAATCACGTATCCAACATTAGTTAGCGAATCGTAACCAAATTGATTTCCCCCGATTACCACAGCATTGTTATCGATACCTAAAGTTGGATAATCAAGAAACGGCCCATAAGGTGCTGCCGGATCATAGGGAAACAACGACGAATTAAAAGAGTAAAATGTAAAGCTTGATGCATCAGTTATTTTTTCATCATCACTTACAGCGAGAAAAATCAGATTATTTTCCTGTGAGGGATTTACTTCAATAGCCACAACAAACCATTTTTTACTCAAGCGGTCATATCGTATATGCGGATCACTAATACCGCTGGTTAGGGGCAAAACAGGTGAAAAGAATTCTTCTAAAGAAATAAACAATGTTCCGTCTGCGCGAACGCCTGAGTAGCCATTGGGCGTTACCAGCGGTGAGCCGGTTACTCCGGGTTTATCGTATACTTTTAGCCCATTATTTGCAGCTACAATCACCTGGCTTTCGCCAACTGCGCCATTCGGATCAGGGGGCCACCCTATTGGGTTTTCATAAAAATCAATGCTTAAGAAATTAGACCACAACTGTTGAGTGGTGCTTCCGGTATTCATTGGCGAAGAAGGTGTTGCCGGAAACAAATTTACCCGGTTATTACTTAGGCCGGGAGCCGAAATACGTCCAATAATTTTCGCAGGAGCTCTGCCAAAATCCTGGGCTTTTTTAAAGTAGGATTTGTACGGTTTTACTGACGTTGAATCAAGCACTTTACTTTTGAGAGTGGCGGCATTGGCATGCGACCGTAATGCTGAAATTTGCCTTTTAATGCCTGCCTGTGCATAATAGGGCTTGCTAAATTTTTTTTGTTGTGCGATGGATCTTTGAGGAAAATAGAATAGCATGCACAATGCTAAAAGAGAATAAATCTTCTTTTTCATGAGTAATGTTTTTAGATGTGTGATGGAAGGGGGCGGTAATTAGTCAAACAAATATAAAATAATTCCTGGAGTGATAATTTGCAAGTATTGTCAGCACTTTTTCTTGTCACATTTACGTCTTAAGTGGTTCAATTCCGCATTGCTTTTTTTGATTTTTTTTCAAGAAACTTTCTTTGACAAGTATTGAAAAAATAATTAACGCTGCAAAAATTTACTTAGCAGAAAACGGTTGACTTTGCATTTAAGAAAAAAAATTAAAATCAATTCATTTGATTTCAGCACTTATATTTAATGAATTTTCATCTTCTTTAAACAAATTGAAATTTCCATGAATAAATTTCTTTTACCCCTCCAAAAAGCTTTCCTATTAACGCTACTTATTTTTCCTGTTGTATTGCATGCACAGGTGATGCAAGAGACAGGTAAAAATAATGCGGTCGATTATGAAAGGCTTAACAAAATTGATGGTCTTGTTAATGACTATATTAAAAATGATTGGGTAAAAGGTGTGGTGACGATCATTGTAAAAGACAACCAAATAGTACAATATAAAGGCTATGGTTATGCCGATGCAGCGGCAAAAACCAAAATGCAAAACGATGAACTGTTTCGTATTGCTTCGCAAACAAAAGCGTTTACCGCAGTTGGTATTATGAT
>JBDTVF010000281.1:0-4407 GCA_040007325.1 Ginsengibacter sp. | reverse complement strand
GAAGTTGTTGTAACTGCACTCGGCATTAAAAAAAGTAAAAGAGGTTTGGTGTATTCCTCCGCAGAAGTAAAAGGATCTGAATTTACAGAAGCACGTGAGAACAATGTGGCCAGCGCCCTTACGGGTAAAATAGCAGGAGTTGATGCAACACAAATTGCATCCGGGCCGGGAGGTTCGAGCCGAATCGTAATTCGTGGAGTGGGAGCGATAAACGGCAGCGCAAATAATCAGCCACTTTATGTTGTAAATGGATCTCCGATTTATAATGGCAATGGCGGTGCGTCGGCAAGTAGTACAGGTTTTAACTATGATACCGGCGATGGAATATCCAGCATTAACCCGGATGATATAGAATCAATAACCGTTCTTAAGAGTGGCGCGGCCGCTGCTTTATATGGTAGCCAGGCAGCAAATGGTGTAATACTTATTACCACAAAATCGGGAAGAGCTCAAAAAGGAATTGGTGTGGATGTCAATTCAAATTTTGTGTATGGAACTCCATCAAGCTATCCCAACTACCAGTATGAATATGGTTCTGGAAATGATGGTGTAAAGCCTGCTACGCAGGCAGCAGCACTTAGCGCGGGCCGTTTATCATATGGAGCAAAAACGGACGGATCTATGGTTGTTCAGTTCGACGGTGTTGAGCGCCCTTATTCGCCTGTGAAAGTAAAAGACAATGTCAATAATTTTTATCGACCAAGCAGAAACTTCACCAACACCGTAGCTTTTTATGGCGGCAGCAACGGGCTCAATTTCAGGCTTTCAGTTTCTGATCTCGATGCACAGGCACAAACACCCAATTCAACCTTCGACAGAAAAACAACTAACCTAAACGTGACGTCGCATTTAGGTAAAAATGATTTCATCACCATTGAAGGAAATGCTCAATACAATTATGAAAAAGGACACAACCGGCCTAACGTTGGTTATGCAGAACTCAATCCCAGCTGGGCAACTTACCTCTTAGGTAATACTGTTGACATAAGATCACTGGCACCTGGCTATAACGACAACGGAGATGAGATACAATGGAATCCGGTTCCTGCAGCGCCCAATCCCTGGTTTATAGTGAATAAAACAGGGAATGATGATAAAAGGAATCGCTTTATAGGATCGGGTAGCGTGCAAATAAATATTTTAGAAAACCTTTTTATTAAAGGAATAGTTTCAAAAGACTTTCTTTTTACCGACCGCTATAATTTTGTACCCATTGGAACCGCCTTTACGCCAAAAGGCTACTATAACTCCTATGAAGATCAAAATGATATAACCAATGCAAGGGCAACCTTAAACTATAGCACAAAAGTTTTTAAAGATTTCAACGTGAGCGCTTTTGTTGGTGTAAACCGCGAGCGGCACAACGCGATCTCCAGTAGCATCACAGGTAGAGATTTTATTATTCCCAATTTCATTAGCTATACCAATCTTAATACGCTTGATGTTCCTAACAGAACGGAAAGTCATTATGGAACCAATTCGCTTTTCGCATCTGCCGATCTTGATTTCAGACGCATCGTCTATCTTTCTTTTACAGGAAGAAAAGATTGGTTCTCTACGTTGAATATTGGCAACAACGCCATTTTCTATCCGTCAATAGGTGGAAGCCTTATTTTGTCGGATGCCATGAAACTACCTGATGTCATAAGTTTTTTAAAGCTGCGCGGATCATGGGCACAAGTGGGTAATGCTACCGTGGACCCATATGCGATAAATCAAACTTACAATCTTACGGCAGGTGGCTTTAATGGATTGCCCGTATTGAACGCTTCTAACAGGTTACCAAATCCCGGTTTACGGCCTTTGACTGTAACCACATCAGAAGGTGGTTTTGAAATACAATTTTTCAACAATCGTCTCGGTCTTGATGCGACGTACTACGATCGCAAAACGACCAATAATATTCTTCAACCCGATATTTCAAACGCTTCAGGATACCTTGCCGGTAACCAAAACGTAGGAACACTTAGAAATCGCGGTATAGAATTATTGCTGACCGCAACTCCGGCAATTACAAAAAATTTTCGGTGGAATGTGAGCTACAACATGGCATGGAATAAGAATGAAATACTTAGCCTTGCTCCCGGCTTGACGACGCTTACGATTGGCTCCGGCATCTCAGGCGGTGTAAATGTAATATCGCAGATTGGATTACCATACGCAACTATTCAGGCACCCGTATTCCTGAAGGACGCAAAAGGCATCCAGGTGTACAACAGCACCAGTGGTTATGAACAGAGTGTCCGACAAAATTTGGGCGTAGCAAATCCACCCTATATAATGGGGCTTACCAACGACTTTCGGTATAAAAGATTCTCTTTGAATATTTTGTTTGATGCAAAATTTGGATCAATTGGATATAGCAATCTGTGGCAATATGCTTCAAGATTTGGTTTAACAAAAGAGACATTGCCTGGTAGGGAAAATGGTTTGGAATTATCCGGTGTTGATCAAACTGGTGCACCTTTTTCTAAAACATGGGACGTAACTCTGCTCGATACTTACTACAACAATCGCGGTAACAACTATGCAGGAAGTGTAAATGTTTTCAAAACAGATTTCGTAAAACTTCGCAGTTTAATATTGAGCTATAACCTCCCGGTAAATAAGTTGAAATTGGTGAGGATTCAATCTGCATCTATCGCGATAGTGGCCCGTAATCTTGCTATTCTTTACAGGGATAAAAGACTGAAAGACGCGGGACTTGATCCGGAGTTCGGGCAAACTGTGAGTAACACGACAGGAACCACCGGAACCGGTGAACCACGCACCCGCGATATAGGGCTTAACCTGAATATTAAATTTTAATTTTTCACCTAATGAATAAAGAAATTATGAAAAGGCAATTTTCAAATACCATTCTTTTTTTAATACTTCCTGCTTTTTTTATAATCGCATCTTGTAATAAAAAAAGTCTTACAGATCTAAACATTGATCCTAACACAACACAAACTGCAGTACCTGACTATTTGTTCACCGGCGCAATACTTGCCATGCAAGCCTCTAACTATTCAGTAATTGCTGAAGGCATGCAATATTTTTCTACCTACAAAGAGGTGCCTGCAATTGGCGATAAGTTTTATAGTTTCAATGGCACGGTAGCGAACTTTGCAGGTTATTATACTGATAAGCTGAATCGTTTGCTTCAACTTGAAGCTGCAGTACAGGATCCGAATGATATCAATAAAAAATCTCTTGTTCGCATTCTAAAAGTTTATGAGTTTGACCAGCTCACCGATGTAGCCGGGGACATTCCATACTTTGATGCACTGGAAGGTCAGGGAAATCTTACTCCAAAATATGATGCACAAAAAGATATTTATCTTGATATGTTTAAGGAGCTCGATGAATCTGCTGTGGCACTTGATGCTACTAAGCCAACTTTTGGTAAGGCCGACCTGCTGTATAATGGTGATGTAACAAAATGGAAAAAATTTGCATATACGTTAATGCTTCGGCTGGGCATGCGGCTTACTAATGTTGACGCCACACTTGCGCAAACATGGGTACAGAAAGCTATTGCTGGCGGCGTAATGACCTCAGATGCGGACATTGCAAAAATATCTTATGCTGATGCCCCGGGAGGTATGAATCCGCAAACAATTGCATTGCGCAATGGTAATTACATAAGCCCTGGCGGCGATAACGTGGAAGGCGGAAAATATGCAGCAACATTTATTGATTATTTGAAAAGCACTAAAGATCCACGCTTGCCGGTTATCTCAGTCGTATGGGTACCAACAGCGCCGGGAGCAACTACCTATAACGCGGATACTTCATTTGCTTTACAAAAGGGAATGGTGAGTGCAAGTTTGAATACAAAGCCTACGGACTTTGATACGTACTCAGAACCTTCACCGCTTGTTCTTAACGTGGCTGCGCCGATAATTTTGCTTGGACCATCAGAGTCTTACCTTCTTTTGGCGGAAGCTGCTCTCAGAGGCTGGTACGCCGGCTCTACCACAGAAGAGGCTTATAATAGCGGAGTAAAATATGGCATGACACAATGGTCTTTTTTCCCTGCTGTTGCACCAAGCCCGAATATTATAACTGATGCCCAGATAAATACTTATTTACAAATGAACCCCTACCCTGCGGCTGGAACATTTGATCAGCAATTGCAAGCTATATCCGTGCAAAAATGGATAACTTTATTCGGCAACGATTATGAGATTTATGCAAACTGGAGAAGAACAGGATATCCTGTTTTAACACCGGTCAATTATCCGGGTAATGTTACCGGAGGACAAATGTTCAGGAGATTTTCATTGCCCAATTCAGAAAACCTGACGAACCAGGCAAACTATCTTGATGCATTGCAAAGACAAGGTTTTGCTGAATTGAATGGAGACAACCTGCTCACAAAAGTGTGGTGGGATAAATAAAAAGCTCGTTGCTGCAGGTAAA
>JBDTVF010000280.1:0-4436 GCA_040007325.1 Ginsengibacter sp. | reverse complement strand
CGAACGACCATTTCAATCTTAAATGGAGTGCATTTTTTCCCTATGGAAACATTAGGTGCCGGCACATCCACAAGCCAGTTAGGGCAAATATCTTTTGTTGCATGTAGCATATAAGCCGCCACCTGGTTAAGCACCTGGCCTTTGTATGGTATCGGTTTGGGAAGAATTACATCAAACGCAGATATGCGGTTGCTTGCAATCATCACGAGCCATCGATCACCGATAGTATAAACGTCTCTTACTTTTCCACGATAAAAATCGGTTTGACCCACTATTAAATTATTTTCCATATTGCTAAAATAATCCTGAATTATACCATTACAAATTTTAAGTATTTCAAAATAGAAACATTGCCTGTTTATTGGGCGGAAAATTATTTTCCTGAAACACCCAACAATGCTTACTTTGCTCAAAATTCTAAACCCAAATACGAATGCTATGAGAAAAAGCCTTAGATATTTTGCCATTCTCTCCATGGCAAATATTTTATCAATAGGGGCGTTCGCCCAAAACACTACCATAAGCGGTAATGTAAAAAATAGTTCCACCGGCGATGATGTTCCCGCTGTTTCTATAACTGTAAAGGGCAGTAATGCCGGAACGTACACAGATGAAAAAGGGAATTTCAAATTGAATGCCGATGCGCCACCGCCTCTTACACTTGTTATCTCTTCGATAGGCTATGAACTTAAAGAAGTACAGGTAACTAATACATCTGCAACAGTAGATATTTCGCTAACACCTGCAAGCACACTAGGCCAGGAAGTAGTAGTCTCGGCTACAAGAACCCCTTCAAGGATCCTTGAATCTCCTGTTACAATCGAACGAATAAGTTCAGCAAACATCCGCAACAGTTCCTCTGTTTCTTTCTATGATATGATCGGAAAACTGAAAGGTGTGGATGTCGTATCATCTTCTCTTACTTTTTCAACCCCTAGTACACGCGGCTTTAATGGAAGCGGTAGTACAAGAGTAAACCAGATAATAGATGGAATGGACAACCAGGCACCAGGTTTAAATTTTTCCGTAGGAGGAGTGGTAGGTCTTACCGAACTCGATGTAGAAAGTGTCGAGTTATTGCAAGGAGCATCTTCCGCATTGTATGGGCCGGGTGGCATGAATGGTGCCATATTGATAAATAGCAAAGATCCATTTAAATACCAGGGACTTTCTTTCCAGGTAAAGACGGGCATCATGAATATCGATAATCGTGACCGCAGTGCATCTCCGTACTATAACTGGTCACTTCGCTGGGCAAATAAAGTAAGCGATAAATTTGCCTTCAAAGTAGGGGCTGAGCTGATACAGGCAAAAGACTGGGTTGCCAATGACTACCGTGATTATGATCGCCTTTCTACAACGGGTGCGGTAAAAACCGGCACCCGCGATACCGATCCCAACTATGATGGAGTTAATGTATATGGCGATGAAACTACGATAGATATTAAATCAAATGTTTTAAATCCATTAGCACGACAGGCTCCATTTTATGCACCCTACGTGAATGCATTGCCTTCGTCTATCCCGGTATCACGTACGGGTTATGCTGAAAAAAATGTGGTAAATCCCAACACAGTGGATGTGAAATTGATGGGAGCCGTAAGTTATAAGTTGACTAAAAATACTTCACTAAACGCTGAAGGATACTGGGGTACTGGTAACTCCGTCTATACAGGTAGTGACCGCTATTCTTTATTGAATTTAAAAATAGGTCAGTATAAAGTGGAATTAGTAAGTAAGAATTGGTTCCTGCGTGGATTCACAACACAAGAGAATGCAGGCGAATCTTTCAATGCCACAGTAACAACGAGGCTGGTAAATGAAGCATGGAAACCAAGTGGTGGCAGCAATGGATGGTATTATCAATACTCTGTTGCATTTCTTAATGCCAAGCTTTCCGGGCTTTCTGATATTGCAGCACATAATGCTGCCCGTGTTGTTGCAGACCAGGGAAGACCCGCTCCGGGCTCCGATGAATTTAAACGATTATTTGACCAGGTAAGGAGTGTGCCTATCTCACAAGGTGGTGGCCGTTTTATCGACAAGACAAATCTTTATAACGTAGAGGGCCAGTATAATTTGAGCTACCTCACATCCAAATTCGCTGACATATTAATCGGTGGAAACTATAGGCGATTTGTATTGAACTCGGAAGGGACTTTATTCGCGGATTCATCCGGTAAAATTCCAATCAATGAATATGGCGCTTATATACAGGCAACAAAACATTTGTTGAATGACAGGCTCACCTTGATCGCTTCAGCACGTTATGATAAGAACGATAATTTTGACGGACGATTTACACCGCGTTTTTCTGCGGTAATCAAAGTAGCAGAAGATAACAATCTAAGGCTTTCGTACCAGCAGGCATATCGCTTTGCTTCTACCCAGCAACAATATATCAACCTGAGGATAGGTGCCAATACCATTCTAATTGGCGGGGTGGAAAGTTTTATAGATTTCTACCACTTAAGATCAAATCCTTCTTATTCTGTTGATAACAATTTATTTGCAGGTAATCCAGTGGTGAACCCACTCACTCATTTCAAAGCAGAAAATGTAAATTCATTTGAAGTGGGTTATAAAGGTCTTGTTGCACAAAAGAGAATGCTCATAGATGTTTATGGATACTATGGCATCTATAGAAATTTTATTTCACGAACCATTATTGCGCAATCAGTAAATGGCGATAAAAGTGTATTCTCCGGCACACCGGAGCAAATAAAAGCCAATCTTAGCAATCCCTCACTGGTAAACACTTATTCGATTCCGGTGAATGTAAGTGGTGATGTTAATACCTATGGTTTTGGTATTAGCCTTACTTATTCATTGCCTCACAATTTTATCATAGGCGGCACCGTAAGTTCCGATAATCTCGATAAAGTTCCGGCAAATTTCCAGGCCGATTTCAACGCTCCTAAATACAGGGCAGGTGTAAACTTTGGAAGCACAGGATTAGGTTCTCAAAACAGGGTGGGCTTTAACTTAAGCTACCGTTGGCAGGACGATGTATATTTTGAAGGAGACTTTGCGAATGGCCTGATACCTGCATACCAAACTGTAGATGGACAGATCAGTTATAAATTCCCTGCTCAAAATATTTTATTGAAAGTAGGGGCAACCAATCTTCTAAACCAATATTATCGCAATGGATTTGGCAATGCTACGGTGGGCGGCATCTACTATGTAAGCATTGGTTACAATATATTCTAACCTCACAACTTTTATCATCAATAAAGAAATGATATGAACATCCATCTTTATCAATACAAGAAATTAGCAAGGTTGTCGGTTATGGCTTCCTTTGTAATAGCATTTGCGTCATGTAATAAAGACCTTCCGGATCCTGTGCCAATAGATTATCCTCCGGTCAACAGCAGTACGTCAACAATTGGTGAGATCATTAATTCAGATCCTAACTATACTATTTTTAAAGCTGCGGCAACACGTGTAGGAGCGATAGCTACCTTAAGCGATCCAAACAAAGTATTTACTGTTTTTCTTCCGGACGATAATGCTTTTATCGCTTCCGGAATTCCTTCGGCAGCGGTGATTGCCGTATTGCCGATTCAACAGGTAGGAGCGATCGTTAACTATGCAATCATTCCTGGTGAACAATTCACGTCGGCAGATGTACCGCAGACTTTTCCTAATATACAATTACCAAGCTCGATTACCATCGCTATTTTACCTGGTACTACGATACCACTTAAACTGAGCACTTTTCCTTCAAAGACTTCCATTGGGTTGTATGACAATAACATTCCCGTTGTAACGCCGGACCTAAAATTTAAGAATGGTGTTATACATATAGTTGCGGGGATAGTTGCGCCACCCAGCCAGGTGTTGAGAGACGCGCTTTATAACAACCCCAATCTTACTTATTTCAAAGCGGCAATAGCAAGAGCTGACAGTGGACAGACAGGGCTAAACAGGTTCGACTCCCTCTTAAACTATGCTGTTACCAACATGACCGTTCTTGCGCCGACCGATACTGCATTTCAAAAGTTAGTATACTTGTTAGTGTATGGCAAGGTGTATGCCCTAACCGGTGGTAATGATGTCATTGCTGATGCACAGGCTAATATGGCTGTTGCAGCCGGCCCCGCTTTTTTAGGCACTAATAATATTAGTACGGCGATGGTTAGAGGAATTATGGCTTATCATTTTTTAGCAAGCCCCAATCCAGTAACAGGTTCTTTTGAACCCAACATAAGGGTATTTTCTACAAACTTCCCGCCGGCTTCTGCAACGCCATTTTTTGTGCAAACTCTTGTCAATAGTTCTGTGGCAATTCATCCCGGAATAATTGCGAGTGCAACGTATACCGGCCCTTTTGTAAGTAGTCTTAAGTTTATAGGTCTGGGTACTATTCCGCCGGGTGGTGCTCCTTACTCAGGAACGCCCGCTGTTGCAACATCTTTGGACAAGCATAG
>JBDTVF010000279.1:0-4437 GCA_040007325.1 Ginsengibacter sp. | reverse complement strand
CCTGTCGAGGCTACAAAAAGTGGTCGATGTTTTTATAAATATGTTGTAAGATATTCGTCTTTTTTTCTGCTGGGCTTTTTACTTATTATTCTTTTTTTCTCCTGCAATAGTGATGATACTACCAATACTTCTTCAGATCATTCCGGTTCAAGAGTAGCAAACGGAAAAGCCTTGGTAAAACAATATTGCCAGTCATGCCATATGTTGCCCGAGCCCTCTATGTTGAATAAAAAAAGCTGGCTAAAAGGCGTGCTACCTGAAATGGCTCCGAGGCTCGGTATTTTTAGTTTTGGCGATATATTATACCCACGGGTTACAGATGGAAGTATCAGTCCTGATTTTTATCCCCGCCGAAACCTGTTAACCGGTTTAGAATGGCAAAGTATCATCGATTATTTTGCTGCTGCTTCTCCTGATTCTTTGCCTATGCAAGCCAGGGGAGATTCTATTAAAACAGGACTGCCGCTTTTTAAAGTAGAAATACCCGACTTAAATTATGAGAATCCTGCAACGTGTTATGTAAAAATTAATTCAGGGGATTTTTTGCATCCACTAATTATAAGTGATGCGCTAAAACAAAAAATTTATTTTATCAATTCCAACTTAGCAATCACAGATTCTGTAGTGGATACCGGGCCTATTGTCGATATTGATTTCATTAAAAATAATTTGCTTGCATGTAACATTGGAATGATAGGCCCTAACAATGGCAGATATGGAAAAGCAATATTGATAAAGACAGATTCAAAAGGCCACCACGAAAAAAATACCACGCCAATATTTGATAGTTTACAACGGCCTGTTCAGATGAATTCTACAGACCTCAACAATGATGGAAAGAGTGATTATCTCCTAAGTGAATTTGGATATTTAACAGGAACATTGTCATGGATGGAAAACTTAGGGAATAATAAATTTAAAAAGCATAGTCTGAGAGATTTGCCTGGCGCAATCAAATTTTATATTCAGGATTATAATCATGATGGATTGCCCGACATATGGGCTTTATTTGCCCAAGGCGACGAAGGAATTTTTCTCTTTACAAACAATGGCAATGGCAACTTCTCCCAGGAAGAAGTGTTAAGATTTCCACCTTCTTACGGATCTTCCTATTTCGAATTGGAAGATTTTAATAAAGATGGCTATCCTGATATCATTTATACTTGCGGAGATAATGGAGATAATTCACCCGTATTAAAACCCTATCACGGCGTATATATTTTTATGAATGATAAAACCAATCATTTTACGCAAAAATTTTTCTTCCCGATTCACGGATGTTACAAGGCTATTGCAAGAGATTATGATGGCGATGGTGATCTTGATATTGCAACTATTTCTTTTTTTACTGACTATATAAAACAGCCTGAAGAAAGTTTTGTTTATTTAAAAAATACAGGCAATTTGGAATTTCAGCCATACTCGTTCTCTGGAGCAGATATGGGAAGATGGCTCACTATGGATGCGGGAGATATAGATGGGGATGGAAAGATTGATCTCATTTTAGGAAATTTTTCCATAGTACCCGGTATGGCGCACAAAGCTGATTGGACGCATTCCCCACCATTCATAATCCTGAAAAATATTGGAAGGTGACTATACATAGTTTCGTAATAAATGCTCGCACGCCCAAACAGGTTTTTCGTTACGTGAAGAATTCGCCGAAAGTGGAAGGAGAAGGGGACAACTCATCTCTATAGCAATACATACAATCTTCATATATCGGGTATGAAAACGACCAGGGAATTACGAAAGAAATATCAGACTGTGTCAATTACATTGTAAGCGATGCTGCAATGGGGATAACCGGGCAGTCAATAGTAATTGACGGTGGCTATACAGCGCAATAAGAGATAAATTGTCCTAAAAATCTGGTAACCGGTCCAAGCCTGCCGAATGATTTCAATGCCTATTGCTGGCTGTCAATGTAATTATCATAGAACTCATAGTTTTCCTTAGTAATGATGTCTATGGGCATATAAAATACATTTTTGAATGCAGTTCCCATCACGAAATGTTGATAAAGCTTCATGAGCCCCTGATAACCTTGTTCACCCGGCCTGTGACAAATCAAAATATCAATGATACCTTTTTTAAGATATTCAATGTTCTGTTCAAGAAAATCATACCCGATCAAAAAAATGTCCTTAATCCTCGCAGTTTCAAAATACCGGGCAACAGTAAAGACCCTGGAGTTGGTAACGAAAACGGCTTTGATTCCTTCGTCTTTATTAAAAATTTTCTGTAACTCTTTTTCAACATCTGAATACCCTGTAAGGGTAATCTCAGTTTTTATAATGTCGTTTTGAAGATTGTGATACTTGAAATAAGCCCGGAAACCCTCTTCGATCTGCGGAAGATTATTGTCATCATCTAATTCCCTGGAGATATTGACCAATAGTATTTTGGCTTCGTGACTAAGATTGAACTTCGTTAGCTGAGCACACAAATAACCGCTGCGGAACAAATTGGGGCCGATGTAACAAAGCCCCTCCTTATTGGGGAGGTTCGAATCAATTAATACAAAAGGAATACCCCGATCATTACATAAACCAGTAAACTCTATAGCTTCATTAATAAAAGACGGCGCAAGTAGAATTCCATCTGGATTCTGTTTTAGAATAAGGTGGCTTTGTCTTTCAAAAGATTTCCTGTCATTGAGGTCAAAAAAATAAAAACTGACGTCTATTCCATATTCACTTATCGCTGCTTCCGCTCTTTTTATACCATTAAGGGGTGATCTCCAAAAGTCTGTTTCGGCTGACACTTCCGGAATAAGAACAGCGAAATTGAATATTTTCCGCGAAGCAAGCCTGCTTGCTAATATATTTGGCTGATAATTCAGTTCTTTTATTATACCGTCAATCTTTTCTTTGGTTTTGGCAGAAACACCGGGCCTGTTGTGGATAACACGATCTACAGTTGCAATGGAAACATTTGCCCTTCTCGCAATTTCCTTAACGCCATTGTATTCCTTTTTCTTCTTATTCATAATTTCATTGAGGCATGGTTTCGGCCTCAAACGGTGAAGATTAAAATAGGTATACAAACATACTGCATACCATGAAGTTTCAATATTGCCAATAACGCAATTAAATTTTGCGATCTGTTGACCCGCTATTAGCATCCTTGCGATTCAAAACTTAATAAATCCCCGTGTGATCAAACCCGTGAGAATACGAAATTTTATCCACCTGCTTTACATGCCCTAAGTCTATCTGAGTCACAGATTAACCGCTTCATATATAAATGCGATCTGCCCGCATCTCACGAAATTTTAGATTGAATTTCAGCTGCTTTCTTTTTAGCCCTGTCAATAACCGTTTGCAATTCCACGGATGCATTCCCGTTGATCTTGCTTTCATCCGCAGCTTCCATAAATGCAAACTCTTCCAGTGTTTCTTCTGCGCTTACCGGCAGTATGCCCGTATCAAAGAATTCTATTACTTTGGCCCATAAGCCCTCATATCCTGGCGATTCAGTAAGGTGCTCAATTCCTTTCTCTCCAAAAACCCTTCCGCCCATCGCTCCCGTACCATTTCTCGTTCCCCTGTATGATCCAAGACGGCCGTCATTCCAGGTACCAACTACCATGTCAGTATTGTCAACATGTACCCGCACAACGCTTTTGCAGCCTGTACCCATAAGAGCATAAAGTATTTCCACTCCGTGAATTCCATAATATACAAGATCAGGATGATGTGGTTCTATGTAACAGCTACCGTAAGAATCGGCTCCTAAAATCTTCCCTAATTTTCCCTCTCTTACCTCTTTCATTCCAACCAGGTAGCGAAGCGAAGACGCTGAAAAAATAGGGACGTTATATTTTTTTGCGGCATCGAATATTACTATAGCATCAGCTAAGGAAGCGGCAATAGGCTTATCAATAAACATACGTTTTCCTGCTTTTAATACAGGCAAAGCCTCTGAGAGGTGCCGGCGTCCATCTACAGATTCCAAAAACACAACATCCACTTTATTCAATAATTCATCGATTGAAGTCACAATCTCGACACCGTCTTTTTTTACTTTCTCCGTGAAGCCGGCCAGCCTGCCAATACTTTCTTTCATATCAGCACTGCCATTTGTCGGATAAGCAGCAACCACGCGATAGCCATGCCAATCGCTTCCGGCTTTGGGATTATTTAAATTACCTGTGATAGCCGGCACATGTGATGTGTCAAGGCCAATTATTCCGACTCTCTTACCCGGCTCAGCACCTTCGCTTAATATGGGCCTGAACATGCCTTCACCATAAACTGAGCTTACCTTATTCATTAATCCTAAGCCAGCGCCGGCAAGTAAAGATGTGCGCACAAAATTTCTACGATTCGATTTTTTCATGATGGTAATTTTTTCTTAGAACTTAACGCTTCTTGATTACACTGATTTTATTTTAATACCCCGGGTTTTGTTCGAACCTTGAGTTGATATTTA
>JBDTVF010000278.1:0-4438 GCA_040007325.1 Ginsengibacter sp. | reverse complement strand
CCATACTTAGGAATGAGATAGCTGTAATCTATTTTAAATTGTATAGTGCCGCCATTGGCCGCCAACGGCGATGAAAGCCTTAGCTGCATACGCGTATCCGAGATAATTTTAGTGAGGCTCTTAATTGGTGTCTTACCATTAGCAGAGGACAAAAGCTGCACGGATTGGATATCGTAGCCACCTTTGAAAGTCGAATTCACATCGCCATAACGGCTGCGTCTTGTAGCCGGCGTCTTTGCCTGTCCTCGTGATTCCAGGTCGTAAAGATCTTCATCAAGATAAAGCCAGAGATAGGAAAGTTCCTGCGGGCTATTGTTTACATAAGTAATAGTTACGGTTCCCTTGATTTCATCTTTGACATCATCAAGCGAAGCTGCGATTTTATAGCTTGCTTTATTGGCCCAGTATTTAGGCCCCGGTGTTCCGTCCGCTGCGCGAAATTCGTTTACAGAAGAAGGGTAAAAATTGGGAGTAAAAAGATCATGTGGATCGTAGGTAGAACTTTCGGTTTGTGCGTTAGCCGACGTACATATAAGGGCTACACAAACTACCAGTAGGTTTTTCATTAGCATTTTTTATATCATTTGTTTCAAAATCATTCGTTCAAAAAATTTGCCACATTCATTAACGAATTAATCATTGCCTGCACTAATTCCATTTCTTCAGCAAATCGCGTCCTTCATTCTTCAGCTTCGCATCATCTGCAGTTTGATCGGGCAAAGAGATCATCGATGACAGATTTTGTTTTGCCGTTGCTATTTCATCCTGTTTTTTATAAGCCTTTGCAAGCGCTAAATAATTAAGGATAAATCCCGGGTTGATGGACTTTGATTTTTCAAAGCATGAAATAGCATCAGTGATCTCAGCCCTTGGCAGCGCGCCAAAAAAGACTTTTACAGCTGTTCGTTCAAAATAATTTAGTGCGCTTACTTCATAATACCATTTGCCCAGCACGTACCATGCTTTGAAATTACCGGGATCATATTTTATGGAGAGGTCAGCGTAATTTTTTAATTTTTTTACCGCTTCAATTTTTTCTTTACCACTTCCCGACAGAGCATCCCTTCCCATTACAAGAGCCATGACAAAATTGGATTCGGAATTTTGAGGAGCAAGTTTTATGGCGGCTTGTGCGTAGGTCTTAGCAGTGTTAAAATAATTATCCTGTTTTCGTTTATTGCCATCAGACCTGGAGCCGACACGCGTTGACAGTTCACTCACCTTGCACACAGCATAGATATTTCCGGGTTGAAGTTGGAGCGCTTCCAGGTATTTTGCCACTGCGGCTTCATCATTCATGGTGCTCTCCAAAAACTTTGCCTGGTTGATGAAGGTATTTACATCCTGCCCATATAACTGTGTCGATAAAACGAAGAATAAAATGAAACTAGTCACTTTCAAATTACAGGTATTTTTTTCATGAGCGGATATTGGTTAAAATTCTTTATGATAACGCACAATGGCCGACCCTTCGATTCCTTCGATCGGTGGATGCATCTTTTGAATGGAAATATTAATAGACTTCAGCTGCGGATAAATATTATGGATATCATTGGCAACATCCATCAGGATCGTTTCAAGTAATGGGGTCGGAACGTCCATTCTCGTTTTGATAATGCGGTACATTTCCGCATAGTTAATGGTTTCATGAATGGAAGTAATGACAGGTACTGTCTCATGAAACTCCACGCCCGCATCGATTACGTATTCATTTCCGAGAATCTTTTCCTCTTCATGAATGCCATGGAATGAATTGAACCTGAGTTGGTGTAAACTTACTTTGATCATATTTTAGAAAAACCTTTTAGGTATTTAAGAAGGTTTTTCATTTACGCTAATGGTGCTTAATTCACTATCGGCAGGCACAGAATGTTCAAGCGCGCTAAGGTATCGTTCTGCATCAAGAGCTGCCATACAGCCGCTACCGGCCGCGGTCACTGCCTGGCGGTAAACTTTGTCCTGCAGATCGCCTGCTGCGAAGACACCTTCAATATTAGTTTTTGTGGAGCCTGGAACCACTTTAATGTATCCGGTCTCATCCATATCAAGCCAGCCTTTAAAGATATCCGAATTAGGCTGGTGCCCTATCGCAACAAAATAAGCGCTGATGGGAATCACTTGCTCTTTGCCGCTTTTGCTATTTTTTATTCTTACAGAATCCACTTTCTCTTCACCTAAAATTTCATCTACCTCGGTATTCCAATAAACTTTAATGTTAGAGGTGCTCAATACACGTTGCTGCATGATCTTGCTCGCACGCATTTCACCACGCCTCACAAACATGTGTACGATGTTGCAGATCTTACTCAGGTAAAGTGCTTCCTCGGCAGCGGTATCTCCTGCCCCGACAATGCAAACATCTTTGCCTTTGAAGAAGAATCCATCACACACCGCGCAGGCACTCACACCACGGCCATTCAGACGTTGCTCGCTCTCAAGTCCTAACCATTTGGCGCTGGCGCCCGTAGCAAGAATGACACTGTCAGCATCGATCCACATGTCTTCATCTACCTGCACCTTAAGCGGCGATCCCGAAAAATCAACTTCGGTAGCAAGGCCGTAACGGATGTCGGTGCCCATTCTTTTTGCCTGGTGTTCAAAATCGATCATCATATCCGGTCCCTGCACGCCATCTTTATAACCCGGGTAATTTTCTACTTCTGTGGTGATGGTCAGTTGTCCTCCCGGCTGAATGCCCTGGTAAAGCACCGGTTTAACATTTGCTCTTGCTGCATAGATCGCCGCCGTGTATCCCGCCGGCCCGGAACCTATGATAAGGCATTGAACATGTTCATTTATTGCTTCCATAATATAATATCGCCAAAATTACTGAATTTGAAGATTGAAATGCCGTTGCAGTTGATATCAAAAACTTAAATGTGGATTATTGGGGAATGATCAAAGTCTTGAACGATGACGCATAACCGCAAAAAGCTCCTAAGGCGCCATTGCTGATATTTCCGAGCACAGTATTCGGCGACGCAAACGGATTACCAATACTCTGGTAGGCAAATTCCATGGTAAGCCAGAAGTGATAGGTGGAGCGGTCAATATTGGCAAGTTTCATGGTGAGTGTGTCGCCGTGATGAAAGAAATTATCTTCGAAGCCAATAGGATCGTTACGATCAATTCCCGGGTCGAGCCTTAGGTCATAGGTAGTGCCATCAATCAGCTGATCATCGAAAACAGATTGCACGCCCGGCAGGAATGGTCCGTTATTCGTCTTAGTATAGTAGCGAATATAATTGCCCAGACCCGCCGGGTCAGTGGCACGCACAAACACAATTACTTTGGTTGAATCATCAGTAAAGGGCGCCGGTTTCCACCAAAGTGAATCGATGGTTTTTGCTAAAGGTGGAATGGTCGTTGTAGCGGTGTATTCTTTACCGTTAGCGACCACTTTAAGATCGTATTTGGTATCAAGTTGCCCGGTAAAAGCGTTTTGCAGATTACTGGTATCGATAGAATAATAATAAATGCGATTGCCACCGGAAGAATCAATGGAGTATTCTTTAAGCTGCTGGGTAATGATCCCATTTGAAATACTGACCTGTGCATCGTGAATAAAAACAGTTGACAACAGCTCCGGCGTTATTTTGCTGAAATAATCGAAGCTATTCGTAAGGACTATTACTGGCGGCTGGCCATTTTCAATAGTGCCGTCCACCACGACCAGGTTGGGAGTTTCATGTAAAGTAAAATTGATATTCTTCTCACAAGACATCAAGAATACGGCAAAAAAAAGGACCACAAAAGTTTTCATACTGCTGCAAAATTAATCATTCTCGTTCTGCTAAAATCCTAATGTACTGAAACTAATCTTGCATTATCGTCTATATGGCCCCTCTCCTTCGGAGAGGGGGTTGGGGGGTGAGGCTCAAAAAAAAGGCCGCCTCACGGCAGCCTTTAAATAATGTACGAATGTCTTAGCCTAAATAAGCTTTTAGAGCGCTGCTATACCTTGCTTTCTGCAGGCGCTTGATCGCTCTTTCTTTTATTTGACGGATACGTTCTTTGGTAAGATCATATTTTTGACCAATCTGTTCAATGGTTACCCCATTCTCACCATCCAGTCCAAAGTAAGCATTCACGATCTCGGCTTCACGCGGACTAAGTGATTTCAATACACGGCGTATTTCATTTTTCAATGAATCATGCATTACATCTTCATCAGTTTCTCCGGGCCCTTTCAAAAGATCACCCATGGCAACATCTTCGGCCTCGTGAACCGGTGCATCTAGTGAAGTATGCCTTGTATTGCTTTGAAAGATATTGTTGATCTCTGTTTCACTCATCTCAAGGATCTCTGAAAGTTCTTCTGTAGAAGGTTCTCTTTCATGCTCCTGTTCAAAAGCCATATAAGCTTTATTCGCTTTGTTATAGGTGCCAATTTTGTTTTGAGGCAGGCGGACGAGTCGTCCCTGCTCTGCCAACGCTT
>JBDTVF010000277.1:0-4457 GCA_040007325.1 Ginsengibacter sp. | reverse complement strand
TACGGTATGGAACACAGGGGAAAAATAATATCCAATTTTGCCATCCGTTTATAAAACGTGATACTATCCCTGCTAGAAACCTTGCCCTTGCGGGAAACTTTAACCTGGTCAATAAAGAAGAATTATTCTCACTTATAAATAGCCACCCTGATGAACTAGACAGACAAAGCGATCTCGGCGCTATGATGGATGTTATTCACCATTTTTTAGTAAAAGCAGATGAAGAATCACCAGGTAAAGCTGACATAGTGCAGGTATTGCGCAGATCGGTTTCACTTTTCGATGGTGGTTTTACTTTTGGTGGCCTCACGGGTAGCGGTAATGGCTTTGTTGTAAGAGATGCCCATGGAATTCGTCCGTGTTATTATTATGCAAATGATGAAGTGATAGTAGCAGCGAGTGAACGGGCTGCTATTCGTACGGTATTTAATGTGGGTGAAAATGAAGTAAAAGAATTAATGCCGGGAACATCGCTTATTGCCGCCGAAGATGGTAGCTATTCAATAGAAGAAATTTTAACGCCAAAGGAAAGGAAAGCCTGCAGTTTTGAAAGAATTTATTTTTCGAGAGGCAGTGACGAAAAAATTTATCGTGAACGCATTGCTCTTGGTTATCATCTTAGCGAAAGGGTGCTGCAGGCAGTAGACTATGATCTTAAAAACACCATCTTTTCTTTTATACCAAATACTGCAGAGACGGCTTTTTACGGAATGATAAAAGGAGCAGAAGATTATCTCAATAAGATCAAGACGGAAAGAATATTAAGCTGGAAAAAAGATTTCGATGAAGCAAAACTATCTGAAATGCTTAATCGAAAAGTGAGGATGGAGAAGATTGCTATCAAAGATGTGAAATTGCGCACATTCATTACAGAGGACAGTGGCCGGAATGAAATGGTACAGCATGTGTACGATATTACGTACGGAACTGTTCGAAAAAATGAAGACACGCTGGTTGTAATCGATGACTCCATTGTAAGGGGAACCACTTTAAAAGAAAGTATTATTCGAATGCTTTCAAGATTGCAGCCAAAAAGAATTATAGTTGTTTCTTCGGCTCCGCAAATACGTTATCCTGATTGCTACGGTATTGATATGAGCAAGCTTGCAGAATTTGTTGCTTTTAGAGCTGCTATGGCGTTAATTAAGGAAAGAAAGCTTGAATGCATTTTAGATGAAGTGCTAAAAAAATGTAATGAGCTAAGGCGAAATAATAGGTTGCACACAGAGAATCTCGTCAAAGAAATTTACAAGCCATTTTCGCCGGAAGAAATTTCAAAAAAGATTGCGGAGCTTATCACGCCTGACGATGTTGATGTGCCGGTGGATGTAATATATCAAACCATAGAAGACCTGCATGACAGTTGCCCTACGAATTTGGGCGATTGGTACTTTACGGGGAATTACCCGACTCCCGGTGGTAACCGTGTTGTAAATAAAGCCTTTTTAAATTACATGGAAGGGAAGAATGTAAGAGGCTACTAATTTTACAAGTACTTTTATTGATAACTTTAATCAGCAAATAATACTGATTTGAAAACACTTATTCTTGTACGGCACGCGAAAAGCAGCTGGGACAACTTAAATCTTGCAGACTTTGACAGGCCGCTAAATGAAAGGGGTAAATTGGATGGCCCTGAAATGGCTAAAAGAACTAAAGATCGAGGAATAAAGATCGACTTGTTCATATCAAGCCCGGCAAAAAGAGCAAGGAAAACAGCAATTTTTTTTTTGGATGAATATGATTTAAGCAAAAAGTATTTAGTGCTTATGCCATCATTGTATGAAGCAAGTATTGCTAATTTTTACAATGTACTTGAGTCCATAGATTCCAAATATAATACAGTCGCTGTTTTTTCACATAATCCCGGCACTACTGATTTCGCAAATCAATTGACCAATTATCAAATTGATAACATGCCAACCTGCGGCGTATTTGTTGTTTCATTTGATGCCAAAAACTGGAGTGATTTTAAAGATGCTGAGAAAGAATTTTTATTCTTTGACTTCCCCAAAAATCCTTCCTGATATTTTAAACGATTAATTCAGTTGATTAAATTAGTTAAGAAATTTCTCCTGTCGGCCATCGTCGTTTTGTTTGGGAATATGCAGGCTTTCGCCCAGGAAATAAAAAACATTCCGGCACTGATAGGCATTCTCGGGGATACAGCAGATGTTACGACAGTAACAAGAGGCGGAATTTGTTTGGTTGGTGGCGGTGGCGATGTACCAAGCGCATTCAAATGGATGATTGAAAGAAGTGGCGGCGGCGATGTTGTTGTTATAACGGCCTCCGGCAACGAAGATTATAATAAAGACATTTTTGACTTAGGTGGCGCAAATTCGGTAGAAACTTTAAATATAACGTCACGCGAATTAGGAGATAATGACACAGTTGCCAACATTATTCGCAATGCTGAAATGCTTTTTATTGCCGGTGGCGATCAATCCCGTTATATGAGTTTTTGGAGAGGAACAAAGACTCAAGATGCAATCAACTATCTTTTGAATGAAAAAAAAGTTCCTGTAGGCGGAACGAGTGCAGGGTGTGCTATTTTAAGTGGCTTATACTATAGTGGAGAAGAGGGAAGTGTAGTTTCAGACGAGGTTCTGCAAAATCCTTACATCGCCGGAGTTACTTTATATAACAATGATCTTCTTCATGCTCCTTTTTTACAAGATGTATTAACTGATCAACATTACCTTACGCGTCATCGTGAGGGCAGGCATGTTTCATTTATAGCGCGCATTATTAAAGATTGGAAAATTTTTCCTAAAGGCATTGCACCAAACGAAAGAACAGCTGTATGTATTGATGAAAATGGTAATGCAAAAGTATTCGGTGAAAGCACAGCCTATTTCCTCTTGACTAATGTGCAAAGACCTCCGGAAACTGTTGAGCCCGATACACCACTTGAATGGATTGAAGGAAATAAAGCTTTACACGTATATGAAATTAAAGGAGACAGTACTGGCGCTGGAAATTTTTCATTATTTGATTTTGATCCGAACAAAGCTTTAGGTGGAAAATGGTACTGGTGGTGGGTTTCAGGTGGTTTTTTGCATAAGGAATTAGATACGGAAGCCGATAAAAATTAATGTGCTAAACTTTCTATAAACTCAGGAATAATTTTTTTATACAAATCCATATCATCCTCTCGCCTTTTAAATTCAAATTGACTTGCCTTAATCAAGGCGCTTTCAATAGAAAAATTCTTTTGCCCGATAAATAGAAAATTTTTTCTAAACATCAGGTATTCTGCCAGGTATTCCTGTTCTGTTTGTCCAGGCGTTGGGACGAGGATTGCCCGCTTTTTTATTTTTACCAGGTCCATAATCGTGGTATAGCCACTTCTGCAAATGACAATAGAAGATTGAAGAAATGCTTCATTTAAAGCTTTTGCGGGCAAATGATTTGCTATAGTAACTAAAGAATTCTGGGATGTTATTGGTGTATTATCCATCGGCAAACCACGCACTATTAAAACCCTTTTTTTTAAATCTTCTACCTGCAAAAGAATAGTTTCTTCGAAAATTGATCTTTGAGGCTCAGGTCCTGAAATAGAAATCAAAACATCGTAAATGATCGGTTGATCGGTTAGATTTTCAAATCTTGATAATGCGCCAATATAACAAGTATTGGAAATTGATTTTTTGGGATGGGAGAGTTCACCGGCCAAACCATTTTCCAAAAAATCAGGAACCCAGCACCTATGAAATTTTTCAATAATATTCCTATGAAATTTACTTGCAATCTTATCTAAAAATGTGTTACCTGTTTTAATGGAAAGCTGATGCGTAATGTAAATGGAACGAACATGTTTATGATAAAATCCGAAGCGATTGTCTGATATGATTAGATCGGGTCTGTACTGATTCACAATCTTTTTTAACCAGCGTTGCTCTTTGACGATAGCAAGGTAGAGTTTTGGTGTTTGGAATAGCAGCTTTGCCCTAAGCGATGTATTAGGCCTGCTATACCTTATTTTATAGCCAAAAAGCCGTAAAATTACCAGGGAAGGAAATTCTTTTTTCAGGAGATTTGATTGTTCTTCGTTCGCTGCAACAAGAACCTCACATCCATGATGTTGGAGAAGACTAATTATTGGAATGCAGCGGGTTACGTGTCCGAGTCCCCAATCGAGTGGCGCAATTATTACGGTGAAGTTATTCGTGGCTTTGTTAATTTTTTTACCGTATATCACCAGATTGCAATAATTGTTTGTGAAAATAGTTTAATTTAGGTATGAATTTTATGAAATACGTAAACAAAATCCTCCTGCTTGTATTAATAATAGTGTCCATTTTTGCGATTAGTTGTAACGCGTCAAAGAAAAGTAACTGTGGATGCCCAAGTAAGAAAGGTATGGTTGGATACTAGAATCTAAAAAACCTTTATCCAAATATGAACAAATTTAACCGGGATCTTTTGGTGTTGTTCAAAGAAGAATTGATGAA
>JBDTVF010000276.1:0-4470 GCA_040007325.1 Ginsengibacter sp. | reverse complement strand
CATCCGGCAAGAATTGCTATTTTGAATTTGCTTGCAAGTAAGCAGACTTGTATATGCGGTGATATAGTTTACGAATTGCCTTTATCACAAAGTACAGTATCCCAACATCTGAAAGAATTAAAGGAAGCCGGCCTGATCAAGGGAGAAATCGAAGGTGCAAAAGTTTGCTATTGTATTGATGAAAGAGAATGGAAGAATGCGCAGGTGTGGATCAATAAATTATTTGACACTTATAAAGGAGGCAATTGTTGCTGACATTTTTTTTGCAAACAATCATCGTAATATTTCGATAAACTAAAAATAAGATATATGGAAACTCAGGAACAAATCAAAGATCTCGTTAAACAGAAATATAGCGAGATAGCATTACAGGATAAAGAGACTAACCAAAGCTCATGTTGTGGATCCGGCGGTTGCTCCACTGAAGTATACAACATCATGACAGATGATTATACAGAACTGGAAGGCTACAATCCTGATGCGGACTTAGGATTAGGATGCGGCCTGCCCACGCAGTTTGCAAAGATTAAACCAGGCGATGTGGTAATTGACCTCGGGAGCGGAGCAGGTAATGATGCATTTATTGCAAGGCATGAAACAGGTGAAACGGGTAAAGTGATAGGCATTGATTTTACACCTGCGATGATTGAAAGGGCGAGACAAAATAATGAAGTGCGTGGCTTCAATAATGTTGAATTCCGGCAAGGCGATATTGAGCATATGCCGGTAACGGCTAACGCGGCAGAGGTAGTTGTGAGTAATTGTGTGCTCAACCTGGTACCCAATAAGAACGCAGTGATAAAAGAAATATATCGCGTGTTGAAACCGGGAGGCCATTTTTCGATTTCCGATATTGTATTGCAAGGTGAACTGCCGCCAACTATAAAAGAAGCGGCTGAGATGTATGCAGGTTGTGTGGCGGGTGCGATTCAAAAAGATTATTATCTTGAACTTATTAATGAAAATGGGTTTAAGAATATAGTTATTCAAAAAGATAAACCGATAATCATTCCTGATGATATCTTACAACAATATCTGAAAGACGATGACCTAAAAAGTTTTAAACAATCGGGTGCGGCAGTTAGAAGTATTACGGTGTTTGCCGAAAAGCCAATGGAACAAAATAAAACATGTTGCGGTCCCGATTGCTGCAATTAGTAATTCTATTACATCATGAAAATAATAACGAAGGCAATAATAAGAAGTGCCGCTAACGAAGACAGGCAATCAATAATTACTTTACTAAAAGAAGAGAAGTTGCCGGTAGAAGATCTGCCGGCATCGCTGGCTAACTTTCTTGTGGCAAGTGAAAATGATAAAATAATTGGTGTGATTGGTTTGGAAAAATACAGATCGCTTGCGCTTTTACGCTCCATGGCGGTAAGCATGGACTATAGAAACAACAACGTCGCTTCGCAGTTAGTAGAGCAGTTAGAAACATTTGCAAAATCATCAGGTATCAAATGGATGTATTTATTAACGGAAACGGCTGAGCAATACTTCGAACGACAAGCTTATCAAAAAGTCAGCAGGGAAAGTGCTCCGAAAGAAATACAGGCTTCATCGGAGTTCAGTAATGTTTGCCCTGAAAGTGCCATTTTTATGAGAAAAGGATTGTAATAAATTTTCTAAATAGCCATATGGCGGATTCAAAAAAAATATTAGTGTTATGCACCGGAAATAGCTGCAGGAGCCAGATTGCAGAAGGGTATCTAAGGAAATTTGCGGGGGGAAAAGCAGAGGTATACAGCGCCGGTGTTGAAACACACGGTGTTAATCCAAAAGCTATCCTGGTGATGAAACAGGATGGAATCGACATTTCTCAGCACACCTCGAACAATATAAATAAATACATGGATATCGATTTTAATTTTGTGATTACGGTATGCGATAATGCCAACGAACGATGTTCAAACTTTCCATCAGCCGCAAAAAAAATTTCATCACAATTTTCCTGATCCTGCAAAGGCTACTGGTAACGAAGCAGAAATTATCCAAAGCTTTATTGAAGTGCGTGACATGATAAAGAATTATTGCAAGGAATTTATCGGGGAATATTTACCGTCATAAACTCGGTTAATCTCAACTTAGTTTAGGCGGTTTTAAATTTAAAAACGAAATTGAGTTTAAAAGTTTCTTGTATGAGAAAACTATCATTGCTTGTATATGTTACTCTCTTCTTATTTACACATATTTCATTTGCGCAGCAAAAAGTTTCCCCTTCGGCTATTGTAGAAAGATTTGACAAAGCGATAGATGCCATCATCAAAAAAGATGCAATAGTGGAAGTGATTGCCGACAGCTTTGATTGGGTAGAAGGACCGGTGTGGATTGAAAGTGAGAAAATGCTATTGGTATCTGACATTCCAAAAAACAGTATCTACAAATGGACTGCTGAAAAGGGAAAAGAACTTTACCTTAAGCCCTCAGGATATACGAAAGGCCAGCCCCGCGTCGGTGAAACAGGTTCCAATGGTTTGGCAGTGAATAGCAAAAGTGAATTAGTATTATGCCAGCACGGTAACCGCGGCATTGCAATTATGAAAGCTCCAATAAATGCACCCGTTGCAGAGTTTACAATCCTTGCAGATAATTACAGAGGCAAAAAATTTAATAGCCCTAATGATCTTGCCCTGAAAAGCAATGGCGATATTTATTTTACTGATCCTCCTTACGGCCTTGTGAAAGGAATGGATGATCCCGGCAAAGAAATTCCATTCCAGGGCGTTTACCGAATATCCAAAGGTGGCGAAGTAACTCTACTAACAGATACGATTAGCCGTCCAAATGGCATTGCCTTTTTCCCGGGAGAAAAAAAATTATTGATAGCTAACTCCGATCCTGAGAAACCCAACTGGTATGTATATGATGTTGATAAAAACGGGCTGCTTCAAAATGGAAAAATATTCTATGACGGCACGGAAGCGTATAAAGAGGAGAATCGTCCGCCCGACGGAATTAAAATAGATGACAAAGGAAATGTGTTTGCGATAGGCCCGGGCGGCGTTTGGATTTTTAATAAATCTGGCACAGCTCTTGGGCGCATCAAAGCAAATATCACCACATCCAATTGCGCCTTTGCTGATAATTGTAAAACCCTTTTTATTACGGCTGATGATTATCTTCTTAAAATAAATATGCGATAAGCAATTACACCACGAAACAAATGTCAACTCTATCTCAAATTTCCCATCATAAAATAATTGCCATATTGAGGGGCGCTCATCCTTCAGATGTGTTGAAGATCGCCGAAGCATTATATAACGGTGGAATAAGAATTTTAGAGATAACAATGAATTCTGCAGAACCACTGAATTTAATTAAAGTCTTATCAAAAACATTTGGCGAAAGTATGCTGATAGGAGCAGGCACAGTATTAAATGTGGAAACGGTTGACCAGGTTGTTGAAGCCGGCGCATCTTTTATCCTTTCACCTATTGCAAATGATGAAATAATCAAAGCTTCAAAAAAACTTGGAGTTGTAAGCATTCCTGGGGCCTTTACTGCAACAGAAATTTACAATGCTTATAAAAGTGGCGCAGACATTGTAAAAGTTTTTCCTGCAAATTCACCTTCTTACATTAGAGATATTGCAGCTCCATTACCGCAAATTAAATTGTTACCTACAGGAGGTATTAATCTCGAAAACATTAATGATTACAAAAATGCCGGAGCATTTGGCTTTGGTATAGGCAGTTCACTGGTTAATACGAAGCGCGAGGTTAATGCAGCATATCTCTCCAAATTAACTGTTTCGGCAAAAAAGTTCGTCGATACGATTGCTGATTAAACAAAGCAATTTGAAATAATTTTCTTTTCACTACTACTACTACTTAAAACAAAAAATGGAGCAATTCATTAGCATTGATTGGGGCACATCTTCATTAAGATGCAGAGTAGTAAATGCTGAATCAAACGGGATAGAAGCAGAAGTATGCAGTGAAATGGGAATTGCATATGTTTTTGAAAACTGGAACAGCATCGGAAAACCTGAGCAAGAGAGATTATCATTTTACCAGGCGATATTGGGTGAGGAAATTAAGAAATTAGAAAAGAACATGAGCGAAAGATTAGATGGCTTAGCAGTGATCATTTCAGGAATGGCCTCAGCAAATATTGGAATGAAAAACCTGCCTTATAAAGTTCTTCCATTTAGTATAAGTGGTGGCGATCTTGGTGTGGAGTTTATTAATTCAACGAAAGATTTTAATCATAATACTCTTCTTGTATCCGGAGTAAGAAGTGACAACGATGTGATGCGTGGTGAGGAAACACAGTTGATCGGCAGCGTAACCGGCAGTAACGATGAAGAACTATATATTTTCCCTGGTACACATTCAAAACATATGACGGTAAGGAATGGGCAGGTAAATGAATTTAAAACTTATATGACCGGTGAAGTATTTAGTCTTCTTTCAACTAAAAGTATTTTGTCAAAAAGCATTGAGAAGGTTATGCAATTATCAACAC
>JBDTVF010000275.1:0-4479 GCA_040007325.1 Ginsengibacter sp. | reverse complement strand
CTGCATGGAATCAAGATCCTGTCGCTTGTACAAATCGACCATGTCATCAAATTCCTTCTTATACACTGAAAAACTATCTATATTTTTTAAAAGTTCTTTTGCCTGCCATTCATAAGGAATAGTGTCGAACACTGATGCCTGGAATTGGATTGTTTCGAGGCCTTTGATTTCTTTATTGTTGTCTTTTGCGATCTTTAATAACTCCTCCTCTACCCCCGCCGGCGATTTACAACTCATCATCCGTGGATATAAAAGTGCCACTAAAAAATAAGGCTTCGCCTTTTGGAACATCATCATCGGGGTGTGAAGGGTATCATTGAAATATTTTTGAATCCTTTCATATTCCCCGGCAGTATATAGATCCTGCAGCTTTTTACCACCTTTCATATTCATAAACAACATTCCGCCCAGTAAGGTAGACGGATCGTCCATATCAAGTTCCATGTAAATTTCATTACTCGCTTTTACCGCTTCAAGTAATTGCTTGCTGAAATGGATATCATCTCTACACAACAAGTGAAAAGTCCCGAAAAGAAAACTTGGCTGCTTAAGCCCGTTACCACTTATTTGCCAGAGAAGGGAATTATTGTTTTTCTGAATTTCGAAATGATTTGAGGGCTGGGCTTTACACGCCGCGAAGCAACTACAAAACAAAAGGCCGGCAATCATCCACTTCATAAAAAATAGTTTTAGTAAAAATAGGAAATACAAAATTTGCACACGATTTTAGTCTCCTGTACGTTTACCATTAACTAACTAACTTAACAACTGTTTGACTTATGAGATCCCACATTCTCACTACACTTTTATTGCTCAGTGCTACAGCAATATTTGCCCAAAAAGACATGCCATCATATGGCAAAATTGAAAAAGCCGATCTTCAGCTCCAGGAATGCGAGTATGACAAGGACGCCGAAGCCTATAAACTTCTTGACTACGGAGACGTAAGCTACGTGCGTGGAAAGCATCTTTTCCAGATACAAACCGAACGACGCGTAAGGATTAAAATTTTAAAAGATAAAGGGCTGGACAATGCTAATATTAAAATCAAATATTACAGCCAGTCAAACTATGAAACAATCAATGATATTGCGGGTGTTACTTATAACCTCGATGCCGCAGGTAATGTTGTCACTACCAAACTGGAGAAGTCTGCAATATACCGGAAACCAGTTACCAGCAAAGTATCAGAAGTAGCTTTCACTTTACCTGATGTAAAGGTGGGAAGTGTAATAGAATACAAGTATACTGACAGTAAAGAATCTTATGCAAGCCTTGATGACTGGTATTTCCAGGACGATATTCCTACACGTATGAGCGTCTACAAAATCCTGGTACCCTCCATTTTTAAATTTGTTAACCAGGTAATGGCTTACCAAAAAGTAGAGCTATTGACAAGTACACGCCACGAGAGCATTCCACTTTCCACTGGCATAATCACTTACGATTCTGAAGAGAAAACATACATTGTAAGGAACCTTCCTGCACTAAGAGATGAACCTTATATGAGTGCGTCAAAAGATTACCTGCAACGTGTAATATTCCAGTTATCGCAAATTGTGTATGCCTCCGGCGAAGTAGAAGAAGTAATGTCTACCTGGCCAAAACTTACAACTGAGCTTTTGCAAAATGAAGACTTTGGCCTTCAGTTAAAAAAGAATATACCGCATACAAAAGGGCTGGATGATTCATTAAAAATGGTAAAGACTGATTATGAAAAGATGATGGTTATTCATGATTATGTAAGACGAAACATGAATTGGAACGGCGGAGAAAGCATTTACACTGAGAACGGAATTAAGGCTGCATGGGATAAGAAATCCGGTAGGAATGGCGAGATAAACCTGATATTGATCAACCTGCTTAAAGATGCGGGTCTTAAAGCATATCCATTATTGGTGAGCACAAAAGACAATGGGTTCGTAAACACCTACTATCCTTTTCTCGACCAGTTCAACAATGCATTGGCATGTGTCTTCATAGGAGAGAAAAGATACGTATTGAATGCGGCAGATAAATACAATCCTGCATGGCTTATACCGTATGATGTTGTAAATAGCGACGCATTCCTTGTAGATAATCAAAAAGGTGGCTGGATCTATCTTGAAGATCCGAAAGACATTTATGAAAACGCGGTATTCATTTATTCAGAGATTACACCGGAGGGAATAATGAAAGGGGAAGCTACTGTCACCAGTGGCGGCTACTGTAAAAATCCGCGCGTGAAAAAATGGAAGGAGGATAAAACTGCCTTTAAAGAGTATTTTACAAAATCATTTACCGGGATGAAGATTGATGACATAGAGGTGCAAAACGATGATGTCGACAGCCTGCCACTTCAGCAAAAAGTAAAATTCTCCATGCCGCTAAATGCTTCCGGCGATTACCAGTATTTTTCTGTTAACCTTTTCCAGGGGCTTGAAACAAATCCCTTTATTGCCGAAGAACGATATACAGATGTTGACTATGGTTACAATCAATCATATAAAATAATCGGCAAAATCTTTATTCCTGATGGGTATGAATTCGAAGAACTGCCCAAAAATATGAAGATGATAATGCCTGACACCAGCATTGTATTAAGTCGCATGATGCAGACGGATGGCACTTCAATAGATCTCAAAGTGACAGTAGATTTCTTAAAGCCCTTTTACGCTGCGGATATGTATCCTTACTTTCAGGAGTTTTATAAAAAGCTTTTTGCAACACTTAACGAACAGATTGTAATTAAAAAGAAAAAAGCATAACTCCCATGAAAAAAATACTTGTTGGTGCATTAGCCAACTTTATCGCCATGGCCGCGATCAGCCAGGTAAACATATTTGATGCCGCTACACTGCCGGCATCTTTGAGGGAGAATGCACATAGTGTAAAGAGAGAAGAGAAAATAACTTTTGAAGTAAAAGATATTGATGAAGCAAAGCTTAGCGTTCACCAGGTTTTTACAGTTCTTGACGCCAGCGGGGATGACGTTCTTTTCTTTAATGAATATTCATCGGGCTTTCGCAAGCTAGTAGACGCAGAGATAAAAGTTTTCGATGCGAATGGGAAATTTGTAAACAAATACAAGCTAAAGGAAATGCATGCGCAGAACACGGGTGAAGGGCTTGTAGACGATGGTAAAGTTTATTACTTCCGTGTTACGGCTCCTTCATACCCGGTTACTGTGCAATACGATTCTGAAGTGAAATATAAGGGTACTCTTAACTATCCCACCTATTATATACAGGAACCTGATCAATCGGTCGAGCATTCAACATTCACAGCAACGGTACCTCTAAGTATTGATTTACGATTTAAAAATAAACACACCGACGTAGCCTCAGTGACAAATACAATTGGTAATAATAAATTTTACAACTGGGAAGTGAAAAATCTTCCTCCTATTATTTACGAAAAGGGCACTTCGCGATACCTGGCAAACTATCCGCACGTGGTAATCGCTCCTACTAAATTTTCAATGGACGGAAAGGAAGGTGACCTCACATCCTGGAAAAACTTTGGCATTTGGTGTGGAAGTCTTTATAAAGATATGGTAAGCCTGTCTGACGAGACGAAGAATTACCTCCGCCAAATGGTTGCAGGTGCTACCAGTGATAAAGAAAAAGCTAAAATTATATATACCTATCTGCAAAAAAACTTCCGGTATGTAAGTATCCAATTAGGGATAGGTGGATATAAACCATTCCCCGCATCTTTTGTAAATGATAAAAAATATGGTGATTGCAAGGCACTCAGTAATTATACACAGGCCTGTCTTACCGCAATTGGGATTACAAGTTATCCCGCGCTCATCAATGCATATTATAATGGGGAACCTGTAGATCCTGCTTTTCCAAGTAATGGCTTTGATCATGTAATCTTATGTATTCCGGGTAAACCTGACACCTGCTGGCTGGAATGTACGAGCAATTCAACCGACTTTGGGATACTTGGCAGCTTTACTGAAAACAGGTATGCATTACTGTTAACACCAGACGGAGGTGTGCTTGTGCCAACACCAAAAAGTCTTCCTTCAGAAAATTGCTTCAACGCTTCAACAAAAGTGATTTTAAGTGAAGATGCATCCGGTGAAAGTACCAGTCGTATTAGAACTTCGGGAGAATATAAGCAGGACATTATTCATTATGTGAACGAGAAAAAAGATGATCAGAAGGAATACCTTGTATCAACGCTGGGATTCATCCAGCCGGATATTTATGAGCTTACCAGTGATAAGAAAAAAGATTCATCAGAAATAGATTTCAATTTGGTAATGGACAAAGTACCTGACTTTACTGCCGGGAGTAAAATGTTCCTGCATCCACGCATTTATAAAATGTGGCACCTAAAGATGCCGGACGATGAGAAGCGTACTATGCCTTTTTACTTTGAATGCCCATTCATTAAGACCGATACTACTGTTTATCAGCTTCCGGAAAACTACACGGTAGAAAACCTGCCAAAAGCAAGAGATAATAAATTTGAATATGGTTCATT
>JBDTVF010000274.1:0-4498 GCA_040007325.1 Ginsengibacter sp. | reverse complement strand
CTTGATAAAAAGATTTCGAAAAAATCATTAAAGGAGGCAAAGATAACAGAAGGACGATGGTAATAATTAAACCTGCTTGCAAGTGTATAGGCAGTTTTTAAGCTTAGCATCACTTATCCAGTCTTTACGGGAAGTATGGCTAACACACAATGCTATGCTGCAAAGCTTGCGCTTTGACATATTTAATTTTATAGTAATTGATTTTTTTAAAGACTCGTGCATTCATCCATCCGTTAAGAGTGCTGCATTTGGATCAGCGCAATTAAACCAATCTTCTATCCTGCCTTGCTCTCTTTCTTTAAACCCTTTGAAAAAATATTCATTAGAGAGCGGGTCATAGGTGTAATCATTTGCCCATGCCTGGTGGTGAGCTGCGGTTACTTCAATGGCATCCATAATAAAATCAATTTCTGCATTTGTCATGATGGGATGAATGGATAGGCGAATCCACCCCGGTTTGCACAAAAGGTTGCCGGCACGCAGGCCATTTAATATTTCATAAGACTTCGCTTTATCAACTTGTAATAACAGGTGCCCGTAATTTCCTGCGCAGGAGCAGCCGCCTCGCAACTGGATTCCAAACCTGTCATTGAGCATTTTCACAACCAGGTTATAATGCGCATCTTTTATAATAAATGAAATAACACCCAAGCGCTTTTTCATTTTCTCTTCAAGCACTTCCACATTGTCAATTTTTGAAAACCTGTAAAAAATAATGCGCAGTATTTCTTCTTCGCGCCGCTGCATATTTTCGATGCCCATTTCTTCTTTCAGCCTCATGCACATGGCTGCTTTTATGCCGCCTAAAAACGGAGGAGTGCCACCGTCTTCGCGCTGTTCTATATCGGTTGTATATTCCTGTACTCCCCATGGATTGGTATAGACTACAGTGCCGCCTCCCGGCTGATCAGGAATGGTGTTTTTATACATTCTTTTATTAAAAATTAAAATACCCGGTGTACCCACACCACCCAAAAATTTATGCGGTGAAAAATAAATGGCATCTAAATGTTCGCTTATTTTTTGCGGATGCATATTTATGCTAACGTAAGGAGCGGAGCATGCAAAATCAACAAAACATAAGCCGCCGTATTCATGAATGGTTGTAGCAATTTCGTGATAAGGGGTTTCCATACCGGTTACATTAGAGCAGGCAGTAATGGCCGCGATCTTATTTTTCCGATGCCGGTATTTTTCTAATAAAGTTTTGAAATGATGTACATCAACATTGCCATCTTCATTAGCTCGAATAATTTCCACATCGCAAATAGTTTCTGCCCATGAAATATGGTTGCTGTTGTGCTCCATGTGCGTTACAAACACAACCGGTTTTAATGTTTCATCTATTGATAAATTGTGGGTGCCTGTTTTCATGTAATGCTTCACCCGTTCCGGTATCCTCAAGCCCAATATTCGTTGCAACTTATTTACTCCACCCGTCATGCCGCTGCCGCAAAAAATCAATACATCATTGTGATTGGCGCCTATATGTTTCTTAATGATACTCTTCGCTTCTTCATAAGCTCGTGACATTAACGTGCCGGTAATCGTCGCACTGGTATGCGTATTTCCAACAAAAGGCAGGATGTTTTTCTGAATGCAATCTTCAATAGGTTTATAAGCCCTGCCGCTCGCTGTCCAGTCTGCGTACATAAGTCTTTTTTCTCCAAAGGGAGATTCAAAAGTTTGCCGATGCCCGATAACATTTTTCCTGAAACGATTAAAGTAACCTTCCAATGAACCTTTCAGGGTCAAATGCTCCATCCTGCTATCTTGTATACTACAACCTTTCATGGCTTTTATTTCGATGGTGCAGCAGCTGTGGTTTCAAACAGGTTATGTGGCGGTTTACTAAAAAAGTTATTGGCAACAGAGGCGATAAAGAAGATGTATGCAATGAATGCAACTACCACCAGCAATTGTGCGATGGATGTTTTTTGAATGGGCTGTTTGGCTTTCCTGTCACAAACCTCGCCAGGGCAGTATTGCGCCTTTTCTTTGTAAAACAGCGAATACACTTTGCATCCCAGGCAAATACCAAATGCCGTTTCGAAGAATAAAAATATAAGACACACGAGGCAGGTGAGACCCGTTACCGGGCTGTAAGAATTGATGATGATAAGAAAGAGGAACATTAGCGCGGCCAGGAAAATTCCAATGACCCAGGCAAACTTTTTTTGCTGAGCGCCTACGTATTCGGGAACCTGGTTTCGTACAATCAAACGCCCGATAATTAATGAAGGAGCAAACTTAGGGTTAATGAACACGCGGATGATAAGGTCAGTAAGGAAAAGCGTTATAAAATATTTTGCCGGTACAAAGTTGCCGTCGAATAATATCAGGATCAAAGAAATGAACACGCCTAAAAACAGGATGCCTGCCGATGCTCTTATTTCCCTTTCATTTAAAACAGGAATGTTGTAGCCTTCAACGCGTTCTCCAAATTGTATTATGTTTTCCATAATCATTAAGTTTTCGGTTTTTAAAATTATCTTCTGCAAGGATATTTAATAAAAGAAAACGCACGAAGCCCCCGTCAACAAACAGCAGGTTATCATAAACAAACGACGCGGATCTGTCAACTGCATAAACAGGATTTTTTCAAAAGTGTATATGCCGGGGCCTTAGGTATATAACCTGCTGATGTTATTGATTGACTGTTTCCGGTTACCGGTTTACTATAAAGCCTGTTATGTAGATTGAGAAATAAATAGGAAAAGATTTTCCGATATTTATCCCTGTATAGCCAACATGAAGATCTCAATCAACAGGAAGCAGCTAAGAATTTATTTATGGCTTGGGCTTGGTTATTTTCTCCTAAGCCTGTTAAGTACAATTGGTGGCTACCCCGGCCAGTTTTTCCATGTCGTGGTAAATAATATTTGGGCTATTATATTTGTTATGGTGCTCAACTTCCTGCTTTTTGAATATACCATACCATTTATATTAAGGAAAAGAGCGAGTATCATTTATAATATTCTTACAGCGATACCGCTATTTTTTGTCACAATGGTACTATATGCTTACGGCTCTTATGAATGGCGACACTTAGGAACAGGCATACATATATATACTCCGCTGCGCCAATTTGCCTCAATGGATGAGGCACTGGAGAATCAGATGGCCTACAGCATGGGCTCCGTTTTCTTTTTTGGAATCTTTCGGCATATTTATAATTATATAAAACTGAAACAATCTTCACAGCAATTGCGAATTGAAAAACAGGCAGCAGAGTTAAACTATCTTAAGTCACAAACGAACCCGCATTTTTTATTCAACACCTTAAATAATATTTATTCCCTGGCAAGAGACAAAAGTGATCTCGCACCGGAATCTATTATGCGGCTTTCCAAAATGCTGCGTTTTATGCTGTACGAAGCTGGCGGTGATTATATAGCTATTGAACACGAATTAAAAATCATCGGTGATTATATTGCGTTGGAGAAATTGCGTTACGATGAATCCCTCAGAATTAATTTTAATTATGATGTTGAAAATATGAAACAGGCCATACCGCCACTTTTGCTGGTGCCCCTCGTTGAAAACGCGTTTAAGCATGGCGTATCCGAAACAAGGAGTCAGCCATTTGTTGACATCCATCTTTCTGTAAATAAACGGCAGCTTCTCTTCGTTGTAAAAAATTCAATGGAGGACTCACCGGGAGAACAAAATTTAAAAGAAAGTATCGGGCTTGCTAATTTGCGTCGCCAGCTTGAAATATTATATACGGATTATCATCTCGATGTTCAGCAAAGTACATTTGGGTTCACCGTTACGCTACAAATTAATCTTGCCAGCCATGCCTGAAATAAAATGCATCATAATAGAAGATGAACCGTTAGCCGTAAAAGTGCTGGCGGATTATATTTCGCAGGTGCCGTTTCTTAATTTGCAGGCTACATTTAAAGATGCGATCCTTGCAACCGATTATTTACGCCATCACCAAACAGATCTTATTTTTTTAGATATTCACCTGCCTAAGCTAAAGGGTATGGCTTTTCTAAAAACGCTTATGCATCCGCCGGCTGTTATTATCACTACCGCCTATCATCAATACGCAGTGGAAGGCTTTGACCTTAACGTACAGGATTACCTGCTGAAGCCAATTGAATTCGAGCGTTTTCTCACTGCGGTGAATAAGGTAAAGATGGCGCAAGGGACCAATCAGGAAGTGGGAGGCAGTGAGCCAGTCAAAGACTTTATATTCCTCAGCACCGGGGGCAAGAAGGTAAAAATCTTATTCTCAGACATTATTTATATCGAAAGCCAGCGGGAATATATCAGGATTGTTACCACCAAAAAAGAATACTTGTCAAAAATGAGTACGCATGAAATGGAAGCGCTCCTGCCCGGAAATCTTTTTAAAAGAATTCACCGGTCATTTATTATTTCACTTAACAAAATAGAATCATACACTGCAGATACGGTTGACGTGAATGCAATCACCCTGCCCATTGGCAGAAGCTACAGGGATGTCATCGCAAACTTATAGAAGATT
>JBDTVF010000273.1:0-4514 GCA_040007325.1 Ginsengibacter sp. | reverse complement strand
TATCAATGGCGTGGCCGGCCATATGGTTGGAGCGTGTGGCAGGTTTTACAATGGCACCACCTACATTTGAAGACGTGCGAAACGAGCTGGTAACATGAACATATATATCTGCCTGCTCTGCGTAGTCATTGATCTTCTTGAGCATCGGCACAAATTGAACGTCTGCGCGACAAGGTTTCCCCTGGAATCTTGATGCTTCGAAAAGCACAAGTGGCGAATCATCATTGGGCAAATTATTTGCAGCAAGCTCGCTCCAGTAATTGCCATAATAAGGACTGATGTCTTTGATCATAAGATCGATCAGGGGACGGGTCAGGAGATCACCATCAGAATCGATACCGTTATCTTTTGAATAAGCGATGCACGCTTTACGTGTACTATCGCCATACCGGCCGTCAGCGCCGTATTTAGGAAAATTCAATTGCGCACCGTATCCTTTTTCATTAAGCAAAGTCTGTACTGCAGTAATGCTCATGCGTGTCCCTTTCGAAACGTACTTTCTTGTTCTCATGTCCGAACTGTAGATAGACCACAATAAATACATCGAGGGTAAAAAGTCGTGGCGCTGCAAAATTAATTTAGCAAGCGGATTGGAAACCGAAGTGCCATCACTACTACTATTATTTTTCAAAGCAAATGCAGCAACAGCATCAACAGTCGCAGTTCCATAATTTCCATCGGCCTGGTAACTATCAAACTGTAATTCTTTTTTAAATCCTAATTCGAAAAGTATGCGTTGCAATTCTGTTACGAGATCTTTACTTGACGAACCCTGCAAGAGTGATTTATTTACATTCCCATCAGCAACAGCCGCCTCTAAAAGGTTTGATTCCATAATTATGAATTTAATTGTAGATAGATCATTTTAATTAAGCTGGCTCAACCATTTCAGATTGATACAAAAATCAATTTTGCAAACAAACAATGCGCCCGCACTTCAGCGAAAGTGTTTTTAGGAAATTTTTCTATAGGGTGTGGGGAGATTATAAGTGATGACCTACTTCCATCAATCAAGCTTAATTTCTTTTGTAACAGTATTGACCTCCTTTATAAGCAACGGAAACGCAGGCTCAGGCATACCGCCATGATCAAACCCCTCAAGTTCATATAGCCTTGTACGTTGATGGCCTGCAAGTTTCATCATCCTTAAAAGGTAAGCATTTTCTTCATAACGTCCATACAGTTCCAACTCGCGGTCTCCGGTTATCAGCAACATCGGTGGTGCATCTGCCCGTACGAAATACAGTGGTGCATATTTGTCTATTACCGGTTGGGTTGCCTTCATCCCATTTTCCTGTCTTATAGTAAAATGCGTAATGGCCTGGCCGCTAAAAGGAATTAAAGCAGCAATTCGATTTGCATCAATATTATATTTAGCGAGATAACTTTTATCGAGGGTGATCATCATGCCAAGATACCCTCCTGCCGAATGGCCTGAAATAAATATAAGCTTATCGCTACCGCCATATTTTGCAATGTGATTAAACACCCACGCCACAGAAGCAGCGGCATCTTCAATATAAGCAGGCGCTTTTACTTTTGGAGAAAGACGGTATTGCACGCCAATAACTGCAAAACCATTTTTCATTAATGCCTCAGGTATTTCTTTATCACCTCCCGTAAGACCACCTCCATGAAACCACACGATGGTTGCAAAATTCTTTGCGCCTTTTGGATAATAAATATCCATCAAACATTGCGATGCTACATAAGCGTCTTTGGTGTTGAGTGAGTCAGGATAATAATGCACATTTTTTTCTATAGCATATTCCTGTTGGGCAAAAGCAGAAAAAGTAAAAGGCAGTAGTAAGATGATGATCCATTTTTTCATACAGGAAATTTAATATTGTCGTGATAATAAAATCTGATGATTGAGGTGTATTAACTTTTACCTGGATAATTAAATATCTTTCCGGGAAGGAAGATACTGTTTTCAAATGTTTCGTCATATTTTTATACTAATTTAGTATCTGCAACCCCCCGATTCCAGAAAAAATTTCTTGATTATTATCGAAGCTAGTATTCTTATATTGTAAGAACCTTTCAAAACATTTTTATCCTTGTTCTTTATGTATCTCTTTTTCCGCGACTAAAAAATTGGTCTTTCTTATTCCTAAACAATTCAAAGCTCTGTTATGAAATCGTTTAAAAATGTATTTGTAATTGCATTGGTAAATATTTGTTTCTGCCAGTTCGGCTTTTGCCAAAATAATAATGCACAAAATCAACGTGGCGATGTGCGCAGGGATAGCACCGCAAAGAAAAATTTCCTGAATGAAATATTGGGGGCTATAGCAACTAATCTTGCTGACCCCAACAAAAAGGTAGTACCAACAGAGAAATACGCGAGAATCGAATACGAATTCAGAAGGCAAAAGATTTACCCGTCGGGAGATGCCCTCGAACTTATGTATGTTTTAAATCCCTGGCTGGAAGATGCTGATACCATTGCAACAACCACTGACTTTAAAATGCCGGTTTTTCCCTGGCTTAACAGTGCTGTAAAACGTAAAATGAAAGACGACTACCGTGCAGGCTCGAAGGTAGATGCCACCGCTAATGCAAGGTTCGACTCTCTTTTTGAATTAACGATCAATGGTATGGACGATTTTATACAACGATTCAATGCTTTTGTAAAAAGTAATAGTGTGGACGAGAACCAAGCGAGAGAATTTCTCGACACGTTGAGGGGTTTCACTGTCAATTTTCTACCCTTACTAAAACAAAGGTCACGCAGCATCGGCAAATCGAAAATGGATTACATTAATAATAATCTAACGGACCTGGGAAACTGTTTGAATGGCGCTGAGCAACTGAATAACGAAACGTTATCGCTCATTCAATATGTCATTCGCGACTTTGTTGCTACAAATGACATTCGACTGAAAACTTATACAGGAATAAATAGCCAGGTTCGCAAACCTCTTTTTTTGAACGCATCTTATTCTGATGATAAGCCGCGTGCCATACGGCAAATAAGATTAGATTCTCCCGAAAGCGAATCTGACTATAGTGATGACAAAGTTCTCAAATGCAGGGTCTATATCTACACGTCTTCCGGAGAGGTCATGAATAAGAAGTTTCAAGTCTATTTTGCTCCATATGTAACGGTCTATAATATGGACAGGTGCCAGGACGTGTTACAATGTCTTCGTGACAGGGGATGCATAGAAGCGAACGCGGCGAGTACGGCCGCGGCTGCAATTCCTAATAATTCCAATTGGGCAATATATTGTATTGATACTAACAACCGTGCCTTTTTGGTGAATGAAGAATTCAACTATCAGAACATAATTAATAAAGACGAAACTGAAGAAGGATCATTTAAGATATTGCTGATTTATCATGGCAACGCAAATCAATAATTTTTTTTATAAAAGAGTCCCTGTAATTGCAGGCATTGTAGCAGGAAGTGCCATGTCCTTCTTTATAAGCAGGTTTATAAACGCCCGTGAAATTATGCAATGGCTTACCGGGATATCGATTAGCGTTTCATTACTAACCAGCCTGCTGGTTGCAACATATTATAAAAGCCGGAGAAATAAATTAACAAGAACGCGATTTTGGAAATACTCCATTTCCACTTTTATCGCTTTCATACTTGCACTGGTTGCCTTCTTCATATTCTATAACTCCTTTGAAAAAAAATTGCAGGTAAATGTGGACCTGGGAAATCATAAGTATGACATTAGAGATTCTGTTTTCATAAAAGGACTGTATTATACAAAAGAGGTAAGAAATGAGATCGCGAGAATGAAGCAAAATAATCCGGACGGCCAACTCAATTTTGATGTAGTATTCAGTCGCAGTAACCGGGAAATTAATAATGTGTGGAGTCCTACTTCGCGTGAACTGGCACAGGTCGTAATATTGATAATATTTATTCTTTTAATTTCTTCATTTGTTACTGCAATCACCTTTACCGCGGAAATTTTAAAAGAGGAGAAGGATGTGACCATAGTGACAAGTTCGCAGCAAGCGGTTTCAGGAAATGAAGCTCCATTAGTCTTTATATCACACTCTTCAATAGACGCAGATATTGCCAATACCATCGTAACCCGGCTTGAGGAAAGTGATATGCATTGCTGGATTGCTCCGCGAGACATTCCAACCGGAGCTCCTTACGCAGCTTCAATTATACAGGGCATAAAGCATTCTCAGCTTATGGTTGTAGTTTTTTCCGGTGCATCAAACAAATCTGATGCAGTAGTAAATGAAATAGAAAAAGCCAGTGGAGAAAAGATCAGGATCATACCATTTAAAATAGATAACGAAGAATATTCAGATTCTCTTGAATATTATCTTCGAACGAAACAAGCTATTATTGCCTATGACAAATCGCTCGATGAGGGGATAGATTTGTTGATTGCTTCAATTCAAAAAAGCACTTCTCAATCAAAGTCGAATATAGAAGCTGCTGGATGAATCGGGAACAATTTCATAGTTTGGAATGATTACATCGAATTTTTTTTTCCCATAAAATAATACGCAATAGAAACCGGAATGAAAATAAT
>JBDTVF010000272.1:0-4533 GCA_040007325.1 Ginsengibacter sp. | reverse complement strand
CCCGTAATATATTCCCCTCCGACAAGTGCAACCGCAGCAAGCGATGCCGCATTGGAAACAAGAATAATGCAGTTTACGGCAAAGGCAATAGATGGATGATAGGCATACGCAAATACCTTGTAATAGCCGCCCGTTACGGGCAAACGGCTTCCGATCTCGGCATAAGTAAGTGCACCGCACAATGCGACTAAACCGCCTGCTATCCATGCTCCGAAAAAAACCGCCTGGCTGCTTACGGCATTTGCTACATTAACAGGAGTGCGAAAAATGCCCATTCCTATTACGAAGCTCACCATGATGATTGTGGTATCAAAAAGTGTAAGTTGCTTCTTAGGCTTCATGAGAGAAAGATAGAATTTTATTGCAAACGCTATTCTATTTTTTTAAGATTAGCATCATTTGACGCTAACTTTGAATTCAATTAAGAATCCATGAAAATATTTTTTAGTGTTTGTGTGCTGTTGTTTTACAGTTATAGTACTATCGCCCAGCAGGAAGCCCCCGACACGCTTGCCCTGCAGGAAGTGGTAGTGAAAGCTTATGAGAATAATCGAAAGCTTATCGACGTGCCCGCAGCCATTAGCCTTATCAACAAAGCCGATCTCAATCGCTACAACAACGCCAACATTCTAAGCGCAATGAATAATAATCCCGGTGTAAGAATGGAAGAGCGCTCACCGGGAAGTTACAGGCTGAGCATACGAGGCAGTTCACTTCGTTCCCCCTTTGGCGTTAGAAATGTAAAAGTTTATTATGATGGTATCCCTTACACAGACCCCGGTGGCAATAGTTATCTAAACCAGCTTGGATTTTATAATATTCAATCAGTAGAAGTTATCAAAGGCCCTGCAGGCAGTATCTATGGAGCAGGCACAGGTGGTGTGTTATTGATAAGAAATGATGCGAATGCCTTTCACCCAGGAGCAGCTGCAAGTTACATTGCCGGTAGCTACGGTTTGAATAATATTAATGCAAGTATCCGCTTCGGAAAGGAAGACTCACATAATACTATTAATTATACGCATCTATCAAGCGACGGTTACCGCGATCATACTGCTTTGCGCCGTGATGTAGTTACCTGGGATGCCACATCTAAAGTCAATGATAAATCACAACTTGCTGCGCACTTTTTGTATGCAGATCTTTATTACCAAACTCCCGGAGCTCTGACAAAAAAAGATTTTGATCTAAACCCGAAAGCATCAAGGCCCGCTGCAGGTCCCTTTCCAAGTGCTCAACAGGCCAAAGCCGCTTTCTATCAAAAGACATTTTTAGCCGGTTTTAGTTTGGAAAATAAGTTCAGTGATGACTGGAAAAACACCACTTCTATTTATGGCGCTTATACGCAAACAAGAAATCCTTCTTTTCGTAATTATGGCCGAACCACAGAACCACATTTTGGCGGAAGAACGGTCTTTGAATTCAATAAAAAAATACAAAATACACTGCTTACACTTCATGCCGGTGCAGAGTTCCAGCAAAGCTTTAATACGCAAAGGATTTATGACAACAATAATGGCGAAACAGATTCACTGCAGACTGATGATGAAATTTATAACAACCAGGGCTTTATTTTTTTACAGGCAAACATTGCATTTACTCACGGATGGGCAGTAACCGCCGGTGCGAGTATTAACAAATCAGGACTTAATTTCAGAAGGCTTTCAACAGTGCCGCCCGTAAGCGATAAAAGAAATTTTAATAATGAGTTTACCCCCCGTCTTGCTCTATTGAAAGAGGTAACAAATACTATTTCAATTTACGGCAGCATCGCAAGAGGCTTTTCTACGCCCACCACCGCAGAGATCCTTCCATCTACCAATGTTTTCAATACGCAGCTCCAGGCCGAAAGCGGGATCGACTGCGAATTTGGCGCCAGGGGCAGCCTGCTTAAGAGCAAATTGTATTTTGACATTAATGCATTTTTTTACAAATTGAAAAATGCCATTGTACAAAGACAAAATCCTAGCGGTGCCGACTACTTTGACAATGCCGGCTCAGCAAAAGAGAACGGTCTTGAAACATTTATTTCATATGAAATAGTCAATAGTCAATTGAAATTTTTTAACCACGCAGTGCTTCATATAAGTGATACCTGGAATAATTTTCATTATGATAATTTTAAACAGTTAAGCAATGATTATTCAGGAAAAAAATTACCGGGGGTAGCACCTCAAACAGTGGCGTTGGGCTTTGATGTAAATACTAAAGTTGGTCTTTATGCCAATACCAACTTTTTTTACAGCAGCCGCATTGCATTGAACGATGCCAATACTAATTACGCATCGGATTATGGATTGTTTGGAATACGGCTTGGCTATAAAACTTCCCCGGCCAAAAAAGTTCAATGGGAATTGTTTACCGGCGCTGAAAATATTTTTGATGTAAAGTATAGCCTGGGTAATGACATTAATGCTGCGGCAGGGCGATATTACAATCTTGCGCCTGGCAGAAACTATTATGCAGGCATTATGTTTCAATTCAATCGTTCCTAACTGATGAGACTTTAGATCGCCATTTTCTTTCAAAAATTTGTTTTGGAATTCTAAAATTATTGCTCCTACTTTTGCCGCGTAGATGGTTTCCGGTGTTCATAGCCGGGATTAAAAGGGAAGCCGGTGGAAATCCGGCGCTATCCCCGTAGCTGTAAAAGCACAGCCCAATCGGTTGAAACAAACGAATTGGGAACTTCTTAAATTCTTCGCCACTGTTGTAATAACGGGAAGGCTTTTAAGATGTGCAAAGCCAGAAGACCTGCCAGGTACATAAAAACAATTCAAAGCTTTCGGGTGAAAGGCATGAAGTGTAAAAGCCGGGCGGCATTTATATTTCTCTTTTAATTTTCGAAAGCAGTCACAAAAAAATTTTCTAAAAATGAAAAAAGGAATTTTTGTTGCGGCTGCTGTATTTTTCAGTAGCTGTGCGCATGCGCAGGAAGACACTGCGTCTAAAATTTTAAACGAAGTAGTTGTTACCGCGAACAAGTTTGAACAAAAACAGAGTGAGACAGGTAAAGTAATTACCACTATTACACAAGACCAGATACAAAAGAGTTTCGGGAAGACAATAGGTGAGGTATTGAATCAGCAGGCAGGTGTGATCATTAATGGTGCCGATAATAATCTCGGCACCAACCAAACTGTATATACACGAGGTGCTTCTGCAGCAAATACATTAATCATGATCGATGGCGTGCCACTGTACGATGCTTCAGGGATATCCAATGAATTTGATCTGAATAATTTTTCTCTTGAGAATGTAGAAAGGATTGAAATATTAAAAGGATCGCAGTCTACTTTATATGGCTCTGATGCTGTTGCAGGTGTCATAAATATTATCAGTAAAAAAGGGGAGAAAAAGCCATTCAATGCGCAGGCAGGTTTTTCCGCCGGAAGCTATGACACCTATAAAGAAAGTATTTCTTTTGGTGGAACTTACGGTAAAGGTCAAACGTATTTAATTTCTTACTCGAGGATAGACAGCAAGGGATTTTCATCCGCCTACGACTCAACAGGAAAGGCTAATTTTGATAAAGATGGTTTTCACCAGGATGTATTTCAATTGAATTATGGCTTTCATCCTTTTAAGAAAACGGAATTTCGGTTGCTGGGCAAATACACTAACAATCATTCAGATATAGATGCCGGTGCCTTTGCAGATGATAAAGATTTCACTACACACAATAACAATATTATCGCGGGCTTTTCAGGTGACTATCATCTAAAAAATGGGCTTATAAGACTACAGTATAATTATAACCGCTTCAACAGGAATTTCGTTGATGACTCAACAGATGTAGGCGGCTATTCACAATATCAAAAAGGGAAATATAATGGCACTTCCAACTATGCGGAAGTATACACCAGTCTCAATGTAAGCAAGCATATTGAATTACTTGCAGGTGTAGATTATCGTCAAAATAAAACTGATCAATTATATATCTACTTTCCTGATTATGGCTATCCTGCTCTGCCAATTTCGGGGGATAGTGCAAAAACAAATCAGTTTAGCGGCTACGCATCATTGTATTTAAAATCACAAAAAGGGTTTAATCTTGACCTTGGTGGCAGGTGGAATCATCACAGCATATATGGTAATAATTTGACGTATTCCATCAATCCATTTGTAATGATAGATGATCATTATAAGATCTATGCTAACATTTCCTCGGCATATCGCGTACCGTCTTTATATCAATTATACTCTGAATATGGTAATAAAAATTTAAAGCCTGAAACAACCACCAGCTACGAGGCAGGATTGCAATATTATTCTGATAAATTAAATGTACGGGTAACCGGGTTTGTAAGAGATGGCAAAGATGTTTTTCTTTTTTATTCTGATCCGGTAACTTATGCAAGCAACTATATCAACGGCGACAAGCAACATGATTATGGTGTTGAAACCGAAGCCACCATTCAGATCACACCAGGATTATCGGTGTTAGCAAATTATACTTACGTCGACGGAAAAATAACAACTCAAAGCGGCAACAGCAAAGACACTTCATTCTATAATCTTTACAAGCGCCCC
>JBDTVF010000271.1:0-4541 GCA_040007325.1 Ginsengibacter sp. | reverse complement strand
TGTGGAATGGCGGCTATACCCAGGATAACCAATTTAGTTTGCAAACCAACTACCGTGAGTTGATGCATAAAATAATAAATTATTTCCTGCAAAATGATCAACACAAAATATACCTGGTGGTTCACGTCTTAAGCCACGACGGGCAATTGCTCGATGATGATATTAAGATTTCACATGAGCTGAAAGAACTTTATCCTGATACAATTGTTGCACCGTTATTCACCAGTCCCATTGAAGCAAAATCATTTATCAGCAACATGGATTTCTTCACCGGTGCACGGATGCATTCATGCATTGCAGCCTATTCTACAGGCGTGCCGGTTTATCCGCTTGCATACAGCAGGAAGTTCAATGGCTTATTTGGTGAGGCACTTGACTATAGTTATTACGGTGATCTTGTACATAGCGATACCGATACTGTATTTGAAAAGATGAGATCGGTTTTCAATTAACGGCTTCATATAAAGGAACAAATAAAAAATACTTTGGAAACCTGTGTTTCCCGCAAAGAGTCAGAACTTATGACTCTTATGTCAGATGTGATCCCTACATCATAACCTTAAGATAAACTACCATTAATATATTTGAACCAATATTGAACCTTTATGGCACATCCAGGCTGAAATAATTGATACACAAGGTAAAGCAACATGAAGATTTAATATAGCGTATTAAGTGGCCCAATAAGGTACTTCGACTTTATACTTTTGCGCAGTTCTATACGTTTTTATAAGAGAAGCACAAGCCCTGGTGTGCTTTAACATTGATTAAAGTGCTACTTATGAAAACTGAAACTCTACGAATTGCAGTTGTCCTGGCTTTATCTGCCTGCTTACTTATGTCGTGCAATAGTTCCCGTTACAACGAAGGAGGAATGCACAATCACCGTGTTGACAACAGGGCATATAGAGGCTACTAATTCCGGCAATTGTTTCCCAAAATATTTACAGTAAATAATACCTAATTCCTACCCTACCTTAGCTCAAATAAGAGTTGAGATGGAAAAGGATATTCTTTCGTTGTTTGTTGCAAACAGGAATACTGTTTCAATCGTTAAGAAGCTATTCAGGTTTGCAATGATCACCCTGACTTGCAATATCATTTATTCCGTGCTCGACTTAATGGATTGGTATCGCCTCGCCGGGCACTCTCTCTTTACCGTCCGCCAAAGCAATCATTATTTTTATACGTATACTGTAAGACCGGGTGTAGGCATCCTGTTAATTGCATTTTCATTAATCGGTCATATATTAAATTATAAAGGCTACGAAAGAATTTTATCAGCTGTAAAAGAGGGCGATCAGGATCTTTTAAATAAAGGCTTTAACACTTTTTATTTGACTTATGTACTGGCGGTCGTATCATTTATTATTGCGATTGCAAGTGTTACATACCGGCTGGTAGTGCTTAAATGATTCACCAATTATATTTACTTGCCAAATTCTACTTTATATTTTCTATCCTTTTTGCAATCGCCTTATCAAGATTCTTTTCGCCGCCACGTTAGGATCAGCATTTTTAAACACGTTGAGCATCCTCATACTTCACCGGCTTGTTTTATATTTTGGAATTCCGTTGCTGAAGAATAATTGCTTCTTCTTATGTCGCTATGAGAATGGCTTTAACCTTTCCCGCCGCAGGAAAAATTAGCGAGAATTAAAATTGACCAGGTAAAAATTATTTTACTTGTATATTTATTTATTACAAATCTTCTCAACTAATGACAGATATAAAAAGAAGAAAGTTTCTAAAAAACTCCATCATTACCGGCCTGGTCGCCGGCATCGCGCCGGGAATGCTGCAAGGCAAAATGGATAGTGATTCCAGGTTGTCAGCTAAGAAAAACGGACGGACGGGTAAGAAAAAGGTGATTGTTGCGGGCGCAGGTATTACCGGGCTTTGCTGCGCTTACGAGCTCATGAAAAGCGGGCACGAGGTGACAGTGCTCGAGGCAAGCGGACGTTACGGAGGCCACATTTTCACAGGACGAGACGGCTTATCTGACGGCCTGTACGCTGATTATGGTGCAGATCATATAACTAAACCAGGCTATGAAAAGTTCTTTGAATATTGCGATGAATTTAACCTTAAAGTAATTCCGTATCCACACGCGGAAGGATCGGAAGCTACCGAGGGACACAATACTTTGAAAATGATCGACGGCAAATTTTATACCCCGGAAATGCTTTCAGATCCATCAGTATTGAAACAATTTGGCTTCAATGAAAAGGAAATTAAATTTTTATCAGGTAATTCAATGTATGCATTACGCTCGATATACCTTGATAAATACACATCGAAATTCACAGATCCTTATCAGCCGTTTGGTGTGGGTTATGACGACCTTGACAAGATCTCAGTGAATGACCTTTATAAGCAGGAAGGAGCTTCAGCTGCAGCACTTCGCTTCCTCGGCGGAAAAGATGTTTCAGCACTTTACGCAGTTTGGCGATTAGCACTTATGCGTTTCCGTAATATTCCCCTTTCCGAGGGCGAAACTTTTCATCTAAAAGATGGCAATGAGCAATTGCCTATAGCATTTGCCAATAAGCTCGGAGACAAACTGAAGTTAAATCATCCGGTAACTGGTATTAAACATGATGGGAATAGTGTTACAGTAAGCTATAAGCCATTTGGACATGATGAAGAAAAAGATATGACTGCAGATTACCTGGTGAATTGCATCACATTGCCGGTCTTTAAAAATATTCCAATAGCCCCTGCCTTGTCTCCCGAAAAACAATATGTCGTTAACAACCTTGCTTATTCTTCGCATCCTTTTTTCGTATTCGAAGCGAGCAGCAAATTCTGGCTCGATGATGGATTCAAAACCATTAACATGGAGTTTGAGCATCCCGACATTTCATCCATATGGATGGAAACAAACGAAGTAAATTCAAGTCGTGTAATATTGAAAGCATATGGACCAAGTGGGCTTTCCGCTCAACGGGTGTTGGCTGCTTTTCGCGAAGTATACCCCGGCAAGCACGACACTATTGTGCAGGCATCAACTAAAGACTGGTCAAAAGATAAATATGCCCCGGTTTGTGAAATGGAAGCTTTCCCCATAGGAGAAATGCATAAGTTTTGGCCGCAAATCATGATGCCTGAGCACAGAATTTATTTTGCCGGAACTTATGCCGACAACATGAGCAGGGGCATGGAATCATGTATTCGTTCTGCGCAACGTGTTGCACAGGAAATAAATAAAGCGTGATTAATATTGATTTCATCTATGTTGAAAACATCCGCGTCAGTTTGCACTATACTCTTTTTCATTTTCATCTTTTATGCTGTGGGGCTTCCCGCAAAAAGCACAAAGAATCAAAACAATAATGCTCCTGTAGTCAAGATCAATTTACCGGCTAACAACGATGAAATTGCTGCTGGCACACAAATACACTATTCAATTGCTGTTTCGGATAAAGAAGATGGTGACTCCAGGTATGACGAAATAAATCCAAAGGAAGTGCTGCTGGAGGTACGATATAACAGCGCCGGCTCAACGCCAAAAGGAGAATTGAATAAGAACATGGTGGATGATCCGCAGGGACTCACTGCTCTTAGAACTTCGAACTGTTTCAATTGTCATGGATTCGATACAAAAGTGATAGGGCCAACCTTCAGCGATATCAACAAGCGTTACAAACTCACCGCGGCAAATATGGCGCTGCTGGCAAAAAGAATTCGTGAAGGCTCCAAAGGTGTTTGGGGAGATGTAGCCATGCCTTCACATCCCGAGTTAAGCAATGTTCAAATCGACAATATGGTAAAGTGGATTACTCAAAACGCCACGCAGAATGGTGTTCACTATTATATAGGAACGCAGGGTATTCTGAGTTTAAAAGAAATTCCTGCAAAACCTAAAGTAGAAAGCCTGACGCTTACTGCAAGCTATACAGACCATGGGGTGAATAACAAAGACCGGCTAAAAGGGCAGGATGTTATACTCATACAAGTCAAATAGTTTTATCGAATAGTGCAAAAAGTTTAATAGATGAAAGGTATTAATGCGCTTGTATGTTTTTTATACCCGATATACTCGTCGCCAAACTGATCAATGAGCGCTTTCTCTTCGACTTTTATTCTCAGGATGAAAACTATAAGAATTGTTATGGTTACAATGATCAATGAAAGCCAGTTATTAAGAGAAATACCAAAGCCAATGAACGACAGCAACGATGCAAAGTATGACGGGTGACGCAGGTATTTGTAAAATCCATCTTTCTTCAATTGATGATCACTTCTGATCGTTACATCTACGGTAAAATATTTTCCGAGGGAAGCGATCACTGCCAACCTAAGCAGAATCCCAAATACAATTAATCCCAATCCGGCATACTCTATAGAATAAGTAACAGACACAGGAAAATAATATCGCATAGAAATAAAAACCGCCAATGGAATACTTATGAATATCGCTATCCATATTCTTGACAGCGATCCTTTATCTGCATTTTTCTTATCCGAGGTACCCGACCGTAAGAGGCGATTTAAAATAATTTCAGAAAGCAGCCAAACGCTATAAATAATAATAGATA
>JBDTVF010000270.1:0-4543 GCA_040007325.1 Ginsengibacter sp. | reverse complement strand
ACAACATAGCTTACCCGCTGGTAAAAAAATGATGATGATGTATGTAAGTGATTTTTTTCATTCGGAGCACAAAGTAAGGAATGAAAGTTTAGTTGAGCAAAAAAAGTTTTTGCAAGGGTCATCCTGTCTTAAGGAGATACTGAAGAATCTAAAACGCCTGCACCCTTACCCCGATACCGTTTCCTGTATTATAAATAATCTTCCCATTATCAAACTTTACTCCGTCGCCCACATCTTCTGAGAGTAAGAGTGGGCCATCCATGTCAACATAGTCAAGCAGGGGCAGCAGTTGTGCGATTGCAGATGATCCGATAGAGCTTTCATTCATGCAACCGACCATCACCTTCATATGTAGCTCCCGGGCTTTGCTGATCATTCGCAATGCAGGCGTAATGCCGCTGCACTTGGTAAGCTTAATATTGATCCCGTGAAAATATCCTTCACATTTTTCAACATCATTTTCAAATACGCAACTTTCATCTGCAATAAGTGGTAAAGGTGAATTCTCAAATAAAAATTTCATTCCTTCCCAATCATCTTTTGCAAGTGGTTGTTCAATAAATTCTACACCAAGATCTTTGAAGGCATTTATTTTTTCAAGCGCTTCGTCGGCTTTCCATGCGGCATTGGCATCAATCCTAAAGACAGCGCTGGTATGCTTTCTAAGTTCTGAGATAATACCAACATCATCAGTGGTACCTAATTTAATCTTATAAATAGGCCATGGTTTTTCTTTCATTTTTTCCACCATCTTTTCAATGGCATCTATCCCAATGGTAAAATCGGTCATAGGATTTTTGGCGATGTCAAGATCCCAAAGCTGGTACAATTGCCTGCCACGAATTTTACCATAGAGGTCCCAGCCTGCAATATCAAGAGCACAAATTAAAAAGGGATTGGCAGGAAAAAGATGATGCAGGTAATGCCAGAAGCGTTGCGGATTGGTGAAAGCAAATTTTTCTATAAACTCTTTCTTGCGCTCAATATCCGCAATCATTTGGTCGACCGTAATATTATAATGCACGATAGCAGGTGCTTCTCCATGACCTTTTTTTCCGAAATGTTCAAGTTCTACAAGAAGTGCAGGCTGATGTGTTTTAGTTCCTTTAGAGATTGTAAAAGGATGTGTAAAAGGAAGATTTATGGATTTGTATTTTATAAGCATAACCCCTGACCCCTGAAGGGGAACCTAAGTTCACACCTTTAAAAGGCTCTTTAGTATTAATAAATATTGTTACAAGATAAGTACAAGACCCCTTATCCCTAGAGGGAACTTTAATTCACGCCTCTAAAAGTTTGTTTAATGTTAATAAATATTGTTACAAAATCTTCACTTCTATACAGCAATTATCTCTTTTAATTTTTTTACAACGAGTTCACCATTTTTACAAACTTCATTGTTTGTAAAACGGATTATTCTTAATTCCAAAGACTGCATGTAGTTGTCTCTTATTTTATCATTATTCTTTACTTCTTCGCTGTGATGTACACTTCCATCAATTTCAATAACAAGTTTTAATTTGTGGGAATAAAAGTCTGCTATATAATTTGAAATAGGATGCTGTCTTTTAAATCGAAGGTTTGGAAAGTGCTGTTTCAATAGATTCCAGAAAATTATTTCGGAAGGGGTTAGCTCATTTCTTAACTTCTTTGCATTTGCAAAAATGTTTGGAGAACTTTCATAAAACATACTTCTTTTCATAATTCTTTCAATCGAGACGCTGTTCCCCTTTAGGGGTTAGGGCTTCATAATTCTTTTAATCGAGAAGCAGTTCCCCTTCAGGGGTTAGGGGTTATCTACCGCTTTCTTTTACATATTTATGTAGCTCGTCATTAAAGGCTTCTTCTTTCAATAGATCTTCAAGGCTTATGTGCATACGGTAGTGCCAGTAGTGATCTGCCTGAGAAGGTATATTGATTCGCTCGTCATCAGGATTGTCAAGACGAAGATCGCCACTTATTGCGAGCAAGTCCTGAACCTGGAAAATGCTCCACATGGCCGGGGAATATAAATGCTGAAGAATAATATCTTTATTGATCCCCGGCTCACAACATTTCGGTGCTTCTCCATAGTGTCCTAAAACATAATTATAAAACTGCTGTGTCTTATTATAATCCTCTTTCCACCAGCCACGTACCGTACTCATATCATGTGTAGAAGGGGTTACAACTGAAAGGTAAGGTGCATCTTTTGGATGAAAGAACTGCGTATTAGGATCTTTAGGCATTCTCTGTATTTCAAGACTCAGAATACCCAATTGTTTCATCACTTCGGGAACACAGTTAGGAACCATCCCCAAATCTTCACCGCAAATGAGCATTTTGGTACTGTGCTTTAATTGCGGTAATTTTTTCAAGGCTTCTAGCTTCCAGAAATTTTCCTGGCGCCTATAGAAATAATTTATGTACAGGTCATGCAGTTTCTCCTTTGTATATTGATCGAGATATTGAAACGAACCTGTTTGCTCAATTCCGAATCTGAAATGAAACAACTGTCCGTCTGAATTTTTTTCTTCAATCAGGATAATGTTACTCACGAGATCGAATAAGGCCTGTTTAATTTTATCCTTATTTCCTACTTTATTTTTTTCAAAAAACCTGGCAATTTTCACCTGCGTGTTGTATTGCTGTTTCAGCTTTAATTTTCCCTCAGTTGTTATTTCAAGAAAATGTTCTTTTACATAGCTCAACGATTCCCCAAACAAGCCGGAAAGAATTTCGTCATTAATAAATGGTTCGCAGTAACGATCGTGATCAAACTGAATATGGTTGGCATAAAATTCTGAAATATGAACTGGTATTGCGGGAACGAATCGTCCTAAAATTCCATCAATGGTATCGGTGGGAATACTCCATATTCTGAAGAAGCCAAGTATATGGTCAATGCGAAATGCATCAAAATAATTGCTCATTTGGTCAAAACGACGACGCCACCATTTAAAACCGTCCTCTTTCATCTTTTCCCAATTGTAAGTAGGGAAACCCCAGTTCTGGCCTTTTACCGCAAAATCATCCGGAGGTGCACCAGCTTGTTCTGTCATGTTGTATAATGATGGATTCACCCATGCGTCGCAACCATACCTGTAAATGCCGATAGGGATATCTCCTTTTATTACAATCTTTTTGCTGTGGGCATATTTTTTTACTTCATTTAGTTGCAGATGCAAATGATACTGCACAAAATAAAAGAAAGCAATATCATCGTATTGGCTTTTAGATGGAGATGCATATTTCTGAACGGTTGACTCGTTAAACTTTTTGTGGCTTTTCCATTTGGTATGATCCGGCGTTTTATATTTATCTCTCAGGTACGAAAACACGGCATAAGGCACCAGCCATTCCCTGTTCATTTCAAAAAATTCAAAATAGCCGGGATCATTTTTTATTACGTCTTTCGATGCTACATACAATTCTTTTAATGCAGATAATTTAAATTTCATTACCTGTTCGTAATCGAAAGATGGCAGATCATTGAGTTGCTTCCTTTTCTTTTTAAGCGGTTTCACGATGCCTGCAAACTCTTTACCGGCAACCTTCTCAAGATTAATATATAATGGATGAAGTGCGAAGGCAGATATTGCAGCATAAGGATATGAATCCGTCCACTTATGGTTAGCAATGGTATCATTCACCGGAAGGATCTGTATAAGTTTAAGTCCGGCTTTTTTTGCCCAATCCACCAGTAGTAGCATATCGCTGAACTCGCCAACACCAAAACTTTTTTGAGAACGCAAGCTGAATACCGGGATCGCAATGCCAGCTCCACGCCACAGCGTTACATGGCTTTGTACAAACCCGTCATGAATGATAGTAAGCGTGACATTCTTCCATCGCTCGAGATTTAAACAACGGTTAGTGCCATCTTCAAAACCCACAAACTTTTTTTCCTGCACATTATAAATGGCATATTTATAAGTGACGGGTAAACCATCCGTCTCCAGTTCGACTCTTGTTACAAACCAATTATTAACCGGTTCCATTATCAGCGGCTCGTTTGTATTCCAATAACCAAGTCTTTTTGATGAGCCCATTATGCACACTGCTTCGCCAGGCTGTAATAAGGGCGCTTTCACCCTGAACTCGTGGGTATATTTTTTGGGAAGTGTCGATTTTATTTTCGGAATGTGCTGCAACAACACTTCGCTAAATGGCCTCGTAAAAAAAACGTTTGCAATATTTGAATCTGCATTCCATGCATCAACTACCGAAATCGTTTTTTGCTTTATAAGCGATATATCTACGGCACGATTATCTTCTCCGTCAAATATGCGGCTCCCGTCCTTATCTTTTAAAATGTATTTATACAGAATAATATCGTCGAAACCATTCGGAAGCTCTAATGTAAACAACCACGAATGATCATCAAGGTATGACATGGGAACAGCGGCTGCAATATCATTGTTACCCAAAAACCTGTTGTTCCCGGAAATAAATAATTCCTGGCCAAATTCAGTATGGAAATTTAGAAAAAAGGTTATTGTCATTACACTTTATTGGTTAAAAGAGCGGCAATTTAAACAGTTTACATTAGAATGAAAAAAGC
>JBDTVF010000269.1:0-4545 GCA_040007325.1 Ginsengibacter sp. | reverse complement strand
ACTCCATTGTAACTTCTTACAACAGGAACTTTGCAAAGAGAAACGATGGTAATCCGAATACGCATGCATTCGTTGCCTCGCCCGAGCTAACAACAGCATTAGCTATTGCCGGTTCATTATCGTTCAATCCGCTTACTGATTACTTAACGAATGATAAGGGAGAAAAAATAAAATTGGAAGAACCGGAAGGAATAGAAATGCCGGTAAAGGGTTTTGCAGTGGAGGACGCTGGCTTTCAGGCTCCCGCTGAGAATGGAAGTCATATTGAAGTGATTGTATCACCCACATCAGACAGGTTGGAAATTCTGGAGCCGTTTCCTGCATGGGAAGACACAGATCTTTGCGGTCTAAAACTTTTAATAAAAGCAAAAGGTAAATGTACTACCGACCATATTTCAATGGCCGGCCCATGGCTTAAGTATCGCGGCCATCTCGATAACATAAGTAACAACCTGCTCATCGGTGCTGTAAATTTTTCTAATGAAAAAACTAATCTTGTAAAGAATCAGCTTACAGGCCAGTACGGTCCACTACCTGAGACACAGAGAGCCTATAAAGCTGCAGGTATTGGTTCCATCATTGTAGGCGATGAGAATTATGGTGAAGGATCTTCAAGGGAACACGCTGCTATGGAACCCCGACACCTCGGCGTAAGAGCAGTGTTGGTTAAATCTTTCGCACGTATTCACGAAACCAATTTAAAAAAGCAGGGCATGTTGGGGCTGACATTTGACAACAAAGAAGATTATGATAAAGTACAGGAAGATGATGCCATCGACATTACAGGATTAACATCATTTAGTGTAGGCAAGCCGCTTGTAATAATTCTCCATCATAAAGATGGTACCTCTGATAATTTCCTTGTGAATCATACGTACAATGAGCAACAGATAGAGTGGTTCAAAGCCGGTGCTGCACTCAATATTATCCGGAAGGAATTTGAGAGCAGGCAGTAAGAAATATAGTTCGACACTTTTGAAGTAATAGAATTCTGCGGGCTTCCGGGCAAATATGATCGTGGATCGAAAAGTAAAATTGCCTGTTAAGTTTTACCGTATCTGTAATGAAATGCAAATGATTTTGCAATTTCTAATTTAGAGAAATGTCGTTCTTCTTTACCACTACCTCCTGAAGGCAACTTAACAATTTAAAATTCTATGGAACAAACATCAATAGACGTAAGGACCTTAACCATCAATGATTATAATGAACTAAAACAGGCGATGGTGATGGCCTACGCCAGCATGGGGGGACAATACTGGAAAGAAGAATCTCTTCAGCGCCTTATAGAAGTGTTCCCTGAAGGACAAATAGCGGTTACGGTCGACGGTACGGTGGTAGGTTGTGCACTCTCCCTTAGACTCAACTATGATGATTTCGGCGACAAGCATACTTACAGGGAAATCACCGGCAATTATACATTCAACACTTACGATCCCGAAGGCGATGTGCTTTATGGCATTGAAGTATTTATAGATCCAAGATCGCGTGGAATGCGACTCGCACGCAGGCTTTATGAAGCGAGAAAAAATCTCTGCAGGCAGCTTAATTTAAAAGCCATAGTAGCTGGCGGCCGTATTCCTAAATATCATTTGTATGCCGGGAAAATGTCTCCAAAAGAATTCATAGAGAATGTAAAGAGAAGGGAAATACATGATCCGACTTTAAGCTTCCAGCTTTCAAATGATTTCCAGGTAAAATTGGTGAGCAAAAATTACCTGCCCGAAGACAATGAAAGCATGGGCTTCGCCACTTTGCTGGTATGGCACAACATATACTACGAACCTGAAAAAAGTCCATTGCTTTCTGCGAAGCCTACTGTGCGCATAGGTTGCGTGCAGTGGCAGGTACGTGCTTATGAAAAACTTGAAGACATGATGCAAAACGTTGAATACTTCGTTGACGCAGTTAGCGATTACGGTTCAGATTTTATTCTATTTCCCGAGCTTTTCAACGCACCATTAATGGGCATTTTCAACGATCTATCTACCGTGCAGGCCGTGAGGAAGCTTGCTGCATTCACACCTAAATTGGTAGAAGAATTTTCAAGACTTGCCATTTCTTACAATGTAAATATCGTTGGCGGTAGCATGCCTATGGTAGAAAACGATAAGCTTTATAATACCTCTTATTTTTTTCACAGGAATGGCAATGTCGATTACTCGCATAAAATTCATATAACACCTTCCGAAGAATATGAATGGGCGATGGTGGGGGGCAATAAGGTACAAATAATACAAACGGATGTTGCTAAAATAGGAATACTCATTTGCTATGATGTTGAGTTTCCGGAATTGTCAAGAATACTTGCAGACCAGGGAATGCAAATATTATTTGTTCCTTTTTTAACCGATACCCAAAATGCGTATAACCGTGTACGTTTTTGCGCTCAGGCCCGGGCGGTGGAGAATGAATGTTTCGTTGCAATAGCAGGAAATGTAGGCAACCTGCCTAAAGTGACCAACATGGATCTCCAATTTGCGCAGGCTGCTGTTCTTACGCCTTGCGACTTTCCATTTCCGGTAAATGGCATTAAAGCAGAAGCTACACCGAATACAGAAATGATAATAATTTCAGATGTAGATCTTCTACTTCTGAGAGGCTTGCATAATCATGGCAGCGTACAGAATTTGAAAGACCGCCGTAAGGATCTTTACCAGGTAGTGCTAAAAGATCAAAGTGAAAAAGAACAGGTGAAAGCCTTAAAAGAAGAAATAAATGAGACCCAGGACATTACTAAAGGCTGAAAATTTTTTGCAAACTATAAATAATTTCAGCAACTGATCAACAAAATGTGACGTTATTTATTGCGGTTTGAACGCGGGGTCATTATACATAGACTGGCTGAATAAATAATATTTTCCGTCTTTGTAATTCTTCCAATATCGATGGCCCATTACGTCATAATATAAACGGCCATCAACACTTTTCTTTGCAGCATTATCGTCTACAGTTATCACTTTCGCTATGGCTACTTTAGGTTTACGCTTTATCGACGGCTTGGCAGTAACTGCAGAATCCGGTGCAGGTGAACCTGAAACATTAGCGCCGGATTCATCAACACGACTTTTAGAAGGATAATTTTTTTTATGACAACTGTTGAGTGAAAAGCCAATGACGGCAATTACGAGAAGCAACTTCAATCTGTCCATTAAATTTTATTTTGTCTTATGCTTTCAATAATTCTACCAAAAATTGTTAAACCAAAAAATCAGGAAACTGCAGCTAAGATACGCCTGCGCTAACAGTACATTTTGCATTTGTGTTCCTTGCCACGATCAATAAACAAAATACTTAAGGGAAAAATGCAAGCAGAGTTTTCGGTAGAAAACCAGTGTCGGTTTTCAGGAACACAGATGAACAATCCCTCATCATCACCAATCGCCCTGAAATATTCAAGCGGCGGTTGTTTAGCAAAATAAGTAAGGTTGTATTCTTTTACAAGGTTTTTTACTTCACTATCAAATGAAGATTGCGGAAACACTAAACCAATCTCGCTCACATTCCGCAAATGTTTCGATGAAAATGTTTCTTTCACATCATCCTGCAAATCGAATCTTGCAATGAACTCCAATATATTACCACAAGGGTCTGTAAAATAGAAAGACTTTGCATTCCAGTTCTTAAAATCTGCAACATAACTTTTATAGTCATCGAGCCATAGCAATTGGGATCGCAACTGCACCCATTTTAATGCTTCTTCAAATTTGTTTCCCGGAATATTAAATGCAAAGTGATAAAATGGCTTTTCATTTGAATTTGCTTTAGAAAAAACAATTTCTGAATTCCCGATTACAATCGATATAGTTTCCACGTCCACTTGTTTTACGGGCAGTTCAAGTACCTCGCGATAATATTGTGAGAGCAAACCCACGTCATCTGAGGTCACATCTATTCTTTTCAAAAGCATCTGGAAAGTTTATCCAATAAAACAAAAGTAAATTTTAGGTAAATTTATCGCGGCAGAAATATAAAATGGATTATAAATTATTTTTCTCTCGCTACAATTTTTATATTTTTTGCTTATCTCCTTTTAAAGAATGTGTATATTGCCATAGTTTCATTTTTTAAATATTACTGCCAACGAACACCAAATTGATAAAGCAAGGCAGCACCCAATTGCAAACTCAATGCAAATAATTTTTCGGCTTGTACAACATTTTTTGAAATTTAAAATAATATCACGGAAATGGGAGACCACTTACAAATCAAAAAGAAACCAAAACAATATGATGCGATCATAGTAGGCTCAGGAGCCGGCGGTGGAATGTCAGCATATGTACTTGCAAAAGCGGGATTAAAAGTATGCCTGCTTGAAGCGGGGCCAGATTTTGACCCGGCTAAAAATTCTGCACAGCTAAAGAATCCATGGGAGTCACCGAGACGCGGTGCCAGTACAAAGTTTCGGCCGTTCGGCGACTTCGACGGGTGTTATTGGGGATGGCAAATCGACGGCGAACCTTATACACATGCTGAAGGAACCAAATGGGAATGGTGGCGTGCAAGAATGGTTGGCGGCAGAACCAATCACTGGGGAAGAATATC
>JBDTVF010000268.1:0-4548 GCA_040007325.1 Ginsengibacter sp. | reverse complement strand
AATAAAACTTAATCTTAAAAGCCTGCGAGTTTATCAGCAGGCTTTTTTTGTAGGTGTCAGGGCACTCTGGTTAGGTGTCAGGCCACTTGAAACATTCTTCAATTATAAAGTTTCTTCGGAGTGGCCAGACACCTCTCGAAGCCATATACTTTGAAAAGCCAAATCCCTCTCGAAGGTGTTCGCCCTCGTGAGACGTCTTTGCGAGAAAACATACGTGACCTGCAAGATGATTGTAAATGAAGGAATCGAGTATGTTTTCGTGGCAATCACCTCGTACAAGTTTTAACTGAAAAGAAGATATTTGACTGTATTTAGGAGAAACAAAAATTTAAAAAATCGGAAGAATAATTTCTGTGTCATCTAACAAGCATAGATTATTCTTAATCTACATGATCATAACAAACCGCAACAGTCAACCTTTTTTACTTTTTTAAACAATCATCATGCAAAATAAAATTATTCTAATTACCGGCGCAACTTCAGGCATTGGAAAAGTTACCGCGACAGAGCTTGCAAAGACAGGCGCTCAGATCATCTTATTGGCACGAAATAAAGAAAAAGCCTTGCGCACAAAAGATGAAATAATTGCCGAAAGTAATAATGATAATATTGACATATTCATTGCTGATTTATCTTCTTTGCAGGAAGTACGAAATGTGGCAGAGCAGATCAATTCAAAATATGAAAGGCTTGATGTGCTTATCAATAATGCCGGGCTGATGTTAACCAGTAAGAGAGAAGAGTCAGTGGATGGCAATGAACTTACATTGGCGATTAATCACCTTGGCCCGTTTTTGCTGACGGCTTTACTTTTTGATTTGGTTAAAAAAAGCGAAGATGGAAGGATTATTAATTTATCTTCTGAAGCTTACAAAGCAGGCAAAGCAGACTTTGAAAACATTCAATTGGCAACAGGTTATTCTGCAATGAGGGCTTATGGAAATTCAAAATTAGATAACCTTTTATTTACCAAAGAACTTGATCGAAGAATAAAGAAACAAGGATTAAATATTTCTACAAACGCCCTGCATCCGGGTGTTGTGGCCACAGGGTTTGGCCAGCAATCTGATGGATTTTTCGGATTTATATTTAAGGCTTTCCGCATGTTTTTTACATCCCCGGAAAAAGGAGCTGAAACTTCTATCTATCTCGCAACTTCACCAGAAGGCGGGCAGGTAAGCGGTAAATATTTTAAGAATAAAAATATTACAAAGACTATCGGTAAACTCGTAAACGAAGCAAATGAAAAAGAGCTTTGGGAAATAAGCGAATCATTAACTGGGGTAAAATTTTTATGATCGTAGGTTAGAGTGGAATTTGATTTCTCTTCCTAAAACAAATGTTATCGCCTTATTTTTTATCTTCTGCAATTCGCCAGATTCGATCACTCGCATCATCTGTTATAAGCATTGACCCGTCATTGGCAAACACAACTCCTACCGGCCTACCATACACGCGGTTTCTATTTTGTTCCACTATAAAGCCTGTTAAGAAATCCTGCATTGGCCCGGAAGGTTTTCCATTACTAAAAGGAACAAATACTACTTTATAACCTGAAAGTTCGCTACGATTCCACGAGCCATGTTGTGCAACGAATAGGCCGCCCGAGTAAGAACCTTTGAAATAATTTTTATCATCAAATGCGAGTCCGAGTGAGGCCGTATGTGCACCAAGTGGTACATCAGGTACTATTGCTTTAGCCACGAGGTCTGGCCGCTCACCCTTTCTTCTCGGGTCTTCATTTTTCCCAAAATAAGAATATGGCCAACCGTAAAATGCCCCTTCTGTCACGCTTGTTGTATAATCAGGAACCAAATCATCACCAAGGGCATCTCTTTCATTTACGGCCGTCCACAGAGTGTTTGTTCCGGGAGCCCAGCCTAGCCCGACAGGATTTCGCAATCCGCTGGCGTAAATTTTTTCTCCTGTTCCATCTGGGTTTATTTCAAGAATATCAGCCCTTCTTTTTTCATTATCAATTCCATGTTCCGCTACGTTACTCCCTGAACCTACAGTCACGTATATTTTGGATCCATCAGGGCTGGCTAATAAATTTCTTGTCCAATGATTATTGTAGCCACCTGCCGGCAAGTCCAGAATTTTCTTTCCATCACCGGAAATTTCTATTTGCCCTTCTTTGTAAGGATACATCCAAACGGCATCTGTATTGGCCACATAGAATTGGTTGTTTAATATGAGCATTCCAAACGGGCGGTTTAGCCCGGTCATAAATATTTTTCTAATTTCCGGCTCGCCGTTGTGATCTGCATCTCTTAAAAGAAGGATGCTGTTTTTGCTTGTTGTCTTCTCTTTGTCGCCGGTAGTCTTTGCGAAGCCGTCACTTACAGTATTCGCTTCAGCAACAAAGATGTCACCATTCGGCGCTACATACATCCACCTCGGGTTATCGAGCCCATCGGCAAAAGTAGTAACGTTAAACCCCGCCGGTGCAACGGGCGTTTTACCTTCAGGCCAGCCAATCACTTTCGAATTATTTCTTACCGATGGGGTAGCATAAGGTTGTGGCAGATCCACATTGTTTACGGCAGTCTTTACAATTGTATCGACGCTATTGGTATTCGCGTTATTTATGCGGGAAGATTTACAACTTGCCATCATAAACGCTGAGGCCAGCAATAGATAAAATAGTTTTTTCAGCATAATTGAATTTTTGTACATAGTAAACAAAACACATGCCTTCATTGTTGTCACCATTCTTACAAAAGAATATCGGGTTATGAATTTGTGATTGTTGATTATTTTCTACCTTTTATTTATTCCGCTTTCGATGTCATATCGTTCATGTGCACGCATAGAAAAACTTTTAAAGGTTCGTTTTTCTTTGCCCATCTTTGCACTTTCGTTTATAATATCTTTAGAAGAAATTTTTTTTCTCCATATCGATCAAGTATGATTTCAAAAACACCGGGACGACACCTGATAACCACAAAGATTGATGATTTTTTTGTTGGCTTTAATAATGCCTTCCAGTTTATTATACGCTTTTTTAAAGAAGTATTTAAGCCGCCTTACGAGTTTAAAGAGATAGTGAAACAGTGTTACGAAGTAGGTTATAAATCACTTTTCTTAATTACGCTCACCGGCTTCATTACGGGCCTGGTTTTTACAAAACAGTCACGGCCATCATTATCAGAATTCGGAGCTGCTTCCTGGTTACCTTCTCTCGTTGCCATCGCCATTATACGAGCATTGGCACCATTGGTGACTGCTTTAATAGCGGCCGGAAAAGTTGGCTCTAATATTGGCGCAGAGCTGGGCTCCATGAAAGTAACGGAGCAGATAGATGCCATGGAAGTTTCGGCAGTTAATCCATTTAAATTTTTAGTCGTAAGCCGGGTATTGGCCACCACACTTATGATTCCATTGTTGATGTGTTATACCGGCGGCGTGGCGATGTTAGGCGCTTATATCAATGTGCATCAAAATGAAATGACCAGCTTTGTTTCATTCTTCCAGGCAGCCTTTGAAAGAATTTCTTTTTTGGATATTATTTCTTCAGTAATTAAAAGCATTGCGTATGGATTTACCATAGGAATAGTTGGTTGTTACAAAGGATTTAATGCCTCAAACGGAACAGAGGGTGTAGGAAAAGCCGCCAACTCTTCGGTGGTGCTTTCTATGTTCCTGATATTTATTGAAGAAATTCTTATTGTTCAAATTACCAACAGCATCAGGTAGCATGGAGATCTCAAACGTAAATAACAACCACAATGAATTGGTGATTTCCATAAAAGATTTGTATAAATCATTTGGGGAAAATCATGTGTTGAAGGGCGTTAATCTTGATGTGAGAAGGAAAGAGAATGTGGTGGTGCTTGGGAGGTCGGGCACGGGTAAATCTGTTTTAATAAAAATTGTTTGTGGCTTATTAAAACCTGATAGTGGTATAGTAAATGTTTTGGGAAAAGAAGTTGATGAACTTAGCATTAAAGAATTGCAGAAGCTGCGGATGCAGGTAGGTTTTTCTTTTCAAAACAGCGCCTTGTACGATAGCATGACGGTGCGTGAAAACCTTGCATTTCCATTGGTGAGAAATAAAAAACACCTGTCAAGGCATGATGTTACGAACGAGATAGAATCAGTATTGGAAGATGTAGGTTTATCACAAACGATAAATCAAATGCCTTCTGAACTTTCCGGTGGTCAAAGGAAAAGAATAGGCATTGCACGCACGCTAATTTTGCGGCCGCAAATAATGCTATACGACGAGCCGACGTCGGGCCTTGACCCAATAACATGTATTGATATCAACAACCTGATTAACCATGTGCGGCATAAATTTGATACCACCTCTATCATAATTACGCATGACCTCACCTGCGCAAAAGCTACAGGGGATAAGGTGGCGATGATGTTTGAGGGTAGGTTTATAAAGCAGGGTACATTTGAAGAAGTTTTTAATTCCGAAGATGAAAGAATACAAAATTTTTATAATTATAATTTTATAAATCAATAATGAAAGTTTCCAGCAGCCAGCGATCAGTAATACTTGGGATATTTATTTTCCTTGGTGTTGCCATTTTAATA
>JBDTVF010000267.1:0-4554 GCA_040007325.1 Ginsengibacter sp. | reverse complement strand
AGTGGAATCCTAAAATGTTGCCTTACATTTTTGCTGAGAAAAAAGGTATTCACATCATTGATCTCAATAAAACTGTTGAGGGCTTACAAGAAGCGGCAGCAGCATTGAAGTCAATCGCAAAGAGCGGTAAGAAAATAATGTTTGTTGCTACTAAGAAGCAGGCAAAAGAAATAGTTACCGAAGCTGCAAAAAGGGTGAACATGCCATTTGTGACTGAGCGTTGGCTTGGTGGTATGCTTACGAATTTCAACACTGTACGTAAGAGCGTAAAAAAAATGCAGAGCATCGAGAAACTTTTGAATGACGGATCACTTGATAGCATTACAAAGAAAGAGCGCCTTACACTTACCCGTGACAGGGATAAAATGGATAAAGTATTAGGTGGTATCGCACAGATAAGCCGTGTTCCAGCGGCGCTTTTCATGGTTGATATAGGTCATGAGCACATTGCTCTTTCAGAAGCAAAAAGACTTAACATCACCACTTTTGGTATGGTAGATACCAACTGCGATCCGAATAAAGTGGAGTTTGCAATACCAGCAAATGATGATGCGACAAAATCTATTGCTATTGTTACCAATTACATCGTTGCCGCGATTGCAGAAGGCCTGGCTGAAAGACAAGCCGAGAAAGATGAAGATCATGAGGAAACAGAAGAACGTGATCCTAACGATATTAAATTTACTGTAGATACAGACGAAGATAAAGAGCGCCGCAGAGGCAGCGGAGGTCCTACAGGTGGAAAAGGCCGTGGTGCGGCAGGTCCTCAAAAACGCAGGGTGAGTGGCCCAGGTGGTGGTGGAAGAGTAGGTGGCGGACCAGGTGGACGCAGATAAAATTTCCCCCGATAATATTTATTTCAAAATATAAACAAACTGCCTTGCAGCAGTTTGGTTTATTTCATAATAAAACATATTTATAATGAGTACAACAACTATTACAGCAGCTGATATAAACAAATTGCGACAGCAAACTGGCGCAGGAATGATGGACTGCCGTAAAGCATTGACAGAATCTAATGGTGACTTTGAAGCTGCAATTGATTATTTAAGAAAAAAAGGTCAGAAGGTCGCCGCATTACGTGGAGATCGTGAGGCGAAAGAAGGTGTCGTAATTGCTCAAACTACAAAAGACAATAAAACAGGGTTTATAATTAACGTAAGCTGCGAAACTGATTTCGTAAGTAAAAATGCAGAATACGTAGCCTTTGCACAATCAATCATGGATGCAGTGGTTTCAGCGGATATCAACAGCGCGGATGATTTAAATAAATTAACTGTTGACGGCGAAAACTTATCAGATAAATTGAATGACCAGGTTGCAAAGATCGGCGAGAAAATAAGCGTTTCAAGATTTGAAAGAGTGAATGCTCCTTATGTAGCCGCCTACATTCACGGTGCATACCGCATGGGTGTTTTGGTTGGTTTAAATAAAGAAGCTTCAGATGCTGGTAAAGATGTTGCCATGCAGATTGCTGCTATGAACCCTATAGCTATCGACCAGGACTCGGTACCTGCAGAGACTATCGCTCGTGAAAAGGAAATTGCAATAGAGCAAGTGAAGGCCGAAGGAAAGCCGGCAGAAATGGCTGAAAAGATTGCCCTGGGTAAGATCAATAAATTTTTCAAAGAAAGTACATTGCTTGCACAGCCTTATGTTAAGGATGCGAATAAATCTGTTTCTGATTATTTGAAAAGCATTGATAAAGATTTGAAAGTAACAGAATTTAAAAGAGTGGCCCTGGGTTAATTTCACAACCGGTCTTACTCTGTAAGTCTAAAGTTTTAATTTTTATAAAGTAAAGAGCTGCATTGCGGCTCTTTTTTGTTGTATCTTCTTTATGAGTAAATAGCTATGAATTCATTATCGAATTCCTTTATCTTCGCCCCGCAAAACCAAATATTACTTCGGCACATGCTCCCACGGTTTAAACGTATTCTACTCAAACTTTCTGGTGAATCATTAATGGGCGACAATAATTTCGGACTGGATTCGCAGGTTATTTCTAAATATGCTGAGGATATTAAGCTTGTAACCGAGATGGGAGTGCAGGTAGCTATTGTAATTGGTGGTGGAAATATTTATAGAGGAATGAATGAGGCCGAGACTGGTATTGAGCGGGCACAAGGCGATTACATGGGGATGCTTGCTACAGTCATAAACGGGATGGCGCTTCAGAGTGGACTTGAAAGAGTAGGTGTTTATACACGCTTGCAAAGTGCTATTAAGATGGAGCAAATTGCTGAACCTTATATAAGACGCCGTGCAATAAGACATTTGGAAAAAGGCAGGGTGGTAATTTTTGGCGCCGGTACTGGCAACCCTTATTTTACGACTGATACTGCTGGTTCATTGCGGGCTATTGAAATAAAAGCTGATGTAATTTTAAAAGGAACAAGGGTAGATGGTATCTATTCTGCAGATCCTGAAAAAGATTCTAATGCAAAAAAATTTGATACCATAACGTTTGCAGAATGTATTACTAATAATCTCAGGGTAATGGACATGACAGCTTTTACGCTGTGTATGGAAAACCAATTACCGATTATTGTATTTGATATGGGTACGCCGGGCACACTTTTGAGAGTGGTAACCGGAGAAAAAGTTGGTACTTTGGTAAGCGGATAATATTGCTTATTTTACACCTCGCTAATAAATCCTATCCTTGTGATAGACTCTCTTTAATACACCTATCCCTTGAAATCTCCAGGATGTAATCCCCACGCATTCGAATTGACAAATTTTTTTTACTGACTAAATTGAACTAGCTTATGTGGTTTTGGTGGATACTGTCCCTCATAATACTAATTGCGTGCATCATATTTGCTTATAAGATGATCATGACCAGCTACGAGTTTCTGCCGGCTGATAAGAAATTCTTCTTTAGATTTAATAGAAATCAATCTTCCTCCTCTGACTTTGCTGATAGCCCCGACTCGCTAAAGATCCTGAGAAATAAAGTAAAGCACGTGGAAGACAATACTACATTTTACCACATCCAGTTTTCCAAGTTCCAGGATCGCCTTAAAGTAATTGAAGACAAAGTTGCCATAAATGCTTTAAAGGGTGGTGGCGCAGTTACAGCAACCGCTGCCTATGAAGACGAAGAAGATTGGAAGGAATTATATTATCAAGAGAACGCTAAAAAAGAACAACTGGAAAATGAGCTTGACTTTGCCAAACAGGCACTCGAAGCGGCTGAGAATAAGTTGAACGAAATGGAAGGTAGCAAAGATCGCTCGACGCGGTTGCAAAGTGACTTTGAATTACGCATGAAAGATCTTCAGTCTTTGCAAGGTGACACCCTGCGTCTTCAAAAGCAACTCGAAGCGTCATTGGAGCGTGAGAAAGAGCTTGAACAACTTTTGATGTCTGAAATAACCATGCGCGAAAAATATTCAATACTACAAAAAGAGTATACACAACTCTTGAGCGAAGCCGACGATCTTCGCCGTCGAACGAAGGAAAAAAGGAGATAACCTGTCATCTTCATTTCCGCCTTTTTATCAGCTAAAAATATTTCGATGCGCCAAAATTAATGGCAATGCTATTTGATTTATCGTAAACATTTTCTATTTTCATTATCGATTTATGCTTCTCACCTGTTTATCCCTCCCGTAATTTTTTCTTATTTTTTCATCTTTTAAAATTATTGCCATGAATTTTCAAACAATGAGCAAGCAAAGAAAATTTGTACTAATTGCGTCGGCAGCAGGTGTAGTATCAATGTTTCTTCCATGGGTGTCTATTTCATTATTCGGTTACTCGCAAAGCGTAAATGGTATGCATGATATTGGCATCTTAGTATTCTTGTGCTTTGCAGCGGGTGCTGCGATCGCTTACCTGGGAGACCAAACTAAAAACCTTGAAGGAAATATGTGGGCCATAGTATTGGTTGCAGGAGCGATAGCAATTTTAAGCGTTATCTATTTTTATGTTAGATTATCTAATTCAGTCGTAGGAAGCTCTTTCGTTGGGTTTGGCCTTTATTTTTCAGCGATAGCTGCAATTGGAGTATTGGGATCAGCATATATGTTCAGGTCTCCGTCAGATAACATTAAGGATACTTTCAATCATATCAAGAAAGATATTGAAAGTAAAATGAGCAGTCCGGGAACTACAACAGATATTCCCAAATCAACAGATAACCCGAACATCACGAATACACCTGTTTGATAGTAAGAAAATTCATGAAAATTATTTTTGGGATAGCAGGTTTGTAAACTGTTCTTGATCTCATAAACATTCGTTCATATTGTAGGTCACAATGCTGGGTTCGCTTTTACTCTCCGGGATGGTAAGTGCGCTCAGCATTTTTTACTACATCTTCTTTGTAAAACAAAACATCTTTAAATTTTCCTTTGCTGTACATTCCTGCCTGGTCGGTAAAATGTTTTGAATCCGGGTGCCCGCTTTCACCGCCTGCCAGCAATGACTTTGCTTGTATTCTTTTTCCAAATTCCACTGCGCATATAAAACTGTTACCACCTACGCCATATCTTTTTTTTGTTCCGGGAAAATAAGCACTTGCATAGGAGGGCAGCATTCCCCACG
>JBDTVF010000266.1:0-4557 GCA_040007325.1 Ginsengibacter sp. | reverse complement strand
AGTATCAACCCAATTTATGAAACTGCAACTTCTACTAACAATGTTTTTCAACCAATAGATTCTACGTTTGGTTTACCAGTAGGGCAGCGCCCCTCAATTATTGATGGGCGGGTACAGTTTTATACGACCATTAATACTGTCATTGCACCAAGGTTTAGAGTGGGTGGTTTTGGAGCAACATCTACTTCGCCATGGCCCTATTATTTACCAGGAGAAATTATACTTATAAAAGCAGAGGCTTATGCAAGAATGGCATCGCCTGATCTCACAAATGCAGTTATAGAATTGAATAAGGTTATCACCAAAACTCCGGCACAGGATCCTTTTGGAATAGGCGCCGGCGAGCCGCCTTATTCAGGGCCTCTTACACAAACTGATGTACTTGACGAAATATACAGGCAAAGAAGTATTGAACTTTTCATGTCTGGTTTAAAACTCGAAGACATGCGCAGATTTGGAAGACCGGATGCGGAAAGAAAAAGAAATTTTTTCCCTTATCCATTCCGGGAAAGAGATAATAATCCCAACACACCGCCTGACCCACCATTTTAAGAATTCTTACAAAACACGCCTCATTTTAATGGGGCGTTTTTTTGTCGGAGCTGCAGCACAGACAAAATTTTTTTTAAAAATCTTTTAGAAAATCGATCCTAACATCAATAACTAAGGTCGGCTTCTACAGGATAATGATCGGAGTAAGGAACGTGTATTACTTTACATTGATCCACATGGAAACTTTTGGATGAAAGAATATAGTCGATCCTGAGAGTAGGGGAGATAAAGCGAAAGCTGCGTCCGATAAAGAGACCTTTTTTCAAAAAAGCATCCTGCAATTTCCCTTTTACAGTAAAATAAGTATTGGAATTTGGGACATCATTAAAGTCGCCACAAACAATTACAGGGTAGGGACTTGCTTCGATTTGCTCGTGTACTGTTTGAGCCTGGTTATACCTATAGGTGTAGCCTTTCTTTAATTTTGATACGATCGTTCTCGAGTCACGCAAGCCTTGCCGGTTTCGATGTTTTATCTGGCTCAGGCTCTCATATTCCTGAGCTTCAAATCGTACAGATTGCAGGTGGGTGGTCAGTATCCTGAAAGTTTTTTCACCAACTTTTATATCAGCATATATTAAATGCTCCGCTGAAGAATTTTTTTCATACTCAAATTTTGCAGTGTCAATGATCGGGTATTTCGAAAAAATTGCAACACCCACTTCAAAATCGTTTTCGAAATCGATTGATGAAACAAAGTAGTGATAAGGATAGCCTCTCTTAGTAATATCAGGAATATTTTTTTGAGAAAGTTTTGTATTCTTCGATTCAAAAAATTCTTCGAAACAAAGCACATCTGCATTTTGCGTTTGTACAAGGTCTAGCATAAGAGAACGATAATTCATGTCGCCAACATTCCTGTTATTGTATTGATCCCAACTTGAAACATTCCATTGCAGCACACGCAGGGTATTTGGTTTTTTTACCATACTGAAAGTGCCCGGTATATTAAAAGCAAAAACAGATAGGATCTGCTGAATACCCAACAACAAAACAATGAGCGAAACCCAACACCACTTCGATCTTACAATCGCCCACATCAAAATAAAAAAAACAAGTGCAAAAAATACGATTGGAAAAATCAATCCAGCCAACGCGAGGAACCAAAATGTATCAGTATTGATATATGGAAGTATGCAGGCAGTGAGATAGCAAACTATTACGCAAATATTTAAGAAAATAAATGAACCTTTTACAAAGCCTGTTGCGGTCTGCCTCATGTATCCGGGTTAAAGTTTGGATTAAATTTTTGGCAGCAAAGATGGAGCTATTCAGGCAAATTTTGAATAAAGCTTCTTTATAAAAATGTAATTTTTTTCGGGAAGTAAGTATTTAAAGAAATGACGTTATCAAATAAATTGTTGGATTGCTTCGCCAAGATCAAACACTTGCACCTGCCCCTTCAATTGTGACTTGATCATGGAACTTGCAGCAGCACTCCGGTAGCCACCTGCACAATGCACCATTAGAGGCTTATTGGTTGGTATATCATTTAAGTTACTTCTTAAATCAGCAAGGGGAAAGGAGAGGCTGTTGCTAAATATTTTCTTTTGTTTTACTTCTGATGGATTTCTTACATCTACTATGGTAAAATCGTCCTTGTGCTTTTTGAATTCATCGAGGTTTAATTTTTCTTCTTTCAGCGGCTCATACTTTAGAACAAATGCTTCCGCGATCTGTGTCTCATAACCGATGGATGCTGTTCTTTCTATTGCTTTCTTTAGCTCCCGGTCATCCGATGCAGCGAGGTAAAATTTTTCATTTGGCCCGATGATAGTTCCAAGCCAAGTTTCAAACTTCCCTTCCTCCATAAGGTTGACGGAATGCGGCAGGTGGCCATGTTTATAGTCTTCTGAATTTCTTATATCAATTATCCAGAGATTTTTATCTAACCGATCAGCATCATCTTTATTTAAAACCTGCTTGCCTATCAATACAGCCTGAACGCTTTCTGTAAATGCAGCCACTCCCTTACGATTCAATTCAACATCAAAAGGAAAGTAAGCCGGTACAAAGGGTTGCTCATGCAACAGCTCCCTTATAAACTCTTCCTCTGTTTGAGGTTGCAGGCTCCAGTTGGTCTTTTTTTCTTCGCCGATAGTACTGCTGTTTGCTTCGCTTAAAGACTTACCGCAAAGTGTACCGGCACCATGCGCAGGATAAACAACTACATCATCATTAAGCGGGATTAATTTATTGCGCAGTGAATGATACATTTGCCCGGCCAGTGCCTGTCGCGAAGACTGGATTTTTCCTGCTGCCTCCCTCAGGTCAGGTCTTCCGCAATCTCCAATGAACAGCGTGTCTCCGGTAAATACTGCTTTTTGCTTCCCAGCATGTTCTAATAAAATAGAAATACTATCCGGAGAATGCCCTGGTGTATTTAGTGCAAGTAATTTTATTTTGCCGACCTGTATGTATTGACCATCATCGAATGCTATGTGAGGATATGAAGCTGCTACTAATTTGCTCGCATATATAGATGCACCGTTTGTTTGATAAATTTCAAGATGGCTGCTCACGAAATCAGCATGAGGATGAGTTTCAATTATACCGGTAATTTCTGCGTCATTTGCTTTTGCGAAATCATAGTATTGCTGTGGGTTACGCGAAGGGTCAATTAAAATAATTTTCTTTTCACATTCACTTAAAATTGCATAGCTATAGTGCGAGAGATTTTTATCTTCAAATTGTTGTATCCGCATAATCTTTTTTTATTTTGCAAAGCTCGCCAATCGTACTTTCTTTATTGGTGACATTGGTCACACATGAGTTATTAATGAGGAAGTTTTTCTTTTAGAAATCCATACACCCATGTGCCGGCGATTGCGCTGAGTAAGGAAACTATTACAACGAGTGCACCCGTTCCTATTTGAGCAAACATAGGGCCCGGGCATGCGCCTGTCAACGCCCACCCAAAACCAAATAGCAAGCCACCAAAAATTTGACCTTTATGAAATTTCTTTTGTGGCAGCATTATTTTTTCCCCTGCAATTGTTTTTATATTCAATCGCTTTATTAGTTGAACAGAGATGATGCCCGTGACAACGGCAGAACCTATTACACCATACATATGAAAGCTTTGCAGGCGAAACATCTCCTGAATGCGAAACCACGAAATTACTTCTGACTTCACCAGTATGATACCAAACAGAATCCCCGTTACAAAATATTTTGCGTAAGACCACCAAGATTCCGCGCGATAAGGTTTGGTTGTATATAGCGAATCAAGAGAGCGTACTTCAAAATCCGTGTTTATTTCCTTTCGGATTGGTGTTACCTGGCTCATAAGTTTAGTTCATTAAAATAAGTGGTAGAATTAGATTAGCCATTATGAAGCCTCCAATCATAAAGCAGATGGTGGCGATCAAAGATGGCAATTGAAGATTGGATAAACCCATTATTGCGTGACCCGAAGTACAGCCCCCGGCATATCTTGTTCCAAATCCAACAAGAAATCCTCCAACGACGATAAGGAAAAATCCTTTAAGAGTAAACAGTTGTGTAAAGTTGAATAATTGCTGTGGCACCTGCGAATGATAATCAGTAATACCATAAGTTGAAAGCTCTGTTATTAGCTTCGGATTAACTTGTACAGGTTGGTCATTCATTAGGAGAACAGCGGCCAAAAAACCTCCAACTAATATTCCTGTAACGAACACGAGATTCCATAGCTCTTTTTTCCATTCATAACTAAAGAAGGGAATTTTTGATGGTACACATGCAGCACATATGTGGCGCAAAGAAGAAGAAACGCCAAATGTTTTATTCCCCGCGATCAGCAAAATCGGAACCGTCAGGCCAATTAACGGCCCCGCTACATACCAGGGCCAAGGTTGTTTTAATAATTCTAACATAGGCTTGTTCTTAAATTATATTGTATTACAGTTTAAAAAATATTTCGCTTATAAGTATATAAACTCCCATTAACATTACAAACCATCCAAAGATCTTTTTTAATTTATCACCCCGAACCCTTTTGCTGATAAGGCCACCGATTACAAT